>NZ_VEJN01000012.1:0-133276 GCF_007678615.1 Pseudomonas sp. DE0157
GACGACGTTGAGCGTGGCCAGGTTCTGGTCAAGCCAGGTTCGGTCAAGCCGCACACCAAGTTCACCGCAGAAGTCTACGTTCTGTCGAAAGAAGAAGGCGGTCGTCACACTCCGTTCTTCAAAGGCTACCGTCCTCAGTTCTACTTCCGTACCACTGACGTGACCGGTAACTGCGAACTGCCGGAAGGCGTTGAAATGGTAATGCCAGGTGACAACATTCAGATGACTGTTACCCTGATCAAGACCATCGCAATGGAAGACGGTCTGCGCTTCGCTATCCGTGAAGGCGGTCGTACCGTCGGCGCCGGCGTCGTAGCCAAAATCATCGAGTAATCACTCGACCGATTGAAAAAGGCCCCCGCTCAGCGGGGGCTTTTTTTATTGGGTTGACACTAATTGGGGGCGTCTATAGAATCACGCCTCCTTTTAGCGGGCGTAGTGCGCCCGTTGGGAACAGCCTGGAGTCTGAAATCCAATGCAAAATCAGCAAATCCGTATCAGGTTGAAGGCTTTCGACCATCGCCTGATCGACCAATCCACCCAGGAAATCGTGGAAACCGCGAAACGTACTGGTGCACAAGTGCGTGGTCCAATTCCACTGCCTACCCGCAAAGAGCGTTTCACCGTTCTGGTCTCCCCGCACGTCAACAAAGACGCGCGTGATCAGTACGAGATTCGCACTCATAAGCGTGTTCTGGACATCGTCCAGCCAACGGATAAAACCGTTGATGCGCTGATGAAGCTTGATCTGGCGGCAGGTGTGGAAGTACAGATCAGCCTCGGCTAAGACTTCGGTCTGGTCGTGTAACGCTCTGAAATGGGCGGCCATAGCGGGTGAAAGCCCCGTACACTCATGAGGTTTACAACATGACTATTGGTGTAATCGGTCGCAAGTGCGGTATGACCCGCATTTTCACCGAAGAAGGTGTCTCCATTCCGGTCACGGTCATTGAGATCGAGCCGAATCGCGTCACCCAGTTCAAAACTGAAGAAACCGATGGCTACCGTGCAGTGCAAGTCACTGTCGGCGAGCGTCGTGCTTCGCGTGTGACTGCCGCTCAGGCAGGCCACTTCGCCAAGGCCAACGTTGCCGCTGGTCGCGGTGTTTGGGAGTTCCGTCTTGAAGAAGGCGATTTCCAGGCTGGCGATCTGATCAAAGCTGAACTCTTCACTGCAGGCCAGCTGGTAGACGTTACTGGTCAGTCCAAAGGTAAAGGCTTCGCCGGTACCATCAAGCGCTGGAACTTCCGTGGCCAGGACAACACCCACGGTAACTCCGTGTCGCACCGTGTCCCAGGTTCCATCGGCCAGTGCCAGACTCCTGGTCGTGTGTTCAAGGGCAAGAAGATGTCCGGTCACATGGGCGCCGAGCGCGTGACTGTTCAGTCCCTGGAAGTTGTTCGCGTAGACGCTGAGCGCAACCTGCTGCTGGTCAAGGGTGCCGTTCCAGGCGCTACTGGCGGCGACGTGGTTGTACGTCCAGCTGTCAAGGCTCGCGGTTAAGGGGAAACTGACATGCAACTTAATGTAAATGACGCTCAGGCGATCGAAGTTTCCGAACTGACTTTCGGTGGCGAATTCAACGAGACGCTGGTACACCAAGCAGTCGTGGCCTACATGGCCGGCGGCCGTCAGGGCACGAAGCAGCAAAAGACCCGTTCCGACGTGGCTGGTGGCGGTAAGCGCCCATGGCGTCAGAAGGGTACTGGCCGTGCTCGTGCTGGTACCACTCGTGGTCCGATCTGGCGTGGCGGTGGTGTAACCTTCGCAGCTCGCCCTCAAGATCACTCGCAGAAGCTCAACAAGAAGATGTACCGCGCAGCTCTGCGCTCCATCCTCGCTGAGCTGGTGCGTAGCGACCGTCTGGTCGTGGTTCAGGACTTCGCTGTTGAAGCGCCGAAAACCAAAGATCTGCTGAACAAGCTGAACGGCATGGGTCTGAGCGATGTGTTGATCGTTTCCGACGCTGTTGATCAGAACCTGTACCTGGCTGCTCGTAACCTGCCGCACGTCGACGTTCGTGACGTACAAGGTTCCGACCCGGTCAGTCTGATCGCATACGAGAAAGTGTTGATCACTGTCTCGGCCGTGAAGAAATTCGAGGAGCTGCTGGGATGAACCAGGAACGCGTATTCAAAGTCCTCCTTGGCCCGCACGTTTCCGAGAAGGCTACCGTTCTGGCTGAGAAAAAAGGCCAGTTCGTATTCAAGGTTGCTACTGACGCAACCAAGCTGGAAATCAAGAAAGCTGTCGAAGGCCTGTTCAACGTAAAAGTTGAAAACGTGTCGACCGTTAACGTTCTGGGTAAAACCAAGCGTACCGCACGTGGTCTGGGCAAGCGTAATGACTGGAAGAAGGCGATCGTCTCCCTTCAGCCAGGCCAAGATCTCGATTTCAGCAGCAGTGCTGAGTAAGGAAGGGGTGCATCATGGCAATCGTTAAATGCAAACCGACTTCCCCTGGCCGCCGTTTCGTGGTCAAGGTGGTCAACAAGGAGCTGCATAAAGGCGCTCCTCACGCACCGCTGCTCGAGAAAAAATCGAAGTCTGGTGGTCGTAACAACAATGGCCGCATCACTACGCGTCATGTAGGTGGTGGTCATAAGCAGCATTACCGTCTGGTCGACTTCCGTCGCAACGACAAAGATGGCATCCCAGCCACTGTCGAGCGTATCGAATACGATCCAAACCGTACTGCTCACATCGCCCTGCTGTGCTACGCAGACGGTGAGCGTCGCTACATTATCGCCCCTAAAGGCGTGAGCGCTGGCGACCAGCTGATCGCAGGTGCCCTGGCCCCAATCAAGGCCGGTAACTCCCTGCAGCTGCGCAACATTCCAGTAGGTAGCACCATTCACGGCATCGAACTGAAGCCGGGTAAAGGTGCACAGATCGCTCGTTCCGCTGGTGCTTCGGCTCAGCTGATCGCTCGCGAAGGTGTCTACGTGACCCTGCGTCTGCGCTCTGGTGAAATGCGTAAAGTCCTGGCTGAGTGCCGTGCGACCCTGGGTGAAGTCTCGAACTCCGAGCACAGCCTGCGTTCGCTGGGTAAAGCTGGTGCCAAACGCTGGCGCGGCGTTCGCCCAACCGTTCGTGGTGTTGCCATGAACCCGGTTGACCACCCGCATGGTGGTGGTGAAGGTCGTACCTCCGGTGGTCGTCATCCGGTATCGCCATGGGGCTTCCCAACCAAGGGTGCTAAAACCCGTGGTAATAAGCGTACCGACAACATGATCGTCCGTCGTCGCAAGTAACTAGAGGGATACGACAGTGCCACGTTCTCTGAAAAAAGGTCCTTTTATCGATCTTCACCTCTTGAAGAAGGTCGAAGTGGCGGTGGAGAAGAACGATCGCAAACCAGTTAAAACCTGGTCGCGTCGCTCGATGATCCTGCCACAAATGGTCGGTCTGACCATCGCGGTTCACAACGGTCGCCAGCATGTCCCAGTTCTCGTGAACGAAGACATGGTCGGCCACAAACTGGGCGAGTTCGCCGGTACCCGCACCTATCGCGGGCACGTGGCTGACAAGAAAGCCAAGCGTTAAGGGGTAAGGAAATGGAAGTAGCCGCTAAGTTGTCGGGCGCTCGAATCTCCGCCCAGAAAGCCCGCTTGGTCGCCGACCAGATCCGCGGGAAGAAGGTGGGCGAAGCGCTCAACCTGTTGGCCTTCAGCAGCAAAAAAGCCGCTGAAATCATGAAGAAAGTCCTCGAGTCGGCCGTAGCCAACGCCGAACACAACGAAGGCGCAGACGTTGATGACCTGAAGGTCTCTACCGTCTTCGTCAACGAAGGGCGTTCGCTGAAGCGCATCATGCCACGTGCCAAAGGCCGTGCTGATCGCATCGTCAAGCGGTCTTGCCATATCACTGTCAAGGTTGCGGACAAGTAACGGAGTCGATCAGATGGGTCAGAAAGTACATCCCACTGGCATTCGCCTGGGAATCGTCAAGGAGCACACCTCCGTCTGGTACGCAGACGGTGCTACTTACGCAGATTACCTGTTGAAGGATCTGAAAACGCGTGAGTACCTCCAAGACAAACTAAAAAGCGCGTCCGTAAGCCGTATCGATATTCATCGTCCGGCTCAAACTGCACGCATCACCATCCACACCGCTCGTCCAGGTATCGTTATCGGGAAGAAAGGTGAGGATGTCGAGAAGCTGCGCCAGGACCTGACCAAGCAGATGGGTGTGCCTGTGCACATCAACATCGAAGAGATCCGCAAGCCGGAACTCGACGCTATGCTGGTTGCGCAAAGCGTAGCTCAGCAGCTGGAACGCCGCGTTATGTTCCGTCGCGCCATGAAGCGCGCCGTACAGAACGCCATGCGTATTGGTGCCAAGGGCATCAAGATCCAGGTGAGCGGTCGTCTCGGCGGCGCTGAGATTGCTCGTACCGAGTGGTATCGCGAAGGTCGTGTGCCTCTGCACACCCTGCGTGCCGATATCGACTACAACACCTACGAAGCTCACACCACTTACGGTGTGATCGGTGTGAAGGTTTGGATTTTCAAAGGCGAAGTTATTGGTGGTCGCCAAGAAGAACTGAAACCACAAGCACCAGCGCCTCGTAAAAAAGCTGCTAAGTAAGGGGTACGCCAAATGTTGCAACCTAAGCGTACAAAATTCCGCAAGCAGATGACTGGCCACAACCGTGGTCTGGCACTGCGCGGTAGCAAAGTCAGCTTCGGCGAGTTCGCCCTGAAAGCTGTTGCTCGCGGTCGCCTCACCGCTCGCCAGATCGAGTCCGCACGTCGTGCGCTGACCCGTCACGTAAAACGTGGCGGCAAGATCTGGATCCGTGTATTCCCGGACAAGCCGATCTCCAAGAAACCTCTCGAGGTTCGTATGGGTAAAGGTAAGGGTTCCGTTGAGTACTGGGTTGCCCAGATCCAGCCAGGCAAAGTCCTGTACGAGATCGAGGGTGTTTCTGAAGAGCTGGCGCGCGAAGCTTTCGCTCTGGCCGCTGCGAAGCTGCCTCTCGCCACCTCCTTTGTTAAGCGGACGGTGATGTGATGAAAGCGAATGAACTTCGTGAAAAATCCGCACAGCAACTGAACGAGCAACTGCTCGGCTTGCTGCGCGACCAGTTCAATCTGCGTATGCAGAAAGCAACTGGCCAGTTGGGGCAGTCGCACCTGCTCTCGCAAGTCAAGCGTGACATCGCTCGCGTGAAGACTGTGCTCAACCAGCAGGCAGGTAAGTGATCATGGCTGAAGCTGAAAAAACCGTCCGTACGCTGACTGGCCGTGTCGTCAGCGACAAAATGGACAAGACCATCACCGTTCTGATCGAGCGTCGCGTAAAGCACCCGATCTACGGTAAATACGTTAAGCGTTCGACTAAGCTGCACGCGCACGACGAAACCAATCAGTGCAAGATCGGCGACAAGGTTTCCATTACCGAAACCCGTCCGCTGGCCAAGACCAAGTCCTGGGCACTGGTTGAAGTCCTCGAACGCGCTGTTGAAGTCTAAGGGCTAGGGGTCGGAGAAATTTTATGATTCAGACTCAATCCATGCTCGATGTGGCCGATAACAGCGGCGCTCGTCGCGTCATGTGCATCAAGGTGCTCGGCGGTTCTCACCGCCGCTACGCCGGCATCGGTGACATCATCAAAGTTACCGTCAAGGAAGCGATTCCACGCGGTAAGGTCAAAAAAGGCCAAGTGATGACTGCTGTTGTCGTGCGCACCCGTCACGGTGTTCGTCGCGCTGACGGTTCCATCATTCGTTTCGACGGCAACGCTGCTGTTCTGCTGAACAACAAGCAAGAGCCGATCGGCACTCGCATCTTCGGGCCAGTGACCCGTGAACTTCGTACTGAGAAGTTCATGAAGATCGTCTCGCTCGCCCCTGAAGTGCTGTAAGGAGATCCGACATGCAAAAGATTCGTCGTGACGACGAGATCATCGTGATCGCCGGCAAAGACAAAGGTAAGCGCGGTAAGGTGCTGAAGGTTCTCGCTGACGACCGTCTGGTCATCGGTGGTGTGAACCTGGTCAAGCGTCATACCAAGCCTAACCCGATGGCGGGCGTTCAGGGCGGTATCGTCGAAAAAGAAGCGCCTCTGCACGCTTCCAACGTTGCCATCTTCAACGGTGAAACCAACAAGGCTGACCGCGTTGGTTTCAAAGTAGAAGACGGTAAGAAAATTCGTGTCTTCAAGTCGACCCAAAAAGCGGTTGATGCTTGAACACTGCTAGGTAGAAGACCATGGCACGACTGAAAGAGATTTACCGGAACGAGATCGCTCCTAAGCTTAAGGATGAACTTAAGCTGTCGAACGTGATGGAAGTTCCGCGCGTTACCAAAATCACCCTGAACATGGGTCTGGGCGAAGCGATCGGCGACAAGAAAGTCATCGAGCACGCTGTTGCCGACCTGGAAAAGATCACCGGTCAAAAGCCGGTCGTGACTTTCGCTCGCAAATCCATCGCTGGCTTCAAAGTCCGTGAAGGCTGGCCGATCGGCGTCAAGGTGACCCTGCGTAGCGACAAGATGTACGAATTCCTGGACCGCCTGCTGGCGATCTCCCTGCCTCGGGTTCGCGACTTCCGCGGCCTGAATGCCAAGTCCTTCGACGGTCGTGGCAACTACAGCATGGGCGTGAAAGAGCAGATCATCTTCCCGGAAATCGACTACGACAAGATCGATGCTCTGCGCGGTTTGGACATTACCCTGACCACCACTGCTCGTTCGGACGACGAAGGCCGCGCTCTGCTGCGTGCTTTCAAGTTCCCGTTCCGCAACTGATTGGAGTAGGAAAATGGCCAAGAAGAGCATGAAAAACCGTGAGCTGAAGCGTCAGCAAACGGTAGCTAAGTACGCTAAAAAGCGCGCTGAGCTGAAAGCGACCATCGTCAATCTGAACGCCTCTCCTGAAGAGCGTTTCGCTGCCGTTGTCGCTCTGCAGAAGCAGCCGCGCGATGCTAGCGCTGCTCGCCTGCGCAACCGTTGCCGCCTGACCGGTCGTCCTCACGGTGTATACCGTAAGTTCGGCCTGGGCCGTAACATGCTGCGCCAAGCGGCAATGCGTGGCGACGTACCAGGTCTGGTCAAGGCCTCCTGGTAATCGCTGCAGGTTGAGTCATCGGCGTAGGCGGTTAATCTTCCGACCGCCGGTGACTCTTCCCTCGAACAAGCCCCTACATGGGGCTTGTTTCGTTTCTGGCTTGTGTCTAGAATGACCGGCTCACCTGAGCCTGGGCTTCGTGCTCTGCCTGTTTAGGTGGTTGTGATAGCCGCAAGGCTAATAATTCTTGTATCAGGAGCATCTAGCCCATGAGTATGCAGGACCCGTTAGCGGACATGCTAACTCGCATCCGTAATGCCCAGATGGCTGAAAAGTCCGTCGTAAGCATGCCTTCCTCCACCCTGAAGGTCGCGGTTGCCAAAGTTCTGAAAGATGAAGGTTACATCGCTGGTTACCAGGTAACTGGTGAGGCCAAGCCTTCCCTGTCGATCGAACTGAAGTACTTCGAAGGCCGTCCGGTCATCGAGGAACTGAAGCGCTCCAGCCGTCCAGGCCTGCGCCAGTACAAGTCCGTCACAGATCTGCCGAAAGTACGTGGCGGCCTGGGCGTGTCTATCGTCTCCACCAACAAAGGTGTGATGACTGACCGCGCTGCGCGCGCTGCCGGTGTCGGCGGCGAAGTTCTGTGCACAGTGTTCTAAGGGGAGATAGGCATGTCTCGCGTCGCTAAGAACCCCGTTAAGCTGCCAGCAGGCGTCGAAGTAAAATTCGCCGGCCAGCAGCTTTCGGTGAAGGGTGCCAAGGGCACTCTCGAACTGAACGTTCACTCGTCTGTTGAAGTTACCGAAGAGTCCGGCGAACTGCGCTTCGTCGCTCGCAACGGTGATCAGCAAGCTCGCGCCATGGCCGGTACTACCCGCGCTCTGGTGAACAACATGGTCCAAGGCGTAAGCCAAGGCTTCGAGCGCAAGCTCCAGCTGGTCGGTGTTGGTTACAAGGCACAGGCAAAAGGCACCGTCCTGAACCTGGCTCTGGGCTTCTCGCATCCAGTGGACTACGAACTGCCAGCCGGTATCACCGCAGAAACCCCAAGCCAGACCGACATCCTGATCAAGGGTATCGATAAGCAGCTGGTGGGTCAGGTGGCCGCTGAAATCCGCGATTTCCGTCCGCCAGAGCCTTACAAAGGCAAAGGTGTGCGTTACGCGGACGAAGTAGTCCGTCGTAAAGAAGCCAAGAAGAAGTAGGGCCTAGCAAATGACCGACAAAAAAGTTACTCGACTGCGTCGCGCTCGCAAAGCACGTCTCAAGATGCACGAACTCGAAGTCGTGCGCCTGTGCGTGTTCCGCTCCTCGCAGCACATCTACGCCCAGGTCATTTCGGCCGACGGCAGCAAGGTTCTGGCAAGCGCCTCGACCTTGGACAAAGACCTGCGTGATGGCGCCACTGGCAACATCGACGCGGCCACTAAGGTTGGCAAGCTGGTAGCTGAGCGCGCGAAAGCCGCCGGTGTATCTCAAGTTGCCTTTGACCGTTCCGGCTTCAAGTACCATGGCCGCGTCAAAGCGCTGGCTGATGCTGCTCGTGAAGGCGGGCTGGAGTTCTAAGTTATGGCAAATAACGATCAAAAGCGCGACGAAGGCTACATCGAGAAGCTGGTTCAAGTTAACCGCGTTGCCAAAACCGTAAAAGGCGGCCGTATCTTCACCTTCACCGCGCTGACCGTGGTGGGTGATGGCAAGGGTCGTGTTGGCTTTGGCCGTGGCAAGTCGCGCGAAGTACCTGCCGCGATTCAGAAAGCCATGGAAGCTGCTCGCCGCAACATGATTCAGGTTGACCTGAAGGGCACCACCCTGCAGTACGCCACCAAGGCTGCCCACGGCGCCTCGAAGGTTTACATGCAGCCTGCCTCGGAAGGTACCGGTATCATCGCCGGTGGCGCAATGCGTGCTGTCCTGGAAGTTGCTGGCGTTCAGAACGTTCTGGCCAAGTGCTACGGTTCGACCAACCCAGTGAACGTGGTTTACGCCACCTTCAAGGGTCTGAAAGCCATGCAATCTCCTGAATCCATTGCTGCCAAGCGCGGCAAGAGCGTCGAGGAGATCTTCTGATCATGGCAACCGTTAAAGTAACGCTGATCAAGAGCACCGCCGGCCGTCTGCCTAACCACATTCTGTGCGTTAAAGGCCTGGGTCTGCGTCGCATCGGTCACACTGTAGAAGTCCAGGATACTCCCGAGAACCGCGGGATGATCAACAAGGCTTACTACATGCTGAAGGTCGAGGGTTAATCGATGAAACTCAATGATCTGAGTCCAGCGCCGGGTTCCCGTCGCGAGAAGCATCGTCCGGGCCGTGGTATCGGTAGCGGTTTGGGTAAGACTGGTGGCCGCGGTCACAAAGGTCAGACCTCCCGTTCCGGTGGCACCATCGCTCCGGGCTTCGAAGGCGGTCAACAGCCGCTGCACCGTCGTCTGCCGAAGTTCGGCTTCGTTTCCCTGAAAGCCATGGACCGCGCAGAAGTGCGTCTGTCCGAGTTGGCCAAAGTGGACGGCGACGTGATCTCCGTGCAATCCCTGAAGGATGCCAACGTGATCGGCCAGAACGTACAGCGTGTGAAAATCATGCTGTCTGGCGAAGTCACTCGCGCAGTCACCATCAAGGGTATCGCAGCCACCAAGGGTGCGCGTGCGGCTATCGAAGCAGCTGGCGGCAAGTTCGAGGAATAAATGGCTAAGCAAGGTGCTCTCTCTTCGCTCGGTAAGGGCGGGATGTCGGAACTCTGGGCTCGTCTGCGCTTTCTGTTCATGGCGATCATCGTCTATCGGATAGGTGCACATATCCCGGTTCCCGGCATCAATCCGGACCGTCTGGCGGATCTGTTTCGGCAGAATGAGGGGACCATTCTTAGCTTGTTCAACATGTTTTCCGGTGGCGCGCTCGAGCGCATGAGCATCTTTGCATTGGGGATCATGCCGTACATTTCGGCATCGATCATCATGCAGCTGATGACTGCGGTCAGCCCGCAACTGGAGCAGTTGAAGAAGGAAGGTGAAGCTGGCCGTCGCAAGATCAGCCAGTACACCCGCTACGGCACCGTTATCCTGGCGCTGGTTCAAGCCATTGGCATGTCCATTGGCCTGGCCAACCAGGGCGTGGCGTTTTCTGTAGGCCTCGGCTTCCATGTCGTTGCCGTCTCCACTTTCGTGGCAGGCGCGATGTTCATGATGTGGCTGGGTGAGCAGATCACCGAGCGCGGTGTGGGCAACGGTATCTCGATGTTGATCTTCGCAGGTATCGTTGCCGGTCTTCCGAGAGCAATCGGGCAGTCTTTCGAGTCTGCGCGTACGGGTGATATCAACATTTTCGCCCTGGTCGCTATCGGTTTGCTTGCAGTAGCGATCATCGGTTTTGTGGTGTTTATTGAACGTGGTCAGCGGCGTATCGCCGTTCATTACGCCAAGCGTCAGCAGGGCCGCAAGGTCTTCGCTGCGCAAACCAGCCACTTGCCGCTGAAGGTGAACATGGCAGGGGTAATCCCGGCCATTTTCGCGAGCAGCATCTTGCTGTTCCCGGCTTCGCTGGGTGCCTGGTTCGGTCAGTCCGAAGGTATGGGCTGGCTGCAGGACATCTCGCAGTCGATCGCTCCTGGTCAGCCGTTGAACATTCTGCTGTTTAGTGCAGGGATCATTTTCTTCTGCTTCTTCTACACAGCGTTGATGTTCAATCCGAAAGACGTAGCGGAAAACCTGAAGAAGTCCGGTGCCTTTATTCCGGGTATCCGTCCTGGTGAGCAGTCGGCGCGCTACATTGATGGCGTCCTGACTCGTCTGACCATGTTCGGTGCTCTTTACATGATGGCCGTCTGCCTTCTGCCCCAGTTCCTGGTGGTGGCAGCAAATGTGCCGTTCTACCTTGGCGGGACCTCGTTGCTGATTGTGGTAGTGGTTGTGATGGACTTCATGTCCCAAGTACAATCGCACCTCGTTTCGCACCAGTACGAATCCCTGATGAAGAAAGCCAACCTGAAAGGCTACGGTGGCAGCGGTTTGCTGCGCTGATACGCCCCTAAGGTTCGAGGAGTCGGTAATGAAAGTTCGTGCATCGGTGAAAAAGCTGTGCCGCAACTGCAAGATCATCCGTCGCGAAGGCGTCGTACGAGTGATCTGCAGCGCGGAACCGCGTCACAAACAGCGCCAAGGCTGAGTGTGATTCGCGCTTCAAACCCAGCAGCTAGTGTGCTGCTGGGTTGATTATTTGTTTCTACAGCGATATTATCTCGCGCCCTATTTCTTGGCTTCCGGGGCGTAGGTAGCTGTCAATTGGAGTCCCACTGAATGGCCCGTATTGCAGGCGTCAACATTCCAGATAACAAGCATACTGTTATCTCGCTGACCTACATCTATGGTGTCGGTCGCACTACTGCACAGAAAATCTGTGTGGATGCTGGTGTAAATCCAGCCGCTAAGATCAAGGATCTGAGCGACGAGCAAATCGAAACCCTGCGTGGCGAAGTCGCGAAGTTCACCACTGAAGGTGACCTGCGCCGTGACGTAAACATGAAGATCAAGCGCTTGATGGACCTGGGTTGCTACCGCGGCCTGCGTCATCGTAAAGGTCTGCCGGTTCGCGGTCAGCGCACCAAGACCAACGCACGCACCCGTAAGGGCCCGCGTAAGCCGATCCGCAAGTAATCGCCCAGGAATATAGACATGGCAAAACCTGCTGCTCGTCCTCGTAAAAAAGTCAAAAAGACAGTGGTTGATGGCATCGCCCACATCCACGCTTCTTTTAACAACACCATCGTGACCATCACCGACCGTCAGGGCAATGCTTTGTCCTGGGCGACCTCCGGTGGTTCGGGTTTCCGTGGTTCGCGCAAATCCACCCCGTTCGCAGCTCAGATCGCTGCTGAGCGTGCTGGTCAAGCTGCGCTGGAATATGGTCTGAAGAACCTCGACGTAAACGTCAAGGGTCCAGGTCCAGGTCGTGAGTCCGCCGTTCGTGCATTGAACAGCTGCGGCTACAAGATCGCCAGCATCACCGACGTGACGCCAATCCCGCATAACGGGTGCCGTCCGCCGAAGAAGCGTCGCGTGTAATCAGGAGACAGATAAATGGCACGTTACATTGGTCCAAAATGCAAACTGTCTCGTCGTGAAGGCACCGATCTGTTCCTGAAGAGCGGCGTTCGCGCTCTGGAATCGAAGTGCAACATCGAAGCAGCCCCAGGTATCCACGGCCAGCGCCGTGGCCGTCAGTCCGACTACGGTACCCAGCTGCGCGAGAAACAAAAAGTCCGTCGTATCTACGGTGTTCTGGAGCGTCAGTTCCGCGGTTACTACCAAGCTGCTGCCTCGAAAAAAGGCGCAACCGGTGAAAACCTGCTTCAACTGCTCGAGTGCCGTCTGGATAACGTCGTTTACCGTATGGGCTTCGGCTCGACTCGTTCCGAGTCCCGTCAGCTGGTTTCGCACAAAGCGATCAGCGTCAACGGTAAGACTGTAAACATTCCATCCTACCAAGTTCGTCCGGGTGACGTGGTCGCGGTTCGTGAGAAGTCGCTGAACCAGCTGCGCATTGTTCAAGCCCTTGAACTGTGTGCCCAGCGTGGCCGCGTTGAGTGGGTTGATGTGGATGCTGCCAAAAAGTCGGGCGTTTTCAAGAACGTTCCTGCTCGCAGCGACCTGTCTGCCGACATCAACGAAAACCTGATTGTCGAGCTCTACTCCAAGTAAGGGCTAGAAAATAGGTGCATCCATGCAGATTTCGGTAAATGAGTTCCTGACTCCCCGCCACATTGATGTGCAGGTAGTCAGTCCGACCCGCGCCAAGATCACGCTCGAGCCTCTCGAGCGTGGCTTCGGCCATACCCTGGGCAACGCGCTGCGCCGCATCCTGTTGTCCTCCATGCCTGGCTGTGCAGTAGTCGAGGCCGAGATCGATGGCGTACTCCACGAGTACTCCGCGATCGAAGGTGTACAGGAAGATGTCATTGAAATCCTGTTGAACCTGAAAGGCCTGGCTATCAAACTGCATGGTCGTGACGAAGTTACGCTGACCTTGTCGAAAAAGGGTTCGGGGGTGGTTACCGCTGCCGATATTCAGCTGGATCACGATGTCGAGATCGTCAACCCCGATCACGTAATCGCGAACCTGGCGTCGAATGGCGCCCTGAACATGAAGCTCACTGTAGCTCGTGGTCGCGGTTACGAGCCGGCCGACTCCCGTCAGACCGACGAAGACGAAAGCCGTAGCATTGGCCGTCTGCAGTTGGACGCTTCGTTCAGCCCTGTGCGTCGTATCGCCTATGTGGTCGAAAACGCACGTGTTGAACAGCGTACCAACTTGGACAAGCTGGTCATTGATCTGGAAACCAACGGCACCCTGGATCCTGAAGAGGCTATCCGCCGCGCCGCGACCATCCTGCAACAGCAGCTGGCCGCGTTCGTCGACCTCAAAGGTGACAGTGAGCCTGTCGTAGTCGAGCAGGAAGACGAGATCGATCCGATCCTGCTACGTCCGGTTGACGACCTGGAACTGACTGTACGTTCGGCCAACTGCCTGAAGGCGGAGAACATCTACTACATCGGCGACCTGATTCAGCGTACCGAAGTGGAGCTGTTGAAGACTCCTAACCTCGGCAAGAAGTCCCTGACTGAAATCAAGGACGTCCTGGCCTCTCGTGGTCTGTCTCTCGGCATGCGCCTCGACAACTGGCCGCCTGCAAGTCTTAAGAAAGACGACAAGGCGACCGCCTGATCGTCGTAATCACCGAACGTAGTGTTTGGTAAGGAATGAATCATGCGTCATCGTAAAAGTGGACGTCACCTGAGCCGTACCAGCTCTCACCGCAAGGCTATGTTCCAGAACATGGCAGTGTCGTTGATCGAGCACGAGCTGATCAAAACCACCCTGCCGAAAGCCAAGGAACTGCGTCGCGTTGCCGAGCCGCTGATCACCCTGGCCAAGGAAGACAGCGTTGCCAACCGTCGTCTGGCCTTCGACCGTACCCGTTCGAAGTCCGCTGTTGGTAAACTGTTCAACGATCTGGGCAAGCGCTACGCCACCCGTCAGGGCGGCTACCTGCGCATCCTGAAGTGCGGTTTCCGCGCTGGCGACAATGCGCCAATGGCGTACGTCGAGCTGGTTGATCGTCCAGTCGGTGGTGCTGTAGAAGCTGCCGAGTAAGACGTTTTGTCTGCTACAAAGAACCGGGCCTAGTGCCCGGTTTTTTGTGTTTCAGGCCATTAAAAATCTCTATTACAGTCAGTGATTCAATGAATTTGTCGTTGATTGCGATCCTGCTGATAATTCTCCCAAGCCGACATACAGGCATTTGAGACTGATCGAGGAAAGCTCATGAGCAAAAAGCTTACTACCGCCAGCGGTGCCCCTGTTGCGGATAACCAGAATTCCCGTACCGCAGGCCCACGCGGCCCCCTGCTGCTCGACGACTTCCACCTGATCGAGAAGCTCGCGCATTTCAACCGCGAAAATATCCCCGAACGACGTGTGCATGCCAAAGGCTCTGGTGCCTACGGCACGTTCACGGTGACGCGCGACATCACCCACCTCACCCGTGCGAAATTGTTCGACCAGGTGGGCAAGCAGACCGAAACGTTTCTGCGATTTTCCACTGTAGGTGGGGAGCGCGGCTCGGCCGATACAGAGCGTGACCCACGAGGTTTTGCGGTCAAGTTCTATACCGAAGAAGGCAACTGGGACATCGTCGGCAACAACACACCGGTGTTCTTCATCCGTGATCCACTGAAGTTTCCAGACTTCATTCACACGCAAAAACGCCACCCTCAGACCAACCTGAAGAGTGCCCAAATGATGTGGGACTTCTGGTCTCATTCGCCGGAAGCGCTGCACCAGGTCACGATCTTGTTTTCGGACCGCGGCATTCCTGACGGCTATCGGCATATGCACGGCTTCGGTAGCCACACCTACAGCTTGATCAGCGCCGACGGTCAGCGTACATGGGTCAAATGGCACTTCAAGACTCAGCAGGGCATCAAGAATCTGGCGCCCGCTGAAGCTGCGCGTTTGGCCGGTACCGATCCGGACTACGCCCAGCGCGACCTGTACGAGGCAATCGAGCGTGGCGACCACCCACGCTGGACTGTATGCATCCAGGTCATGAGTGAAGCTGAGGCTGCGAACCGCCCCGAGAATCCGTTCGATGTGACCAAGACCTGGTCGCAGAAAGATTATCCGCTGATTGAAGTAGGCGTACTGGAGCTCAACCGCAACCCGCTGAACTACTTCGCTGAAGTTGAGCAGGCTGCCTTCGGGCCAAGCAATATGGTCCCTGGAGTGGGGCTGTCACCTGATCGCATGCTGCAAGGCCGGGTATTTGCTTATGCCGATGCCCACCGCTATCGGGTAGGCACCAACCATCAGCAATTGCCGGTGAACGCGCCCCGCTGTGCGGTCAATAGCTACCAGCGTGATGGTTCGATGGCGATGGGTGCCTACGGAGGGGCACCCAATTATGAGCCCAACAGCTACGCCGATGCTCCCAAGCAATCGCCGCGTCATGCAGAGCCCGGGCTTGCGCTTAGCGGTTTGGCCGATCGGTATGATCATCGCGAGGACACTGATTACTTCAGCCACGCGGGCGCCCTGTTCCGGTTGATGAGCCAGGCGCAGCAGGAGCTGCTGGTCAGCAACATCGCCGGGGCAATGGCCGGCGTGACCGACGATGTGATCCAGCGTCAATTGCAGTACTTCTTCAAAGCCGATCCCGCTTACGGGGCAGGTGTCGCTAGGGCGCTTGGAATCAATATCGCCTAAGTCGAAGTGATAAGAATAACCGCCCTCATTTGGGCGGTTTTTCAATGAATATCACTACCGTTTGCCCGATTTTTTGCATCGAGTCGCGCGTTTTTCAGTGACCAGGCGCACAACGTGGTTCACACTATGCGGCATACACGCTTCCATATGGAGAACCCCGGCGATGCAAGGCCACCCAGACGTCATCAATTACCTCGTCATGCTGTTGAAGGGCGAACTGGCCGCACGTGACCAGTACTTCATTCACTCGCGCATGTACGAAGACTGGGGCCTTACCAAGCTCTACGAGCGCATCAACCATGAGATGGAGGAAGAGGCTCAGCATGCTGACGCCTTGATGCGCCGCATTCTCATGCTCGAGGGCACCCCAGACATGCGGGCCGATGACCTCGAAGTCGGCACCACCGTGCCTGAAATGATCGAAGCTGATTTAAAGCTGGAATACAAAGTGCGAGCGGCGCTTTGCAAGGGGATCGAATTGTGCGAACTGCACAAGGATTATGTGAGCCGTGACATTCTGCGCGCGCAACTGGCCGATACCGAAGAGGATCACACCTATTGGCTTGAGAAGCAGCAAGGCTTGATCAAGGCGATCGGTCTGCAGAATTATCTGCAATCACAAATGTAATGCCTTGATTGCTGTGTGCTTGAGTCGTGTGTCGGCCCTAGCACAAGGGCTACAAGCCGATGAAAAAGGGGCGCCGAGGCGCCCCTTCGCGTTCATCACGCCCGGTCTCGCTCCAACAGAGGCTTGAGGTAATGCCCGGTGTAGGATTGTTTCATCTTGCTCAGTTCCTCGGGCGTGCCACACGCGATGATCTGCCCACCCTTTGAACCGCCTTCCGGTCCAAGGTCCACCAGCCAATCGGCAGTCTTGATAACGTCCAAGTTGTGCTCGATGACCACCACGGTGTTGCCGTGGTCACGAAGCCGGTGCAAAACGTCCAGCAGCTGCTGGATATCGGCGAAGTGCAGGCCCGTAGTAGGCTCGTCCAGGATATACAAGGTCTTCCCAGTATCGCGCTTGGACAGCTCGCGTGACAGCTTCACACGCTGTGCTTCGCCCCCAGACAGCGTGGTCGCCGATTGACCGAGCTTGATGTAGGAAAGGCCCACGTCCATCAGGGTCTGGAGCTTGCGTGCCAAGGCAGGCACCGCATCGAAGAACTCACGCGCATCCTCGATGGTCATTTCCAGCACCTCGTGAATGTTCTTGCCCTTGTACTTGATCTCCAGGGTTTCGCGGTTGTAGCGCTTGCTCTTGCACACATCGCACGGCACGTAGATGTCCGGGAGGAAATGCATTTCCACCTTGATCAGGCCGTCGCCCTGGCACGCCTCGCAACGTCCGCCTTTCACGTTGAACGAGAACCGGCCCGGGCCATACCCGCGTGAACGAGATTCAGGCACCCCGGAGAACAGCTCGCGGATCGGCGTGAAGATCCCGGTGTAGGTGGCGGGGTTGGAGCGGGGAGTGCGGCCAATGGGGCTCTGGTCGATATCCACCACCTTGTCCAGGTGCTGCAACCCATCCATGCTGGCATGCGGCGCCGCTTCCAGGCTGCTTGCGCCATTCAGGGCCGTGGCCGCAAGGGGGAACAGGGTGTTGTTGATGAGCGTGGACTTGCCGGAGCCTGAGACGCCGGTCACGCAGGTTAGCAACCCGATGGGGATCTCTAGGTCAACGTTCTGCAGGTTGTTGCCGCGTGCGCCCTTAAGCTTGAGCTGCAGCTTCTTGTCGCGCGGGGTGCGCTTGGCAGGGACCACGATCTTTCTACGGCCGGACAGGTACTGGCCGGTTACCGAGTCCGGGTGGTCCATGACTTCCTGAGGCGTGCCCTCAGCGACGATCTTGCCACCATGCACGCCAGCCCCTGGCCCAATGTCCACGACGTAGTCCGCCAGGCGGATTGCGTCCTCGTCATGCTCGACGACGATGACCGTATTGCCCAGATCGCGAAGGTGATTGAGGGTGGCAAGCAGACGATCGTTGTCGCGCTGATGAAGGCCGATGGACGGCTCGTCCAAGATGTACATCACCCCCACCAGACCCGCGCCGATCTGGCTGGCGAGGCGAATCCGCTGGGCTTCACCACCGGACAGGGTTTCTGCGCTGCGGTCCAGCGTGAGGTAATCCAGGCCCACGTTCACCAGGAACTGCAGCCGCTCGCAGATCTCCTTGAGAATCTTGGCCGCGATCTCGCCTCGGCGACCGGACAATGTAAGCGCGCTGAAGTAGCCACTGGCGTCACCAATTGGCATGTTGGCGACTGCCGGAAGCGTCTTCTCGCCAACCCACACGTGACGCGCCTCGCGCCGCAGCCGCGTGCCGCGGCAGTCCGGGCACGGTTGGGTGCCTAGGTACTTGGCCAGTTCCTCGCGTACGGTATTGGACTCGGTTTCGCGATAGCGACGTTCCAGGTTGGGGATGATCCCTTCGAACGGGTGCGAGCGCTTGACGATGTCACCCCGGTCGTTCAGGTACTTGAAATCCACGCTGTGCTTGCCGCTGCCTTGCAGGATCACCTTCTGATGCTCCGGCGCGAGCTCGCCGAATGCTTCGTCCAGGCTGAAGCCGTAATGCGCAGCCAGCGACCCTAGCATCTGGAAGTAGTAGACGTTACGGCGATCCCACCCGCGAATGGCGCCTTCGGCCAGGGTGAGTTGCGCGTTGACCAGGCGTTTGGTGTCGAAATACTGCTTAACGCCCAGGCCATCACAAGTCGGGCAGGCACCGGCCGGGTTGTTGAACGAGAACAGCTTGGGTTCCAGTTCGCTGATTGCATGACCACAGATAGGGCAGGCAAAGCGGGCCGAAAAAATGGTCTCTTCGCCTTTCTCGTCGTCCATGGGCGCGATCAGCGCGATACCGTCTGCCAGCTTCAACGCGGTTTCGAACGATTCGGCCAATCGCTGCTGAAGATCAGCACGCACTTTGAAACGATCGACTACCACATCGATGCTGTGCTTTTTCTGCTTGTCCAGCTTGGGCAACTCGTCCAGTTCGTAGAGCTTGCCGTTGACGCGGGCGCGCACGAAGCCCTGGGCGCGCAGCTCGTCGAACACCGCCAGGTGCTCACCCTTGCGCTCACGGATGACCGGAGCCAGCAGCATCAACTTGCTACCTTCCGGGCGCTCCAGCACCAGGTCGACCATCTGGCTGACCGTTTGCGCCTCCAGCGGTATGTCATGGTCTGGGCAGCGGGGTGTCCCGACCCTGGCGTACAGCAGGCGCAAGTAGTCGTAGATCTCGGTGATGGTACCAACGGTGGAGCGGGGGTTGTGCGAGGTGGATTTCTGTTCGATGGAAATCGCCGGTGACAGCCCTTCGATGGTGTCGACATCAGGCTTTTCCATCATCGACAGGAACTGGCGGGCATACGCCGACAGCGATTCCACATAACGACGCTGGCCCTCGGCGTAAAGCGTATCGAAGGCCAGGGATGACTTGCCCGAGCCCGACAGGCCGGTAATGACGATGAGCTTGTCCCGGGGCAGGGTCAGGTCGATGTTCTTCAGGTTGTGGGTACGTGCCCCACGTATCAGGATCTTGTCCACTGCGGCCTCGCTCGGCGGGCATAAACGAAAAATTATACGGCGCCCTGCCAGTACGCGGCAAAGCGTCGCGTAGATGCCGTCAAGCTGTCGGACTGATAGAATCGCCGCCGGTTCACACGAGATTAATCCATGCACGACACCCACAACGAGCGCATGAGCGGCAATGAAACCCGCGCCGCCGGCGGTCTGGCTCTGGTCTTCGCTTTTCGTATGCTGGGCATGTTCATGGTCTTGCCGGTCCTGGCCACCTACGGCATGGACCTGGCCGGCGCCACGCCCGCGCTGATTGGCCTGGCCATCGGCGCCTACGGCCTCACCCAGGCCGTGTTGCAGATTCCCTTTGGGATGATTTCCGACCGCATCGGCCGCCGGCCCGTCATTTACCTGGGCTTGATCGTGTTCGCGCTGGGTAGCGTCCTGGCAGCCCAGGCCGATTCCATCTGGGGGGTTATCGCGGGGCGCATCCTGCAAGGGGCGGGCGCCATTTCGGCAGCGGTGATGGCGCTGCTTTCGGATCTGACCCGGGAACAGCACCGCACCAAGGCGATGGCCATGATCGGGATGAGCATTGGCCTTTCCTTCGCAGTGGCAATGGTCGTCGGGCCTTTGCTGACAAGTGCCTTTGGCTTGTCAGGATTGTTCCTTGCAACGGCCGGCTTGGCCTTGGTTGGCATCGCGTTGATTGCCTTCGTAGTACCTGCCACGCACAACATTTTGCAGCATCGCGAATCGGGTGTTGCCCGTCAGGCCATTGGCCCGACCCTGCGTCATCCGGACCTTCTACGGCTGGATGTGAGCATCTTCATCCTGCATGCCATTCTCATGGCCAGCTTCGTGGCGCTGCCCCTGGCCTTCGTCGAACGTGGCGGACTGCCCAAGGAACAACATTGGTGGGTCTACCTGACCGCGCTGTTCGTCTCATTTTTTGCAATGGTACCGTTCATCATCTACGGCGAAAAAAAGCGCAAGATGAAACGCGTGCTGGCCGGGGCCGTCAGCGTATTGCTGCTGGTCGAGCTATTCTTCTGGCAGTGGGCTGACGGTTTGCGCGGACTGGTGATCGGCACCGTGGTATTCTTCACCGCATTCAACCTGCTGGAGGCTTCGTTGCCTTCGCTGGTCAGCAAGGTGTCGCCAGCAGGTGGTAAGGGAACGGCGATGGGGGTGTACTCCACCAGCCAGTTTCTCGGTGCTGCGCTAGGGGGCATCCTGGGTGGCTGGCTGTTCCAGCATGGTGGGCTGAACACCGTGTTCCTTGGTTGCGCGATACTGTGCGCCATCTGGTTGGCCGTTGCCTTGAGCATGAACGAGCCACCGTATGTGACCAGCTTGCGCATGCCCTTGTCGCCGGAGGCTACCAAGGATGCTGGCCTGGCTGCACGGTTGATGGCCGTGCCCGGCGTGACCGACGCTGTTGTGGTCTCGGAAGAGTCAGCTGTCTATATCAAACTGGATACGAAAATTTTGGACCGCACGACCCTGGAGCGCCTGATCAATCCGGCCTCAGCGGCGTGCGAAGCCTAGGAGAACGTTATGGCCCGTGGGGTTAACAAAGTCATTCTGGTCGGTACTTGTGGCCAGGATCCCGAAGTCCGCTACCTGCCCAACGGTAATGCCGTGACCAACCTGAGCCTGGCAACCAGCGAGCAATGGACCGACAAACAGTCGGGCCAGAAGGTCGAGCGTACTGAATGGCACCGTGTGTCGCTGTTCGGCAAGGTTGCCGAGATTGCCGGCGAGTACCTGCGCAAAGGTTCGCAGTGCTACATCGAAGGCAAGCTGCAGACCCGTGAGTGGGAAAAAGACGGCATCAAGCGCTACACCACTGAAATCATCGTTGACATCAACGGCACCATGCAGCTGCTGGGCGGCCGTCCGCAGAACCAGCAAGGCGGCGGCGATCCGTATAACCAGGGTGGCGGTAACAACTACAACCAAGGTGGTGGTCAGCAGCAGTACAACCAGCAGCCGGCCCGTCAGCAGGCTCCGCGCCCGCAGCAGCAACAGCGCCCGGCGCCGCAGCAGCCAGCGCCACAACCGGCGGCTGACTTCGACAGCTTTGACGACGATATTCCGTTCTGATCGAACGTTAAGCGTTTCCCACCGAAACCCAGGTTTCATACCCCTGGGTTTTTTTTGGCTTGCATTTACTGATTCTACAAGTGCATCAGACCCGTCTTACAAAATTTTCAATCACACCCGATTGATCCACGTCATCGCACCTTTTCGATTCCTTGCTAGTCTTACCTGTTGGCGGTCCTCAAACCGCCGTCACCGTGACTACCAAGAGGCGCCGGCCATGTTCCGTGCGCCCAAATCTGATCAGGAGTGCACGATGGATCTCAACCGTCGGCAATTCTTCAAGGTCGCCGCCGTCGGCCTTGGAGGCTCGAGCCTTGCGGCGCTGGGCATGGCCCCTACGCCTGCGTTCGCCGAGCAAGTGCGCCACTTCAAGCTGGCGCATACCAAGGAAACCCGTAACACCTGCCCCTACTGCTCGGTCGGCTGCGGCTTGATCCTGTACAGCCAGGGCGATGCGGGCAAGAACGTCAAGCAGAACATCATCCACATCGAAGGTGACGCCGACCATCCGGTGAACCGCGGCACCCTTTGCCCCAAAGGCGCGGGTCTGCTCGACTTCATCCATAGCCCCAGCCGCCTCAAGTACCCAGAAGTACGCAAGCCGGGTAGCAACGAGTGGGTACGCGTCAGCTGGGACGAAGCGCTCGATCGCGTGGCCACCTTGATGAAGGAAGACCGCGACGCGAACTTCATTGAGAAAAACGCCCAGGGGCAGACGGTCAACCGCTGGCTCACCACCGGTTTTCTTGCCGCTTCCGCCGCCTCCAGCGAGGCCGGCTACCTGACTCACAAGGTCGTTCGCGCAACAGGCATGCTGGGGTTCGATAACCAAGCACGTGTCTGACATGGCCCGACGGTGGCAAGTCTTGCCCCGACGTACGGCCGTGGCGCCATGACCAACCACTGGTCCGATATCGCTAATGCGAATCTGGTCCTGGTGATGGGTGGCAACGCAGCAGAAGCGCACCCGTGCGGCTTCAAATGGGTGACCGAGGCCAAAGCGCACAACAAGGCGCGGCTGATCGTGGTCGACCCAAGGTTTACCCGTACCGCTTCGGTGGCCGATTACTACGCGCCTATCCGTACCGGCACCGACATCGCGTTCATGGGTGGGTTGATCAATTACCTGCTGAGCAATGACAAGATCCAGCACGAGTATGTGCGCAACTACACTGACGTATCCTTCATCGTCAAGGACACCTATGGCTTCGAGGATGGCCTGTTCAGCGGCTATGACGAGAGCAAGCGCATCTATGCCGACAAGTCTGGCTGGGGTTACGAGCTGGGCGAGGACGGTTTTGCCAAGGTAGACCCGACACTGCAGCACCCACGCTGTGTATTCCAGCTGATGAAGCAGCACTACAGCCGCTACACCCCGGAATTGGCGAGCATGACCTGTGGCATGCCGCAGGACGCCATGATGAAGGTGTGGGAAGAAATCGCGACATGCTCGGCGCCGGGCAAGACCATGACGATCCTGTATGCGCTGGGGTGGACGCAGCATTCGATCGGCGCGCAGATCATCCGTAGCGCGGCGATGGTGCAGCTGTTGCTGGGCAACGTCGGCATGCCAGGCGGGGGCGTGAATGCCTTGCGTGGTCACTCCAACATTCAGGGCTTGACTGACCTGGGGTTGCTATCCAACTCGCTGCCGGGTTACTTGACGCTTGCCGGCGACGCCGAGCAGGACTACGCCGCGTTCATCGACAAGCGTGCATCCAAGCCGCTGCGCCCGGGGCAGCTGTCCTACTGGCAGAACTACGGCAAGTTCCACGTCAGCCTCATGAAAGCCTGGTACGGCCCCAACGCCACCGCCGAGAACAACTGGGGCTACGATTGGCTGCCCAAGCTCGACGTGCCTGCCTACGACGTGCTGCGCATGTTCGAAATGATGAGCCAAGGCAAGGTCAACGGCTACATGTGCCAGGGTTTCAACCCGATTGCCGCCCTCCCTGACAAGAACCGCGTGACCGCGGCACTGGCCAAGCTCAAGTGGCTGGTGGTCATGGACCCGTTGGCCACCGAGACATCCGAGTTCTGGCGCAACGTGGGGCCGTTCAACGATGTGGACACGGCCGGTATTCAGACCGAGGTGATCCGCCTGCCCACCACCTGCTTCGCTGAAGAGGATGGCTCGCTGGTCAACAGTAGCCGCTGGCTGCAATGGCACTGGAAAGGCGCCGACGGCCCGGGTGAAACCCGCACTGACGTGCAGATCATGAGCGAGCTGTTCCTGCGCTTGCGGCAGCGGTACCAGAAGGAAGGGGGGGCCTACCCCGATCCACTGCTGAACATCCACTGGCCGTACAAGATCGCCGAAGAGCCGTCGCCTGAGGAACTGGCGAAGGAGATGAACGGCTGGGCCGTGACGGACTTCACCGACCCGACCGGTGCGACCGTCAAGTCCGGTCAGCAACTGTCGGGCTTCGGCCAGCTCAAGGACGACGGCAGCACGGCTTCTGGTTGCTGGATCTTCGCCGGCTGCTGGACCGAGCAGGGCAACCAGATGGCGCGCCGCGACAACAGCGACCCCTATGGCATGCATCAGGTGCAGAACTGGGCATGGGCGTGGCCGGCCAACCGACGCATTCTCTATAACCGTGCCTCCAGCGACCCGCAAGGCAAGCCCTGGGATCCGGAGAAGAAGCGTCTGGTCTGGTGGAACGGCAAGGCATGGGGCGGGACCGACGTGCCTGATTTCAAGGTCGATTCGCCGCCGGAAGCGGGCATGAACCCGTTCATCATGAACCCCGAGGGTGTGGCGCGTTTCTTCGCCATCGACAAGATGGCCGAAGGGCCGTTCCCCGAGCACTATGAGCCTTTCGAAACACCGATTGGCATCAACCCCCTGCACCCGAACAACAAGAAGGTGGTCAGCAACCCGGCAGGGCGCATCTTCGATTCAGTGTGGGACACCTTGGGTACACATGATGAATTCCCATACGCGGCCACCACCTACCGCCTGACCGAGCATTTCCACTTCTGGAGCAAGCATTGCCGGCTCAACGCCATTGCCCAGCCTGAGCAGTTCGTCGAGATTGGTGAAGTACTGGCCAATGAAAAAGGCATCAAGGCGGGCGATAGGGTGCGTGTGTCGAGCAAGCGCGGGCATATCGATGCCGTTGCGGTGGTGACCAAGCGGATACGTCCGCTGCAGGTCAACAACCAGACGGTGCATCAGATCGGCATCCCGCTGCACTGGGGCTTTACCGGGTCCACGCGGCACGGGTACCTGACCAACACCCTGGTACCGTTCCTGGGCGATGGCAATACCCAGACACCGGAGTCCAAGTCGTTCCTCGTCAAAGTGGAGAAACTCTGATGGCCAGCCAAGACATCATCGCCCGGTCGGCCACCACCACCGTGCCGCCTTCGGTACGCGAGCAGGAGCAGGTTGCCAAGCTGATCGACACCACCAAGTGCATCGGCTGCAAGGCCTGCCAGGTGGCGTGTTCGGAATGGAACGAGTTGCGCGACGAGGTAGGCCACAACCACGGGACCTACGACAACCCTCAGGACCTGAGCGCCGAAACCTGGACATTGATGCGCTTTACCGAGCATGAGCGCGACGACGGCAACCTGGAGTGGCTCATCCGCAAGGATGGCTGCATGCACTGCGCAGACCCCGGTTGCCTGAAGGCGTGCCCAAGCCCCGGTGCAATCATCAAGCACGCCAACGGCATCGTCGACTTCAACCAGGACCATTGCATAGGCTGCGGCTACTGCATCACCGGGTGCCCGTTCAATATCCCGCGCATTTCGCAAAAGGACCACAAGGCCTACAAGTGCACCCTGTGTTCCGACCGCGTCAGCGTAGGACTGGAGCCAGCCTGCGTGAAAACCTGCCCGACCGGCGCCATCGTCTTCGGCAGCAAGGACGAGATGAAGGTGCATGCCGATGAACGCATCGTCGACCTCAAGTCCCGAGGCTACGAGAACGCTGGGCTGTACGACCCTGATGGCGTAGGGGGGACCCATGTGATGTACGTACTGCACCATGCCGATACACCCAAGCTGTATGCCGGGCTGCCGGACCAGCCGGTGATCAGCCCGCTGGTGGGACTGTGGAAGGGCTTCACCAAGCCTCTGGCCTTGCTGGCCATGGGGGCCGCGGTGGTGGCCGGCTTCTTCCACTATGTACGGGTCGGGCCGCAGCGTGTCGAGGAGGACGAGCAACCTGCAGCGTCCGACACCAGCGTGCACCAGGTAGACCCGGCAGTGCATGTGTTCGACCCGAACAGGCCCGATGGGCAAGGGGAGCAGCGGCCATGAACGACAACAAGCCTATCCTGCGTTACAACGCCAACGAGCGCAGCAACCACTGGATAGTGGCGATCCTGTTCTTTCTGGCGGGCCTGTCGGGGCTGGCGCTGTTTCACCCCGCCTTGTTCTGGCTGAGCAATCTGTTCGGCGGCGGGCCATGGACGCGCATCCTGCACCCTTTCCTGGGTGTGGCGATGTTCGTGTTCTTCCTGGGCCTGGTGGTGCGTTTCTGGCGTGCCAACTTCATTACCGCCAACGACCGCCTGTGGTTGCGAAGAATCGATCGAGTCATGCGCAACCAGGAGGAAGGGGTGCCTGCCATCGGCAAGTACAATGCCGGGCAGAAGCTGCTGTTCTGGACGCTGCTGGTGTGCATGCTGGTCCTGATGGTCAGTGGGGTGGTGATCTGGCGCGCTTACTTCAGTCACTTCTTCGACATCGGCGCCATACGCCTGGCCACCTTGCTGCATGCCTTCGCAGCGTTCGTGCTGGTGCTCAGCATCATCGTGCACATCTATGCCGGTATCTGGATCAAGGGGTCGGTAGGCGCCATGCTGCATGGCTGGGTCAGCCGGGCTTGGGCGCGCAAGCATCATGAACTGTGGTATCGCGACGTGACCGGTGACAAAACGCCAACCGAGCACCGACGAAAAGAAGGATGAACGATTGAGTACCGTACTTGAACCTGGGCAGATCGAAGCATCGGCCGTCATGCCGCCGTTTCTGCACCTGCCGCCAGGCAACCTCTTCGACGTGCGGGCGGCTCGCCTGGAGCGCCTGGCCCAGGGCCATGCCATGGGCGACTATTTGCTGTTGATCGCGCGGCTATGCCGAATCCAGCAGCAGCTTGTGGATAACCCGCCTAGCGCGCTGCCTGTTGCCCAGGAGCGCCAACGCCTGTGCATAAGTCACGGGCTACCGCCCCTGGCGGCTGACAGCCTTGTGCGCGAAGGCGCATGGCTGGGTTGGTTGCAGGCGCTGCTCGATCATTTCGATGAGCCGGGCCAAGGCCCGCTGCAAGAAGCACTGCACACGCTGCGCATCAGTGACGATACCCAGCGCAAGGGTTGGGCAATTGCCCTGCTCAGCGGCCAGTACGATGCCGTGCCCCCTGCACTGGTGCCGTTCGTGGGCGCAGCCCTGCAGGCTGCCTGGTCAAGCTGGTTGCTGGCACTGCCAAGTACCGAACTCAAGCCCGCTGCCAGCCTTGCCCAATGCCCGGCATGCGGTTCGCCGGCCATGGCGGGCGTGGTACGTAACCGTGGCAAGCACAACGGCTTGCGTTACCTTGCCTGTTCGTTGTGCGCCTGCGAGTGGCACGTGGTGCGGGTCAAGTGCGTGTATTGCGACTCCAGCAAAGACCTGCGCTACAGCGCGCTCGACGATGACCGTCACGGGCCCGGCAAAGCGCCGCTGCGTGCCGAGTGTTGCCCAGGGTGCAACAGCTACCTCAAGCAACACTATCTGGAAAATGACGCAGCAGCCGAAGCCTTGGCCGACGACCTGGCCAGCCTGGCCCTGGACATGCGCCTGGACGAGGAGGGGTACCATCGTCTGGCACCCAACCTGATGGTCTCGCCCGGCTAGCGGTTGATTGTCTACACTGTGAGACCGAGTTGCCTTGCGCTGGCAAGCGCCCTTGACACGGATTTCGAAGGTTCTCGAACCTGCGGATGTCTGCGTTACCGTCGCTTGCCTTCCACAAGGCCAGCAGACAATGGACCCGTCCAAGGTAGTACCGCATGTCCTCCAGCTTAGCCAGCGTCACGCCTCGCCTGCCTTCCATCGATACACTCCTGCGCCACCCGGCTTGTCTAGCGCTGATCGAGCGTTACGGCCGTGAAGCTGTTCTGTCGACCTTGCGGCACTTGCTGGACGATTTGCGCGACCTCGTCCGCAATGGCCAGCTCGGTGCTGCCGAGGTGGCGCCCGAGGTACTGCTGGGCCGCGCCGGCGAACGCCTCGATGTCAACCAGCGCAGCCAGGTTCGCCGCGTGTTCAACCTCACTGGCACGGTGTTGCACACCAACCTGGGCCGCGCCTTGCTGCCTGAAGAAGCCATCGAGGCCATGGAGTGCGCAGCGCGCTACCCACTGAACCTCGAGTTTGACTTGAGCACGGGCAAGCGCGGTGATCGCGATGACCTGATCGAGGGGTTGATCCGCGAACTGACCGGCGCCGAGGCCGTCACCGTGGTGAACAACAATGCAGCCGCTGTGTTGCTGGCGCTCAACAGCCTGGGCGCCCGCAAGGAAGGCATCATCTCCCGTGGCGAACTGATCGAGATCGGTGGCGCCTTCCGGATACCCGACATCATGGCCCGGGCTGGCGTCAGGTTGCATGAGATCGGCACCACCAACCGCACCCACGCCCGCGACTATGAGGCCGCCATCAGCCCGCGCACCGGGTTGCTGATGCGCGTGCACTGCAGCAACTACAGCATCCAGGGCTTCACCACCCAGGTACCCACCACGGAGCTGGCCCGTATAGCCCGCCAGCACGGCCTGCCGCTACTCGAGGACCTGGGCAGTGGCAGCCTGCTGGACCTCAAGCGCTGGGGCCTACCGGCCGAACCGACGGTGCGCCAGGCATTGAGCGATGGCGCCGACATTGTCACCTTCAGTGGCGACAAGCTGCTGGGCGGCCCGCAAGCGGGGATCATCGTTGGGCGCAAGGACTTGATCGCCAGGATCAAGAAGAACCCGCTCAAGCGCGCCTTGCGCGTGGATAAGATCACCCTAGCCGCCCTGGAGGCCGTACTGGCGCTGTACCGCAACCCTGATCGCCTGGCCGAGCGCCTGCCCAGCCTGCGCCTGCTCACGCGTGCCCAGGCAGAGATTCATACCCAGGCCCTGCGCGTGGCGCCAGCGTTGCAAACCTGCCTGGGCGAGCAGTGGTGCGTCAGCGTACAGCCGACGCTGGGCATGATCGGCAGCGGCAGTCAGCCTGTCGCACGCTTGCCCAGCGCCGCCTTGTGCGTGCGTGCGCAGGTGTCCAAGCGTCTGCGCGGGCGCAGCCTGCATGCCTTGGAGCGCGCGCTGCGCGAGTTGCCGGTGCCGGTGCTTGGGCGCATCGACGACGATGCACTGTGGCTGGACCTGCGCCAGCTGGACGATGAACCCCAATGGCTGGCGCAGCTGCCAGGCCTGCAATTGGGGGCCTTGCAGTGATTGTCGGGACCGCCGGGCACATCGATCACGGCAAGACGGCGCTGCTGCAAGCGCTTACGGGCCAGGCCGGGGACCACCGCCAGGAGGAACAGGCCCGTGGCATGACCATCGACCTGGGTTATCGCTACGCGTCGCTGGCCGAGCAGGCGCCACTGACTGGCTTCATCGACGTGCCGGGCCATGAGCGATTTATCCACAACATGCTGGCCGGTGCCCACGGTATAGACCTGGTGCTGCTGGTGGTGGCGGCAGACGATGGGGTCATGCCGCAGACCCGCGAGCACCTGGCGATCATCGAACTGTTGGGCATTCCCCAGGCGCTGGTGGCCATCAGCAAGTGCGACCGGGTCGAGCCCGCACGCGTGGAAGCGGTGAAGCAGCAAGTCAGCCAACTGCTGGCGCCTGGCCCGTATGCCGACGCGCCGCAATTTCCCGTATCCAGTACCGCGGGCACCGGTATCGACGCCTTGCGCCAAGCCCTGCTGGCGGCAGCGCCCCATGCCCGCCGTCGCAGTGTGGCCGGAGGCTTTCGCCTTGCCGTGGACCGGGCGTTCGCCGTCACGGGCGCGGGGGTAGTGGTGACTGGCACGGCGCTGGCAGGGCGGATCACCGCTGGCGACACGTTGCTGCTGGGCAAGGCCGGCAGGCCGGTGAGGGTGCGCGGTTTGCATGCCCAGAATCAGCCCGCGCTGGTGGCGGAGGCAGGGCAGCGTGTGGCGCTCAACATAGCCGCCGAGCGCCTGGCGGTGGACCAGATACGCCGAGGAGATTGGCTGGTGCCGCAGTGGTTGCACGCGCCCAGCACCCGCATCGATATTGACTTGAGCCTGCTGCCCGGCCAAGCCCGTGCCTTCGAGCATTTCAGTGCGGTGCACGTGCACCTGGGTACCCAGGACGTAACTGCCAGGGTGGCTTTACTCGAAGGGCAGAGCTTGGCGGCGGGGCAGCGCATGTTCGCACAGTTGCTGCTCAACGCCCCCTTGCAAGCGGTGCATGGCGACCGCCTGGTGCTGCGCGATCAGCGCGCTCAATACACGCTTGGCGGCGGCACGGTCCTGGACCCGTTCGCCCCCAGTCGACAACGCCGCAGCGCCGAAAGGCTGCAACAGTTGCAGGTGCTGCGCGACTGTGCGGGCCTTGAGCAGGCCTTGCCGGGTTTGCTTGCCAGCGCACCGGGTGGGCTGGACCCACAGCGCTTGGAGCGACAGTTCAATCGCCTGCGTGACAGCTGGCAATTACCCGACGACGTACTCGTGATCGCCACCCGCCAAGGCCAGTTGCTGTTCGCCGCAAGGCAATGGCAGGCGCTCAAGCAACGTGTGCTGGCCCAATTGGCGGCCTTTCATGAGCAGGAGCCTGATCAATTGGGCCCGGACCGTGACAGACTGCGCCGTTTCGCGGCGTTGCCATTGGACAGGCCGGGGTTCGTCAGTTTACTTGAGCAGTTGCTGGCCGAGGGCGCAGTGGCCAGCAGCGGCCCCTGGCTGCACTTGCCTGATCATCAGGTCCAGCTCAGTGCCGCAGATGAGGCGCTCTGGGCCCGCCTGCAGCCCAGACTGCTGGCCGCAGCCTACGATCCGCCTTGGGTCAGGACGTTGGCGAGCGAGGAAAAGTGCGCTGAGGCCGATGTACGCCTGCTACTGCGCAAGCTCGCACGCCTGGGGCTGCTGCACCAGGTGGTGCGGGACCTGTTCTACCCAGAACCGACTCTACAGCGTATGGCAGAGCTGCTGCAGCGTCACATGGGTGACACGCCGGTAGTGCAGGTTGCTGCATTTCGCGATATGTTGGGCATCGGTCGCAAGCGCAGTGTACAGATCCTGGAGTATTTCGACCGGATCGGCCTGACCCGCAGGGTCGGCGATCAGCGGTACATCCGCAGTGACAGTGCCCTGGCCCGCTAGCAGGCCAGGCACCCACTTCAAGGAAGGCAATCGCGCCCGGTGGCGCGGCCGGGCTTCAAACCCGGTTGGGGACGGCATCCGTTCCCGGGCAGGTTCGACTCCCGCTGCCTTCCGCCACTTCTAGCGTTCGCCGCACAGGTCCAGGGCAAACCACTGCTCGGCCTCATCCACGTCCAGCCCAGCACCCAACAGCGCGAACATCTTGCCAAGGGCCGCCTCCCGCGTCATGCCGCCCCCGCTGACCAGGCCTGCTGCCCGCAGGCGGCTACCGGCGGCATAGGTATCAAAGACCACGTCGCCTTCCGGGCACTGAGAAATGGCCACCAACATGACCCCACGCTCGCGTGCTGCACGCAAAGTGTCGAGCAGCGCCTGATCATCGGACGGCCCAGTGCCGCTGCCATAGCATTCCAGCAACAAGCCCTGCACGCCGCTGCCGAGCAAAGCGTCCAGATGACCGGCCTGCAAACCAGGGAACACCGGCACCACCGCAAGGTTTACGCGCTGACGGGGCTGCTGGTAACCCAAGTGTGCCGGCAAGGGGGCTACGTGCTCGCTCTGGCGGTGGCGCGGCAGGGCTGCAAAGGCATCGAACGCTTCGCTGCGCAGCTTCGAGGCGCGGCAACCGTGCAGCAGCTTCCCCGCGAAGTACAGCTGCACGCCCGCTTCAAGGGGATGATCGAACTGGCGCAGTGCACCGCACAGGTTGTCCCAGGCATCGCTGCCAGGTGCGCCTGCCGGCAGCATCGAGCCGGTCAGCAGGATGGGAACCGGCAGCCCCAGCAACAGGAACGACAGTGCCGCTGCACTGTAGGCCAGGGTGTCGGTGCCATGCAGTACCAGTACCGCATCATGGTCACGGACCCGCACGGCATCGACGATCGCATCACGCATCGCCAGCCAGTTGTGCTGCTGCATGTTGGCACTGTCGAGCAGTGGGTCCAGTTCCTGGAGCGTCCAGGTGACTTCGGGGGCGTCGGCCATCACGGCGAAATGATCGCGCATGCGGGACTCGAAGCCGCCGGATGGGGCGAGGCCTTCCGGGGTTTCGAGCATGCCGATGGTGCCACCGGTGTAGAGCACGAGGAGGTTCTTTACTGCGCGCATGGAAAGCGTCCGTAGCGATGAACGGGAAAGAAGAGCCGCGCTTTGGAGGGAAGGCTAGTGGGGCCGCAATGCGGCCCCTGGTGACTCAAACAACTGGCACAACCCTCGCTAGGGCGGCTGGCGATGTCAGCCTATCAGCGCAGCGGCTGAGCCTGGCCGACAGCTTTGTCAGCGGCTGTTTCCACCTGCGGGTTGGCAGGCCATGCATTGCGGTCCAGGTCCAGGTCGGCGAACTTGGCCGAATCGAACACGGGCTGCTTGATGCCAGCCTTGCGCTGGTCATCGTAATCGCGCATCACACGCAGGCCGACCTTGAACAGCAAGGCCAGGGCCATCAGGTTGACGAAGGCCAGGCACGTCATGGTTATGTCGGCGAAGGCGAACACGGTGGTCAGGTCCTGCATCGAGCCCCACACGACCAATGCCAGTACCAGGGCACGGAAGCCCATCAATACAGCCCGGTTACGGCTGAGGAACTGCAGGCTGTTCTCGCCCAGGTAGTAGTTGTAGAGGATGCAGGTGAACACGAACAGCGACAGCGCCACGCTCACGAAGATACGGCCCCAGTCGCCTACCACGGCTGCCAGCGAGTTCTGGGTCAGGACAATGCCGTCACCCTCGAAACCAGGGGTGTAGAAGCCCGACAGCAGGATCAGCAGCGCGGTGCAGGTGCAGATCACGAACGTATCGAGGAACACGCTGAACGCCTGTACCACGCCCTGGGCACCTGGGTGCTTCACGGCTGCGACGGCGGCTACGTTCGGTGCACTGCCAAGGCCGGCTTCGTTGGCGAACACGCCACGCTTCACGCCCATGACGATGGCGCTGCCCAGCAGGCCGCCGAACGCGGGGTCAAGACCGAAAGCGCTCTTGAAGATGGTTTCGAGCATGGCCGGCACGTGTTCGATCTGGGTGCCGATCACGTACAGGGTCACGCCGATGTAGGCCAAGGTCTTGATCGGTACGAGCAGGTCGGACACCGCCGCGATGCGCTTGATGCCACCAATGAAGGTGATGGCCAGCAGTACTGCCAGCACGATGCCGGTGTGGCGCGGATCGAAGTGGAAGGCGTTTTGCAGCGAATGGGTCACGGTGTACGACTGCAGGCCAATGAAGGCGAAGCCATAGGTGACCAGCAGCAGGATCGAGAAGACGATCGCCATGCCCTTGTACTTCAGGCCATGCTGAATGTAGTAGGCCGGGCCGCCACGGTACAGGCCATCGCCGTCGGCGCGCTTGTACACCTGGGCTAAGGTACATTCGAAGAAGCTGCTCGACATGCCCACCAGCGCGGTGACCCACATCCAGAACACGGCACCTGGGCCGCCCAGGGTCACGGCGATGCCGACCCCAGCAATGTTACCGGCGCCCACTCGGCCGGCCAGGCTCAGCATCAGGGCCTGGAATGAACTCAGTTGGCCTGCCTGGCCACGCAGCGATTCCTTGAACACACCGAACATGTGTGCGAAGTGGCGGAACTGGACGAACCGGGAACGGAGGGTGAAGTAGCTACCCAGCCCCACGATCAGCACGATGAGCAGTTTCCCCGAAAGGAAATCGTTGAGTACTTCGAGCATTGGAAAATGACCTCGATTCTTATTCTTCGTGTGGAAAGACCAGCGGCCGGCAGGCGTGCCGCTATTCGTTGGGGCGCATGGTTGGCCATGACAAGAGTCGTTACAATTTCGCGGCTTGGTCTTAATTGATGCGACTTGATGCTAAACTGGCGCTATTCGCGTCACGTAGGCCATTGTCATGAGCGAGCATTTCGCTACCAATCTCAAGCTGGCTTGCAGCCACTACCGCTCTATCTCCGAAGTTTGCCGCCAACTGTCGATCAATCGCGCCCAGTTCAACAAATACCTGAGCGGGCAAAGCCGTCCGACGGCTTACAACCTCAAACGCATTGGCGATTTCTTCGGGGTGGAGGAATACGAGCTCGACCTGCCCGCCGATCAGTTTTCACGCTTGATCGGCGCGCGAGTACCGTCCTCGGTCGAGCAAACCGGCGATCCGATCAGCGAGCTGTTTCGGCCTCTGCATGATCACGCGGGCAACCTGTCGCGTTACTGCGGGTATTACTTCGAGTACTCCAATTGCATGTCGGTGCCGGGTACGGTCCTGGTATCACTGGTGCATCTGTGGGAGGAGGGCGGGCGCTTTCTGTTCGAGCGCCAGGAGCGGCAGGAGCGGTCGAGCGCAACGGACCTGCATGCCGAAGTGCGTTGTCGGTACCTGGGGGCTGCTTTCCAGTTGCAGGACCGGGTGTTCCTGATCGACTACGAATCGCTTACCTACAACGAGATGAGCCAGACCATTCTCATCCCCAGCTTCAAAAGCCGTATCACCCGCCTCAACGGCCTCAAGGCCGGCGTGTCCAGCGGCGACCGGCGCAATCCCGCCTGTACCCGAGTGGTGTGGGAGTACCTGGGGCAGGAGATCAATCGCATCAACGCCTACCGCCAGGTAAAACTGTACCGGCCTGATGACCCCCGCATAGATGAAGACATCCGCGAGCGATTGGATGTGGGCCCGCTCAGGAATGGGTTGTTTGAAGTCGAGTAGGTGGTCGCGTCATGTGTGCTCGAGGAAAAAGTTGGCCACGGGGCAACCTTCTCCCGCAGCAATGCCCATACGGCCCCACGTTGGACTTCCCCGCCCGGAAACCGCAAAATGGCCGCTTTCCCTTACAACCTCCGGATCTGCTGACTCTATGCGTATGCGCCTAATGCTGTTGGGTGGTGGCAATGCCCTCGGGCAAGCGCTGATTCGTCTTGGGGCCGAGGAGGACATCGCTTTCATGGCGCCGCGCCCTCCAGAGGAGGGCTGGGCGCCTGCCAGCCTTACCCAGTTGCTCGACGATCATCGTCCCGACGCCGTGGTCAACCTGGCGTATTACTTCGACTGGTTCCAGGCCGAGTCGGTCAGCGAGCAGCGCCTGGCGCTTCAGGAACGCGCCGTGGAGCGGCTGGCAGAGTTGTGCCAGCACCACCAGATCACGCTGGTCCAGCCCTCGAGCTACCGGGTGTTCGATGGCTCGCGTGCCACCGCCTACAGCGAAAAGGACGAGCCATTGCCGCTTGGCCTGCGCGGGCAGGCGCTCTGGCGTATCGAACAAAGCGTGCGTGCGGCCTGCCCGCAACATGTGCTGTTGCGGTTCGGCTGGGTGCTGGACGAAAGCATCGATGGCCTGCTTGGCCGTTTCCTGACGCGCGCCGAGCTACCCCAGGAATTGCTGCTGGCCGATGATCGGCGTGGCAACCCGACACCCGTCGACGATGCGGCCAGGGTCATTCTCTCGGTGCTCAAGCAACTGGACTGCAATTCGCCGTTGTGGGGTACCTACCACTACGCCGGGAACGAAGCGACCACGCCTGTGGCGCTAGGCCAGGCGATCCTCGCCGAGGCCGGCCAGCATCGACAGCTCGCGGTGCAGACGCCAACGCCGCAGGCCCATGCCGCGCGCCCGGATGCCAGCGAAGAGCCGCAGAACGCAGTGCTGGCCTGCAAGAAAATCCTTCACACCTTCGGTATCAAGCCCCGTGCCTGGCGTGCAGGCTTGCCGCCTCTTCTGGACCGGTTCTATCGCCATGGCTGATGCCCCCATCCTGATCACCGGCGGTGCCGGCTTCATCGGCTCTCACCTGAGCGACGCCTTGCTGGCGCGTGGCTACGCCGTGCGCATTGTCGACGACCTCTCCACGGGCAAGCGCGACAACCTGCAACTGGGCCACCCCCTGCTTGAGCTTGTCGAGGGGGACGTTGCCGACGCCGAATTGGTCCAACGCGCAGCGGCAGGCTGCCAGGCCGTGGTGCACTTGGCTGCGGTGGCCTCGGTGCAGGCTTCGGTCGACGATCCGGTGCGCACGCACCAGAGCAATTTCATCGGCACGCTCAACGTGTGCGAAGCCATGCGTGTTCACGGGGTGCGTCGCGTGTTGTTCGCGTCCAGTGCAGCGGTCTATGGCAACAACGGTGAAGGCCAGTCCATTGCCGAAGATACGCCCAAGGCGCCGCTGACACCGTATGCCGTGGACAAGCTGGCCAGCGAGCAGTACCTGGACTTCTACCGGCGCCAGCATGGGCTTGAGCCTGTGATATTCCGGTTCTTCAACATCTTCGGGCCGCGGCAGGACCCTTCCTCGCCTTATTCGGGCGTCATCAGCATCTTCAGCGAGCGTGCACTGCAAGGTCAGCCAATCACCGTGTTCGGTGACGGCGAGCAGACGCGGGACTTCCTGTATGTGGGTGACCTGGTACAGGTCATGGTGCAGGCGCTCGAGCAAGCGCAGGTCGAGGAGGGGGCCGTGAACATCGGTCTCAACCAGGCCACGTCACTGAACCAGATGCTCGCTGCGCTCCAGCAGGTGGTGGGCAGCTTGCCCGCAGTCAGCTATACCACGCCGCGCTCGGGCGACATCCGCCATTCGCGTGCGGACAACAGGCGGTTGCTGGCTCGCTTCGACTTCAAGCGGGCCACCTCGATGGTGGAGGGGCTGTCCCGGTTGTTGGGCAAGCTCCGTTAGCGACCGATGGGCGCCCAGTCCGGCGCTCAGTACGACAGTAACGAAACGGGGCGGCCTTGGCCGCCCCGTGTGTTTTACAGCGCTCGATCAGAACTTGTAGCCCAGGCCGACCATGTAGACCCAAGGGTCCACGTCCACGTCGACCTTGGTCTTGCTATAGCCCAAGGCGCTCGGGCCGTTCACGCTGGCCTTGGTGTCGATGTCCACATACCAGACAGCGGCGTTGACCAGCAGGTTGTCGGTGATCATGTAGTCCATGCCCAGCTGGCCGGCGAACCCGACCGAATCCTGCAGTTTCAGGTTGCTGAACCCTTGTTGCTTGCGGTTGCTGCTCAGGTCTTCATCGAAGAACAAGGTGTAGTTGATGCCCACGCCCGCATAGGGTTGGAACTTCGACGACGCCTCCATCGGGTAGTACTGCAACGAAAGGGTTGGCGGCAGTTGCTTGATGTCGGCCAGCTTGCCATCCAGCCCACCGCCCAGCCCTTTCACCCCTACCGTGTGCTTGAACGGCGTGGCTGCCAGCAATTCCAGACCAATGTGGTCGGTGAGCATGTAGGCGAATGCCAGACCCAGCTGGGTATCGCTGTCCAGGGTCGCCTTGGTGCCTGCCACTTTGTTGCCGTCGAACTTCAGGTCGCTGCTGCTCTCGTTGGGCGCAGTGGTGATGGCGCCAGCACGTACGATGAAATCACCGGGTTGATAAGCGTGCGCAGCCGGGGCGGTGAGTGCCAGGGCCACGAGTGAGGCACCGAGCAAGGACTTGTTCATGGAAGCTCCCAAAGGACGTTGATAATCGTGTAGTCCAATGGTACGGATGCAACTAAACAGAAAGTTTGACCCAGCTCAAAGAAGCGTCTGCACCGGCCTTCGGAAGGCTCATCTGAGTTCGTAGGCGTAGATCTTCTCGGCTTCCATCTGGTAACCCGCCTCAGCCAGTTCGCTGCTCGAGGGTTTGACATGCATCGTGCCCTCTATCCAGTAGGGCTGATACAGATCTTCGACCCGTACGCCCATTTCACTGACGATGTGCACAATCTGGTTCGACGGGGGCGGGGGCACGTGGATACACGCACCGTAGTACGGCACCAGCAGAAATTCGGTGGTGCGGCCTTGCTCATTGACCTCCAGCGGCACGATGTAGCCCGGCAGCTTGATCTGCTGGCCATCGAGGCTGTTCACCACGGGTGCAGCAGGCGCCTGCTGGCGCGCGGCCGGGGCGGACTCGGCAGACAGTGCATCGCTGAGCTGCGACATGTCATGCAGGGGCACCAGTTGCGGCGCGACGACCGGTGCGCCTTCTGGGATCAGGGCGGGCCAGTCGAGCTCTCTGGGCTGCGATGCCCACGCAGGTACCGCAAGCATCACGAGCAGCGAAAAAAGCAGGCGCCGGGCGGGGCTACCGGTTGGCAGGCGGGCCCCCATACGGCATGTCCATGCGCTTGCAAGCGCATGGAGAGCCCCGAGGCAGGCAGTGAGAAATCGGATCATCACAGGCTCTCAAAGGTGGATCGACAAACCATCTGCCAACGACTGCCGATAGGCTCGCCATGCCGGAACGCTGCCCATCAACAGCGCTGCGCCAAGGATGATAGCCAGCAACGACCATTCATGCGTGCTGGGCCAGGCCAATGGCAGGTACAAGCCATAGTTGGCCTGCACGTAACCCTGGGCCAGGGCGATGCCGGCGTACAGCAGGCCAAGCCCGGCAACGATCCCGGCCGTTGCCAGCGCCAGAGCTTCAAGTACCAGCAGCCCGGCGATGTGCCATGGTCGTGCACCTACCGAGCGCAGGATCGCCATTTCCCGGCGGCGCTCGTTCAGACTGGTAAGAATCGCCGTGAGCATGCCGATCAGCCCGGTCAGCACAACGAACAGCGAGACCACGAACAGGGCTTGTTCGGCAGTGCCCATCAGGCTCCACAACTCCTGCAACGCCACCCCCGGCAAAATCGCCAACAGCGGCTCGCTGCGGTATTCATTGATTTCGCGCTGCAGGCTGAAGGTAGCGATCTTATTGTTCAAGCCCAGCATGAACGCCGTGATCGCAGCGGGTTGCAGGTCCATGCCACGCGCCTGTTCTGCACTGATGCGTCCCGCACCTCGGGCCGGCACGCCGTTGTGCCAGTCGATATGGATCGCCTCCATGCCGGCGAGGCTGATGTGCAAGGTGCGGTCAACCGGCGTGCCGGTGCGCTTGAGTACACCGACCACGGTAAATGGTTTGTCGTCGTGCTTGACCAGGCTGATCGCCGCCACGCCATGGGCCAGCACCAGTTTGTCGCCCAGCTTGTAGTGCAAGGCGTCAGCAACCTCCGCGCCCAGTACCACTTCGAAAGGATCGTCGGCAAATTCCCGGCCCTCGCGCAACGCCAGGTGCTGCTTGCGCCCGTACTGATAGTGGTCGAAATAGGCGCCGGTGGTGCCCATCACCCGATAGCCGCGGTGCGAGTCGCCCAGCGAGATGGGGATCGCCCACTTCACCCGTGGGTCCTGGGCGTAGTGCTGGTAGCTGTCCCAGCGTATGTTGTTGGTGGCATTGCCGATGCGAAACACCGAGTACAGCAGCAGGTTCACCGAACCTGAACGCGCACCGACAATCAGGTCAGTACCACTGATGGTGCTGGCAAAGCTGGCGCGGGCTTCGGTGCGCACCCGTTCGACAGCCAGCAGCAGGCAAACCGACAAGGCGATGGCAAACGCGGTCAGAAAGGCGGTGAAGCGGCGGTTGGCCAGGCTGGCCAGGGCAAGGCGAAGCAGATACATCAGGCCTCCCGGGGCTTGGCGGCGCGATTGAGCTCGGCCAGGGACAGGTGTCGGTCGAACAGCGGGGCCAGGCTCTGGTCATGACTGACGAACAGCAAGCTAGAGCCTGCCGCGCGGCATTCATCGAACAGCAACGCGATGAACGCTTCGCGGGTATCGGCATCCAGCGCTGATGTGGGTTCATCGGCGATCACCAGCTCGGGTTGGCCGATCAAGGCGCGGGCGGCGGCGACGCGTTGCTGCTGGCCGATCGACAGGCTGTCGGCTCGCCGCGTGAGCAACTGCGGATCGCCCAGGCCCAAGTGGGCAAGCAGTTCGCGGGCGGCCTGGTCGACGCTACCGTGGCGCTCGTCGGCACGCTGGGCGCGGCTGCGCGAGAAACGACAGGGCAGCTCGACATTTTCCCGCACCGAGAGAAACGGCAGCAGGTTGAATTGCTGGAAGATGTAGCCGGTGTGGTCCACACGAAAATGGTCGCGGGCACCTTGGCCGAGTAGGGCCAAGTCCTGCCCAAGCAGTTGGATTCGCCCACGGCCTGGCCGGTTGACCCCGCCGAGCAGGCCTAGCAGGGTGGTCTTGCCACTGCCGCTTGGGCCCTTGAGAAACACGGCTTCACCGGCTTGCAGTTCAAAGGCCGGGATATCCAGCAACGGCGGTTGTCCCGGCCAGGCGAACGCCAGGTCTTGCAGGTGGATCAGCGGCTGGTTCATTCAGAGTGTGACCACAGCCTTGGTTGGCGCGGTTTCCACCCCCTTCTGGCCGTTCGGGCCGATCAATTGCACATTGATTTTCTGCGTGGCGGGGAAGGCCTTGAACAGCGGCGACAGGTCGATCTGAGTGAGCTTTTCGGGCGCTGTGCAGGTGAGTTGGTAATGGGCGTTGATGTCGCTGTGAACGTGGCCTTTTTCGTGCTCGTCGGCATCATCGTCCGCCTTGGCGGCATCCCCAAACAGCGGGCTTTGCAGTTCTTGCTGGTCTGGTGTGCAACCCGCGGCCGCTGTCAAGGCGAACAACTTCAGGGGCTGTTCCAACTGCTGACGCACCGCGGCCACCTTGGCCTTGTCGGCATCGCTGCTGGCCATGTGCTCGAAGCCGACCAGGTTCATCGCCGGGCTGTCCAGCTCAAGCTCCAGGGTATTGCCGTCAAGCACGGCATTGAGCTTGGCCACGCCATGCTCATGGGCGGCAAGCGTGCCATGGCCGTGATCATGCTCATGTTCTCCGTGGGCATGGGCCGTCATGGCCAATGGCAAGCAGGCGAAGGGCAAGGCTAGCAGCAGACGACGCATGGGCGACTCCAAGAGCGGATTGTAGGAGTAGTTATGTTATAACGATTGTTTGGCAGGCCGCCAGCCTCGTGGCTCAGGTTTCATGTTGCGGTAGCATGGCGACAATGACTTGAGCGAGGACCTACAGTGAGAATTCGTGGAACGATCGGTAAGTGGCCGGTGGACTTGACCATCGAGCTTGATCCCCAGGAATGGGCGCAGTTGGCACGGCCAGCCGAACAGCTCCCCGCTTCGACACCCCAGCCAGCTGCCGCGGTGCCTCCCGCAGCAGCAAAGGATGATGGGCCGTGGCGGGTAGCCTGCGAATTATTGCGCACGGCTGGCCGGATGGAGGGGCCTGAGCTGCTTGAGCATTTGCAGGGCCTCACGGGGGACTTTGGCGCAGCCAAGCGGTTGCTGGTGCGGTTGCGGCACCATGGGCAAGTGCGGGTGTTCAGTGAGGGCGAAACGCCGGTGTATGTGTGGCAGGCCGGCGAAAAGGCGTAGACGACCTCGAACGGCGTGACAAGCGTGTCAGTGGCCGGCTCACGGGGCAAGGCGGAGCAACCCAGGCAACAGGTGCTGGGCCTGATCAGTACCGAGCCGCTCGTATCCCAGAGCAGAGTTTGAGCACTAGGGCATGAGCAGGGTGGCGTACCTTGCTCATGCCTCCACGCCTGATAAGCGTCAGTACATCGCTGCAAACAGCTTACGGCGATACGTACCCACCAGCGGATGGGCACTGCCGAGCAACTCGAACACCTGTAGCAATGCCTTGTGTGGCAGCCCGTTTTCGTAACCGCGATTGCGCTGGAACAGCTTGAGCAGGCTTTCGAGCGCGGGCTCGTACTGCTGGCGTGCCAGCTGCTGAATGCACAATTGGTACGTGGCTTCGTCATCCTGTGGATTCTGCGCCAGGCGACTTTTCAGGTCGGCAACCTCCGGCAGGCTGGCGGCCTGGCGCAGGAACGTCAGTTGCGCCTTGGCGCCGGCCAGAGCGGCCTTGTGGTCCTCTGTCTTGACCGCATCCAACACCACCTGGGCTTCGCCCAGTTCACCGCGCTCGGCCAGACAGCGGGCGTACAGAATCAGGCCTTCGGCGTTGCTGTTGTCTTCGGCAAGCAATTGCTGCAGCACGGCTTCGGCTTCGCCAAAACGGCTTTCGGCGAACAGCGCCTGCGCCTGTTCCAGCGGCGAAGCGGTGGGTGGCGCCGGCAGCTGCACATGCGGCTCGAGCATGGCGCGAATCGCCGATTCCGGCTGGGCGCCGGCAAAGCCGTCGACCGGCTGGCCATCCTTGAACAGCACCACGGTCGGCAGGCTGCGGATGCCGAATTGCGCCACTACCTGCTGCTCGACGTCGCAGTTGATCTTGGCCAGCAGCAGTTCGCCCTGGTACTCCTCGGCAATTTTCGCCAGAAGCGGCATTAGAGCCTTGCACGGCGCGCACCATTCGGCCCAGAAATCGACCAGCACCGGCTTGTGGAATGAGTTCTCGATCACCAACTGCTGGAAGGTAGCATCGGTGGCATCGAAGATGTATGGGGTGTCCTGGCTCATCGCGACTCTCGCAAATCCGTGAATGACACCACTATAAAGGCTCGCGGCTGGCGTGGTACAGGCTGACCCGGCGGAATTCGTGCGGCTCGGCCAGGTCCGGAAGGGTCAAGGCGTCGAGCACCCCGAGCGATCGGTACAAAGGGTGGCTGAAGTCCCGCACGCGCGAGTCGGCTACCAGTACCTGTCGGCCCCGGTCGAGGAAGGCATCGAGCAGCGGCAGGTTGGCGCGGTCGTAGAGCACATCGGCCACCAGGATCAGGTCAAAACGGTCATCTTCGGCAAAAAAGTCGCTGCTGTAGCCCAGTTCTACCTCGTTAAGGGCGGCGTTGGCACGGCAGGCGTCCAAGGCGAGCGGATCAAGGTCGCAGGCCACGACCTCCAGCGCACCTGCACGGGCGGCGGCAATGCCGGCGATGCCGGAACCGGCGCCAAAATCGAGCACCCGCTTGCCGGCTACCCACTCCCGGTGCTCGGCCAGGTAGCGCGCCATGGCCAGGCCACTGGCCCAGCAGAAGCTCCAGTACGGCGGGTCTTCGAGAATGCGCCGGGTTTCTTCACTGCTGAAGGCGCGGTCCATGTTCTGGTCATCGATCAGCCATAGTTTCAACGTGCAGCCGGGCAGGTCGCTGATCACCAGCCGTGCTTCGCCAATCAGGCCGCTCAGGGCCTGTTGCAATGCCACTGGCGCCACTTACGGTGCCTTTTCGAACTGCAGCGGGCCGGTGGCCTGGGTCTGTGCCTGGGTGATGCGCAGCGGCGGCAAGTGCATGATCAACTGGCCAGAGCGGCTGGCTCGTCCGCGCAGCTCCACCCTGGCGCCGGCCGGAAATGCCTCGGGATTGAAGCGCAGCTGGTAGGGCAAGGCCTGTCCGGTACCCGGCAGGGTGCTACTGGCCAGCAGCTGTTGCGGCCGATCGCGCTCATCGATCACCAGCAGGGCAAGTTCCACCTCTGCGCCTGCGGGGATTCCCAGCAACGTGCCGCTCAGCTCGCGCTGATAAGCCGGCAAGGGGCCAAGCGGCTGGGCCTTTTTGGCCACCTTGGCGGGCGCCGGGGCAGGCGGTTGTTCGGTCTTGGGCCGGTCACTGCCGCAGGCGGTGAGCAGGGCGGCGCAGCACAGCACGGCAAGCGCGCGAAGAGGCATGGGGTAGTCCTTCAGGGGCAGAATTGCGTGGATGTTAACCCCTTTGGCTTGTCTTGCCAGTGGGATGCGCTACCATGGCCCTCCCTTTTTTTGTTGCCTGCCACCATGCACTGTCCGTTTTGCGGTGCCAACGACACCAAGGTCATCGACTCGCGCCTGGTCGCCGAGGGCGAGCAAGTGCGGCGCCGTCGCGAATGCGTCGCCTGCGGCGAGCGCTTCACCACCTTCGAAACCGCCGAGCTGGTACTACCCCGGCTGATCAAGCAGGACGGTACTCGCCAGCCCTTCGACGAAGACAAGTTGCGGGCCGGCATGCAGCGTGCGCTGGAAAAACGCCCTGTCAGTGTCGAGCGCCTCGAAGCCGCCCTGGCCCACATCAAGAGTCGGCTGCGGGCCACCGGTGAGCGCGAGGTCAAGTCGCTGGTGGTGGGCGAGCTGGTGATGGGCGAGTTGCGCAAGCTCGATGAAGTGGCCTACATCCGCTTCGCCTCGGTTTATCGGCGCTTCCAGGACCTTGACGAATTCCGCGAAGAAATCGACCGCCTGGCCCGTGAGCCAGCCAAAGAGTGAGCATGCAAACCCCCGCAGCTGTGCTTGACGCCCATTACATGGCCCGCGCGCTTGAGTTGGCGCGCAAGGGGCTCTACACCACCCACCCCAACCCGCGTGTGGGCTGCGTCATCGTCCGCGATGGCGAGGTGGTGGGCGAGGGCTGGCATGTACGCGCCGGGGAGCCACACGCCGAGGTGCATGCGCTTGCCCAGGCAGGCGAGCGTGCGCGGGGCGGCTGTGCCTATGTCACCCTCGAACCCTGCAGCCACCATGGCCGTACGCCGCCGTGTGCCGAAGCCTTGGTCAAGGCCGGTGTGGCGCGGGTGGTGGCCGCCATGCAGGACCCGAATCCCCAGGTGGCCGGGCAAGGCCTGCAGCGGCTTGCCCAGGCCGGTATCGACGTGGCCAGCGGGGTGCTCGAAGCGCAGGCACGGGCACTCAACCCTGGGTTTCTCAAGCGCATGGAGCAGGGGTTGCCGTTCGTGCGCGCCAAGCTGGCCATGAGCCTGGATGGTCGTACCGCCATGGCCAGCGGCGAAAGCCAGTGGATCACCGGCCCTGCGGCGCGTTCTGCCGTGCAGCGCCTGCGGGCGCGCTCAAGCGTGGTGCTGACCAGTGCAAGCAGCGTGCTGGCTGACGGTGCACGCATGACGGTGCGTGGCGCCGAGTTGGGCCTGGACGCCGAAACCACCGCGCTTGCCCTGAGCCGGGCACCGCTGCGGGTGCTGGTCGATGGCCGTTTGCGCTTGCCCTTGCAGGCACCATTCTTCCAGGCCGGCTCGGCGCTGGTGGTGACCGCCGTCGCAGATGACCCACGTTATGCCGCTGCCGGCCATGAACTGCTTAGCCTTCCGGGTGACAATGGCCATGTCGACCTGCGTGCCCTGCTTCAAGCCCTGGCCGCCCGTGGCGTCAACGAAATCCTGCTGGAAGCCGGCGCAGGTCTGGTGGGTGCCTTCGCCCAGCAAGGCCTTGTCGACGAGTACCAGCTGTTCATGGCCGGCACCTTCCTGGGCTCAAGCGCACGTCCCCTGCTGGACTGGCCACTGAACCGCATGAGCGAGGCACCGCGGCTGCAGATCACCGACATGCGCGCAGTAGGCGATGACTGGCGGGTCACAGCCGTACCGCTGCCTGCTCCCGGCGTATAATGCGCGGCTTGCCCCGCGCACACCGTTTTGAGGAAGACCCATGTTCACCGGCATCATCGAATCCATCGGCACCATCCGCAGCCTGACGCCCAAAGGCGGCGACGTGCGCGTGCACGTCGACACCGGCAAGCTCGACCTGGGTGACGTCAAGCTTGGCGACAGCATCGCCGTCAATGGCGTGTGCCTGACGGCAGTGGAATTGCCAGGCAACGGCTTCTGGGCCGATGTCAGCGTAGAGACCCTCAAGCGCACGGCCTTCGTCGACCTGAAAAGTGGCAGCAAGGTCAATCTTGAAAAAGCGCTGACGCCCACCACCCGCCTGGGGGGGCACCTGGTCAGCGGCCACGTCGACGGCGTGGGTGAAATCATCTCGCGCAGCGATAACGCCCGCGCCATCCAGTTTCGCGTGCGTGCGCCGCGAGAACTGGCCAAGTACATCGCCCACAAGGGTTCGATCACCGTCGATGGCACCAGCCTGACGGTCAATGAGGTCAATGGCGCCGAATTCGAGCTGACCATCGTCCCGCACACCCTGTCCGAAACCATCATGGCCGACTACCGCGCAGGGCGTCGGGTTAACCTTGAGGTCGACCTGCTGGCCCGTTACCTGGAGCGCTTGCTGCTGGGCGACAAGGCGGCCGAGCCGAGCAAGGGCAGTGGCATCACCGAAAGTTTCCTGGCCGCCAACGGCTTCTTGAAATCCTGATTGAGAAGGGGGTGCCGCGTGGCGCTCAACAGCATCGAAGAACTGGTCGAAGACATCCGCCAGGGCAAAATGGTCATCCTGATGGATGACGAAGACCGCGAGAACGAAGGCGATATCATCATGGCAGCCGAATGCTGCCAGCCCGAGCACATCAACTTCATGGCCAAGCACGCCCGTGGCCTGATCTGCATGCCAATGACCCGCGAACGTTGCGAAACCCTCAAGCTGCCGCTGATGGCGCCGCGCAATGGTTCGGGTTTCGGCACCAAGTTCACCGTTTCGATCGAGGCGGCCGAAGGGGTCACCACCGGCATCTCCGCCGCCGACCGTGCCCGCACCGTGCAAGCGGCTGCCGCCCGGGACGCCAAGGCTGAAGACATCGTCAGCCCCGGGCATATCTTCCCGCTCATGGCTCAGCCAGGCGGTACGCTGGCACGCGCCGGGCACACCGAGGCAGCCTGCGACCTGGCACGCATGGCCGGGTTCGAACCCAGCGGCGTGATCTGCGAGGTGATGAACGACGACGGCACCATGTCGCGCCGCGCCGAACTGGAAGTGTTCGCGGCCGAGCACGGCCTGAAGATCGGCACCATCGCCGATCTCATTCACTACCGCATGATCCACGAGCGCACCGTGCAGCGGGTCTCCGAGCAGTCGGTGGAAAGCGAGCTGGGCGAGTTCAACCTGGTCACCTACCGCGATGCGGTGGAAGGTGACGTGCACATGGCCTTGACCCTGGGCACCATCTGCGCCGAAGAGCCCACCCTGGTGCGGGTGCACAACATGGACCCGCTGCGTGACCTGCTGCTGGTCAAGCAGCCGGGCCGCTGGAGCCTGCGCGCCGCCATGGCCGCCGTGGCCGAAGCCGGAAGCGGTGTGGTGCTGCTGCTGGGGCACCCGCTTGATGGCGACGTGCTGCTCGCGCATATCCGCGAAAGCGCAGGCGATGCACCGGCCAAGACCCCGACCACCTACAGCACCGTGGGTGCCGGTTCGCAGATCCTGCGTGACCTGGGTGTGCGCAAGATGCGCCTGATGAGTTCGCCGATGAAGTTCAATGCGATATCCGGATTCGACCTGGAAGTTGTAGAATACGTGCCCTCCGAGTGACTTGAGGCGGCAATGACGCCCTGCAGCTCGAGTCCATACCCCTGTCGAGGCCGCCAGCAAGCGGCCTTGCGTTTGAAGATGAGAATATCGCAATGACCCTGAAGACCATCGAAGGTACCTTCATTGCCCCCAAAGGTCGCTATGCTTTGGTGGTTGGCCGCTTCAACAGCTTCGTTGTCGAAAGCCTGGTAAGTGGTGCCGTTGATGCCCTGGTACGCCATGGCGTCAGCGAAAACGACATCACCATCATCCGTGCGCCTGGCGCGTTCGAGATTCCGCTGGTTGCCCAGAAGGTCGCCCAGCAGGGTGCTTACGACGCGATCATCGCACTGGGCGCTGTGATCCGTGGCGGCACCCCGCACTTTGAATACGTGGCGGGCGAGTGCACCAAGGGCCTGGCCCAGGTGTCCATGGAGTTCGGTGTCCCTGTGGCGTTCGGCGTACTGACCGTCGACTCCATCGAGCAGGCCATCGAGCGTTCCGGCACCAAAGCCGGCAACAAAGGTGCAGAAGCCGCCCTGTCTGCCCTGGAAATGGTAAGCCTGCTGGCGCAGTTGGAGGCCAAGTGATTAGCGACGAAAGCGATCGTTTCAACCCGCGCGATCCCAAACCTGCGGATGCCGGCAAGCCATCGAAGAGCGCCAAGCGCCGTGAAGCCCGCAAGCTCGCGACCCAAGCGCTGTATCAATGGCACATGGCGCAGCATTCGTTGAACGAGATCGAAGCGCAGTTTCGGGTCGATAACGATTTTGCGGATGTCGACGGCGCCTACTTCCGTGAAATCCTGCATGGCGTTCCGGCCATCAAGGACGAAATCGACAGTGCGCTCAAGCCCTGCCTGGACCTGAGCCTCGACGAGCTCGACCCGGTCGAACTGGCCGTGTTGCGTCTGTCCACTTGGGAATTCATCAAGCGCATCGACGTGCCTTATCGCGTTGTGATCAACGAAGGCGTCGAGCTGGCCAAGGTCTTCGGCGCCACCGACGGTCACAAGTTCGTCAACGGCGTGCTCGACAAACTGGCACCGACGCTGCGCGAAGTCGAAGTCAAGGCGAACAAGCGCTAATTGCGGCGCAGCCTGGCCATGGGTGAGTTCGAGCTGATCAACCGTTACTTCGCCTCCGCGCACTGTGCAGTGCACGGCGAGGGCGAAGGGGTGGCGCTGGGCATCGGTGACGACTGTGCCCTGTTGGATCTCCCTCCCGGTGAGCAGTTGGCCGTCTCGACCGACACCCTGGTAGCCGGCGTGCATTTCCCTGCCGTCTGCGACCCGAAGCTGCTGGGGCAGCGCTGCCTGGCCGTCGCTGTCAGTGATCTGGCCGCCATGGGCGCCACTGCGATCGGCTTCACGCTGGCCCTTACCCTGCCTGACGTCAGCCACGATTGGTTGGAGGAGTTTTCGGCAGGGCTCAGCCGCATGGCACACCGTTGCCGCATGAGCCTGATTGGCGGTGACACGACCCGGGGTCCGTTGAGCATCACCGTGACGGTGTTCGGCCGTGTGCCCACCGGGCAGGCATTACGACGCACTGGCGCCCAGCCAGGCGACCTGCTGTATGTCGGTGGCTCGCTGGGTAAGGCCGCTGGCGCCTTGCCCCTGGTGCTCGGGCAGCGCCAGGCACCGCCGGCCGTGGCAGCGCCGCTGCTGGCCCACTATTGGGCGCCCATGCCGCAGCTCACCCTCGGTGCCTTGCTCAGAGGGTACGCTACGGCGGCACTCGATATTTCCGATGGCTTGCTAGCCGATTGCGGTCATATCGCCAAGGCCTCTGGCGTGGCGCTCGAGGTGAACCTGGCACAAGTGCCGGTGTCCCCCGAAGTGGAGGCGTTCCTGGGGCGCGAGGCGGCCGTGCAGGCAGCGCTCGCCGGTGGTGACGACTACATCCTAGCGTTCACGGCACCCCCGGACGCCTTGACGCACCTTGCGCACTTTGGCTTCATCCAGGTCTACCCCATTGGCCGCGTACTGCAAGGGCAGGGCGTGTCCCTGCGCGACGCGCACGGTCAGGACATCACGCCTCGGCAGCGGGGCTACCAACACTTTAGGGAGATACCGTGACCGACCACCCCAATCAGGTGCCTGCGGAGTTCGTTCCGCCATCGGTCTGGCGCAACCCTTGGCACTTCATCGCGTTCGGGTTCGGCTCCGGCACCTTGCCCAAGGCGCCTGGCACCTGGGGCTCGCTGGTGGCGATACCCTTCATTCCGCTCTGGCAGATGCTGCCCGATTGGGGCTACTGGCTGGTACTGGGTATCACCATGCTGTTCGGCTTTTGGCTGTGCGGCAAGGTGGCCAATGACTTGCGCGTGCATGATCATGAAGGCATCGTCTGGGACGAAATGGTCGGCATGTGGATTACGCTGTGGCTGGTGCCCGATGGCTGGCAGTGGCTGTTGGCGGGCTTTCTGATGTTCCGCTTCTTCGACATCCTCAAGCCTTGGCCCATCCGTTGGATTGATCGTCACGTCCATGGCGGCGTCGGCATCATGCTCGATGACGTGCTGGCCGGCGTCTTCGCCTGGTTGGGCATGCAGGTTCTGGTATGGGCTGTCGCATAGAACGGGGGCTGCCATGGTGCTGAAGGGTATGCTGCTGGCATTACTGATGGTCGCGGCCCCGTGGGCGACTGCCGGCGATAGCCAACCTGACCAGGTTCACCTGGTCAGCGAGGAGTGGGCCGACTACACCAACGCAGATGGCACCGGTGTGGCCTGGGACGTGATGCGTAAGGTGTTCCAGCCCGCAGGGATCGAGGTCGTGCCGCAGAGTGCGCCCTACAGCCGTGCCATTGGCCTGGTCAAACGTGGCGAGGCTGATGCCTGGGTCGGCTCCTACAAGAACGAAAGTGAAGACAACCTCTACCCTCGCTGGCATTTCGACGTCGACCATGTCTACGCCCTCGGGCTTGCCAGCAAGCCGGCCCCCACACTGGCAACCATAGGCGACTATCGCCTGGCCTGGGTGCGTGGCTATGCCTATGGCAAATACTTGCCCCGCGTGCGGGAGTACCGTGAAATCCAGCGGCGCGAAGGCATTCTGCCCATGCTTGAGCATGACCGGGTGGACTTCTATGTCGACGCCATGACCGAAGTGGACTACGTCATTGGGCAAAGCTCGCAACCTGATCGATTCCGGCGTACCCACGTGGTCGAGCTGCCCATGTACCTGGCGTTCGCCCGCAGTGAACGGGGTGAGGCACTGCGTGATGTGTTCGACAAACGCATGGCCGAACTGGTGCGCAGCGGCGAACTCAGGCCGATATTCGAGCGTTGGAAACAGCCTTATCCTTTCGATACCAGCGCCAAGCCGTAGCGCGTTGCGTATAACCGCACCTGCCACGCATCGAGGTTTTCGATAATAACCGGCGGTATACTGCCGGAGCACTGCTCGTAAGCTGCTGATACAATCGGTCCATTGAAATTCCCACTTATCCCAGGAGCACAACGTGCCCGTCGTCTTTGTTGCAGCCTCTAAACTCCCGACGCCTTTCGCGACTTTCACCATGCACGGCTTTCTGGATGAAGCCACCGGCCGCGAGCACGTGGTGCTCAGCCTGGGTGATATCGCCGATGGGCAGCCGGTATTGGGGCGCCTGCATTCCGAGTGCCTGACCGGCGACGCCTTGTTCAGTCAACGCTGTGATTGCGGGTCGCAACTCGAAGCTGCCCTCCAGGCGATCGCCCGAGAAGGCCGTGGCGTGCTGCTTTACCTGCGCCAGGAAGGCCGTGGCATTGGCCTGCTGAACAAGATCCGCGCCTATGAACTGCAGGACGGCGGGGCGGACACGGTCGAAGCCAATGAGCGCCTCGGGTTTGCCGCCGACCAACGCGACTACGCCATCTGCCTGCCAATGCTAGAGCACCTGGGAGTCAAGGCGTTGCGCTTGATGACCAACAACCCGCGCAAGGTCAAGGCCCTGACCGACATGGATATCGTGGTGGCCGAGCGTGTGCCGCTGCATACCGGGCACAACCCGCACAACAGCCATTACCTGGCGACCAAGGCCGGCAAGCTGGGCCATATGCTGGGCAACGAACACCAGGGCGAGGTGCCCCAGGCGTGACCCGTGCCGAGGTCAAGCGGCGTCTTGCCCTGGCCTGGTGGCAATACCTGGCGGTGGGCCTCGTGCCGCTGCCGGTCATGGCCTGGGCCTTTGGCGGTGGCGAGGCGATGATTCCCATGTTGGCCATGCCGCTGTTCATCGCTGGCGCAGCCACATTGTTTCTCACCTTGCCGCGCTTCGGGGCCTGGCCATGACCTATGCCTGCTTCCCCGCCTGGGTAGCCGCGGTGTCGGTGCTGGTAGGGCTGGAGACCGTCCCGCAGGTGCTGCTGGCCTTGTCCACCGTGGTGTTGCTGTACCTGTACCGCCTGCCGCCTCAGCTCGGCTGATGCGCCGGCTCATTGCGGGGCTGGCGCTTCTGGCCTGTAGCCTGGCGAGCGCTGGGCCAGTGCGCGTCGTCAGCCTGGCGCCGTCGATGACGGACATCATGCTCGAACTTCAGGCAGGCGATCTGCTGGTGGGGGTGCTCGATGGGGGGGAACGGCCCCCTGCGCTGCGAGCGCTCCCCTCGGTGGGGCGCTATGGCCAGCTGGATATGGAGCGCTTGCTCAGTCTGCGCCCTGATCTGCTCTTGCTGTGGCCGGGCAGCGTACCCCCTGCGCAGCGCGACCAGCTCAAGCGTCTAGGCATCCCTACTTTCAGCGCAGAGCCCCGCGGCATCGAACAGTTGATTGGCCAGATCGAAGAAATTGCCGAGCACGTGGGCCGCGCTGATCAAGGGCGCCGCTACGCTCACGCCTTGCGGGCACGATTGAAGGCACTGCGCCAGCAATACCACCGTGACAGGCCTCTGCAGGTCTTCTACCAAGTCTGGGATCACCCTTTGTACACCCTGGGTGGGCAACAAGTGATCAGCGATGCGCTCGCCGTCTGTGGTGCGCGGAATGTCTTTTCGGATTTGAACCCGGCAGCGCCACAGGTGAGCGTGGAGTCGGTCATCGCCCGCGACCCCGACATCATCCTGGCCGCAGATGTGCAACAGTTGGCCAGCTGGAAGGCCTGGCCGATGCTGCGCGCGGTGGCGCAGGACGGCTTGCTGGTGGTACCGGACAACGGCATCGAGCGCCCCAGTGGGCAGATGATCGAAGCGACGGCTCGCCTGTGCGAACTGCTAGCTGCTAGAGCGCCGGTGTCCAGGTCACGCTGAACAACAACGTGCGCCCTTCTTCCCGATAGGCGTGGGGGTTGCCCTCGTAGCTGTACAGGGCGCGGCTGTAGCCACGGTCGAACAGGTTGTCCAGCTTCGCCTCCACCGTCAGCGCCTTGGTGGCTGCCCAACTGCCGCGCAGCCCCAGTAGCCCGTACCCACCCAAACGGCTGCGGTTGCCTTCATCGTCGTAGCTGCTGCTGACGGCTTGCACACTGGCACCGACGCCGAAGGGACCCACACGGCGGTCCAGATCCAGGCTCAGGGTGCGGCGTGCCCGTCGGGCCAATGTATGGCCACTGTCGCGGTCTCGGGGGTCGATCATCGCCAGGCCCAGCTGGCTGCTCCAGTCGCCCCACTGCTGGGCCAGGGCCAGCTCTACACCGTCGACGCGCGCCGAGGCCACGTTGCGGGGAATAGCATCCTGGCCGAACACGATCGCATCGCGCAGGTCGGTGCGGTACAAGGAAGCCTCCAGGCGGGTGTCGGAAGACAGCTGGCTGCGCCACTGCACTTCATGGGTTCTAGAATGCTCGGGGTCCAGGTCAGGGTTGCTGAACTGCGGGTAGTACAGGTCGTTGAACGTAGGTGCCCGGAAACCTTCGCTATAGGACAGCACTACATCATTGCGATCATCCAGCGCAACGGTCACGCTGCCACTCCAGGTGGTATGGGTGCCGAATTGCTCGTTGCGGTCCTGGCGTACGCCCACTTCAGTGGAAAACAGCGTGCCTTGGTAGCGGTGCTGAAGAAACACCGCCCGGTTCCAACGGCTGTCCTTTTCGAAGTCGGTACTGGCGTGCACCCGGTCCTGATACCAGTCGGCACCGGCGAGCAGGCTGTGCCGGTCGTCCAGCGCCAAGTCGTTCTGCCACGTCATCTGGTCGCGGTAGGTGTTGAACACAAAGCGTTCACTGCTCAACATGTCGCGCTTGTCGTCACGGTTTTCGCTGTGCGCTACCTCCAGCCGCGTGTGCCAGTTGTCGTTGGGCTGGGCGTCGAGGTAACTGCCCAGGCTGGCGATACTGAAGTCGGTGTAAGGCTGCTGGCCGACGCTTTCGTAGGTGACAGGGTCGAAGCCGCCGAATGGGTTGTCGTATTGACTGCGGCCCTGACTGTGCAGCAGGTTCATGCCGACTTCCACGCGCTCGCCGAGCGTCTGGCTCAGGCTGAAGTTGAGCGATTTGTTACGGTAAGCGTCATGGTCGGCGTCGCTGCCGAACGACGGTCCTGTTGAATCGATGCCTGCCGTTTCGTCCAGGCTTGCGCCCAGGTTGAAGCGCGTTGAGCCGTCGGCGCCCGACACACCCAGGCTGCGCTGGAAGGTTTTTCGGCTACCGGCGGCCAGACGCACACGCGGGTGCAGGCCATCTCCGACGCTGCGCCGGGTGAACACCTGGATGACCCCGCCAATGGCATCGCTGCCATACACCGCCGACCGGGAGCCGCGAAGCACTTCGACACGCTCGATCTGGTCGACGTTGAGAAACTGCAGGCCGCTGTCGCCTGAGGTCGCGTTGGCGATGCGTACACCATCGACCAACACCAGCGTTTGCGCAGTCTTCGTGCCGCGAATGAAAAGGCCTGGCAAGCTGCCGCGTCCGCCGGTCGGTGCCACCTGCACGCCCGGCACGCGGCTGAGCAGGTCCATGACGCTGCTCGGCTGCAGGCGGTCGATATCGGTCCGGGTGAACACGGTGTTCGCAGCACTGGTGGCGGTGCGCGACTCTACCTGGCGGCTGGCGCTGATGAGCACATCAGGCAGTTTAAGGGCTTCGTCGCGTTCGGACGCCAGCAGGGGCAGAGGAAGGCAAAGCAGGGTGGCGAGGGTCGGGTTTTTCACGGGCGGTACACGTCTGCGAAGTCTGCGCACTCCAACACGACGGGGCCCAGCGGAGAAAGGCCCTTGCCCTCAGAGTCGCCATGAACGAAGAAAAAGCCGGCAATCACCGACCTCGTTGGGTAAATGAATGCCGGCTCGTTTGGCTGAGCAACAGGGCTGCAGCGCAGCCCTGCACATCAAAGCCCCAGCTTGACCATGCGGGCTTTGACGCTCGCTTCGATGCCCGCTGCATCCAGCCCGCACTCTGCCAGCATCTGCGCAGGCTTGGCGTGTTCGACATAGAGGTCCGGCAAGCCCAGGTGCAGCAACGGCTTGACCACCGCCTCCCTGGCCAGGCACTCGCCTACGGCAGCACCGGCACCGCCCATGATGGCGTTCTCCTCGATGGTCACCAGCAGTTCGTGGCTACCTGCCATTTCCAGCACTAGGGATTCATCCAGAGGCTTGACGAAGCGCATGTCGACGACCGTGGCATTGATCTGTTCGGCCACTTGCAGGGCTTCGGCCAACTGTACGCCAAAGACCAACAGTGCGACCTTTTCACCCCGGCGACGCACCACGCCCTTGCCAATCTCCAGCGGTTCCAACCCCTCGTCGACAGCCGCGCCAGGGCCAGTACCGCGCGGATAGCGCACGGCAGCCGGGCCGTTGTACAGGTGGCCGGTGCTGAGCATTCTGCGCAGCTCGCTTTCGTCGCTGGGCGTCATCACCAGCATGCCAGGGATGCAGCGCAGGTAGGACAGGTCATAGCTGCCGGCATGGGTCGGGCCGTCTTCACCCACCAGGCCGGCGCGGTCGATGGCGAACAGCACGTCCAGGTTCTGCACGGCCACGTCATGAATCAACTGGTCGTAGGCCCTCTGCAGGAAGGTCGAGTAGATAGCCACCACCGGCTTGCTACCTTCGCAAGCCATGCCCGCCGCGAGGGTGACGGCATGCTGTTCGGCAATCGCCACGTCGAAGTAGCGTTCAGGGTAGCGCTCGCTGAACGCCACCAGGTCGGAGCCTTCCTTCATGGCCGGCGTGATGCCGACAAGGCGATCGTCGGCAGCGGCCATGTCGCAGAGCCACTGGCCGAACACGGCGGAATACTTCGGTCCGCTGGCCAGTTTCGGCGCAACCGGCTTGCCCACGGGCTCGAGCTTGGTGATGGCGTGGTAGCCGATCGGGTCGATCTCGGCCGGGGCGAACCCCTTGCCCTTTTTGGTCACCACGTGCAGGAACTGCGGACCCTTGAGGTCGCGCATGTTGCGCAGGGTGGCGATCATCGTGGGCAGGTCGTGACCATCGATGGGGCCGATGTAGTTCCAGCCCAGCTCTTCGAACAGGGTGCCGGGGACCAGCATGCCCTTGGCATACTCTTCGGTACGCCGCGCTATTTCCCACGCACCTGGCAGGCGCGACAGCACTTTCTTGCTGCCTTCGCGCATGCTGGTGTAGGTGCGGCTGGAGAGGATCTTGGCCAGGTAGTTGGACAAGCCTCCCACATTGCGCGAAATCGACATGTCGTTGTCGTTGAGGATCACCAGCATATCGGCGTTGACTTCCTGGGCGTGGTTCAACGCCTCGAAGGCCATGCCCGCCGTGAGTGCGCCGTCGCCGATGACCGCAATGGACTTGCGAGCGCTGTTTTGCAGGCGCGCCGCAATGGCCATGCCCAGTGCCGCGCTGATCGATGTGCTGGAGTGACCGACGCCGAAGGTGTCGTACACGCTTTCGCTGCGGCGCGGGAAGGCGGCTACGCCGTCTTTCTGGCGCAGGCTGAGCATGCGGTTGCGGCGCCCGGTCAGAATCTTGTGCGGGTAGGCCTGGTGACCCACGTCCCATACCAGCCGGTCATCGGGGGTATCGAAGACGTAGTGCAGGGCGATGGTCAGCTCGATGACGCCCAGGCCGGCACCGAAGTGCCCACCGGTCTGGCCCACGGTATACAGAAGCTCCTGGCGCAACTCGTCGGCCAGGGTCTCCAGGTCGGCTTCGGCCAGGCGGCGCAAGCCATCTGGCGTGTCAGCGCGGTCGAGCAGCGGCGTGACCGGGCGTTCGCGGGGGATCTCTTGAAACGTCGTGGGCATCAGGCGAGTCGTTATAGGTGTATTAAGACGCGGCAGTTTACCCCATTGTAGGAAAAGCTGCCCATTCAGACGGGTGACGCGCGGGCGGCTTCGCAGCCATCGCGCGGTACTCACCAGGTCAGTTGCGGCGTTCGACGATATAGCGCGCCAGGGCTCGCAGTGGTTCGGCCTTTTCGTCGAACCTTTCCAATGCGACCAGTGCCTGGTCGCGCAGTTCGATCGCGTAGGCCTTGGCCGCCTCCATGCCCAGCAGGGCAGGGTAAGTCGGCTTGTCGCGGGCGATGTCGGCGCCCTGGCGTTTACCCAGTGTAGCCGTATCGCTTTCCACATCCAGGATGTCGTCCTGAACCTGGAAGGCCAGGCCAATGGCCTGCGCATACACCTGCAAGGCATCGAGCTGCGTCTGGTCGGCACGGGCACTGGCCAGCCCACCCAGGCGGACACTGGCTTCGATCAGGGCACCGGTCTTGTGCCGGTGCATGAACGCCAAGGCCTGCTGGTCCAGCTTCATGCCCACCGAACCCAGGTCGATGGCTTGCCCGCCCACCATGCCAGCGGGACCGGCGGCCGTGGCCAGGGCCTGCACCATGGCCAGGCGAAGTGCGTCGGTCTGAGGGCTCAGGTGGGGGTCGAGCAATGCGTTGAAGGCCAGGCTTTGCAGGCCGTCACCGGCCAGAATGGCGCAGGCCTCGTCGAACGCCTTGTGTGTGGTCGGCTGGCCGCGACGCAGGTCGTCGTCGTCCATGGCCGGCAAGTCGTCATGGACCAGCGAGTAAGCGTGAATGAGCTCGACTGCGCAAGCGGCGCCGTTGGCGTGCTCCGCCGGAGCGCCCAAGGCCTCGCAGGCCGCATAGACGAGCAGCGGGCGTACGCGCTTGCCGCCGTTCATCACGCTGTAGCGCATGGCGGCATACAGGCGCTCGAGTTCGGGAGTGGGGGCGATGAACAACGGCTCGAGTGCGCCATCGACACGGGCCTGGCAGGCGGACTGATAGGCACCGATCATGCCTCGGGTTCCACGTCGAAGGGTTGGGCGGTCAGTTCGCCATCGCGCTCCAGCAGCACCTGCACCTTCTGTTCGGCCTGAGCCAGGGCGCCTTGGCAATCACGCGTCAGGGCAATGCCTTGTTCGAAAGCGGCAAGTGAGTCCTCCAGGGACAACTCGCCGTTCTCCAGGCGCTCGACCAGTGCCTGCAACTCGGCAAGGGATTGCTCGAAATCAAGGGAAGCTTTTTTGCGGGCCATGGCGGCAGTCTCGGCGGTAGTCTGAACGCCGCGACACTAGCAGAGCAGGGCGGGGTGAGCAAACCGCCATTGGCACGGCAGCGCCGGGTTGGCGCCGCCGTCCAGGCCTTGGATGGCCAGGTCGATCAGATCGCCGGAGCCGTTTGCGCCTGCAGCGCCAGGCGATACTGCGCCAACTCATCGATGGTCAGCGTGGGCAGGTTGTACTGGCGCGCATAGACGGCCACTTCCTCGCCGCGAGCCATCGTGCCATCAGGGTTCATCAATTCGCACAAGACCGCTGCCGGCCGCAGCCCGGCCAGGCGCGCCAGGTCAACCGACCCTTCGGTGTGGCCGCGACGCGTGAGCACACCGCCATTGCGCGCGCGCAGCGGAAAAACATGCCCAGGGCTGACAATATGCCGTTGCTCGGCCGAAGAGCGCAGTGCAGCGGCGATCGTGGTGACCCGGTCCTGGGCGCTTACGCCAGTGGTGATGCCCTCGGCAGCTTCGATGGTGACCGTGAACCCGGTGCCGTGGCGGGCCTGGTTGTTCTGGACCATGGGTGCCAGTTGCAGCTCATCGACCGTTGCCTCGTCCAGGCACAGGCAGACGATGCCGCTGCAATCGCGGATCATCATGGCCATGGTCTGCAACGAAATGTTCTCGGCAGCGGCGATGATGTCCGCTTCATCTTCACGGTCGTCATCGTCAAGCAGCAGCACGGGGCGGCCGGCCTTGAACGCGGCGATGGCGGCAGTGACATTGGGAAAGTGCACAGGGTGCAAAGTAGACATGAAACGCTCCTCGTAAGTGATCGATGAACGTCTCGGGGCGAGCAAAATGCGTGCGCAGGGGTGCCCATGGGGCCCCTGCCTGACGCCTTCTTTCATCCGGACTATGACCGTCGGCCCTGGAGTCTCACCAGGTCTGCTGACCTCCGGCACAGCCGGAGCGCTCGCGGGCTCATCTTTCGATTTACCGCCGGTGGGGACTTTCACCCCGCCCTGAAGACCGGGCAAGCATACCGCACCCGGTGCCTGGGTTGGCAACCCGCCGTCATGATCGGGGCCGCTGTCAGCGGCTGGACGAGGTGCCCTGCGGTGCTGCTTTGCTCAGGCTATCGATCAGCCAGTGCAGCGATGCCGGAAGCATCGGCCCATGCCCGAGGCCGTCGAACTGCTTGAAGGACACCTGCACGCCGTTGACCTGGGCCAGGCTGGCGGCGAGGCTCCGTGCCGTCTGATCGGCGTGGGGCTGGGCCGGTTCGCGGGGGCTGGCCGGCTCCAGTACGCCGCGCATCAACAGCACGCGTGGCTGGGCATCCCCCAACTGCGACGGCAGGCCTGCCGCTTCGTGCAGGATCGCGCCGTCGTGCCACCACAACGAGGGGCTGGCCGCCGCATAGACGGCGAATGACTTGGGACGGGTGAAGAGGGCATGAAGCACGGCCAGGCCACCATAGGAGTGTCCCCACAGGGTCTGCTGCCGGGGATCGATGCTCACCAGCGCTGCCAGCCTCGGGCGCATGCGCGTCTCCAGCAGGTCGAGAAACGTATCCACCCCGCCGCTGGGCTGCCCGGTGAGAGGGTCGCGCTGCTCGGTCTTTCCGGCAATCGCCGGCGTGTAGTCGTAGGTTCGGCTGGCTCTGTCGATGCGCTGGTGGGTCTGGTAACCCACGGCGACCAGTACGGGGGCCTGGCCGGCGGCCAAGGCGTCGAGGCGTTGCCGGTCCAGGGCGCCCAGGGCTGCGTTGCCGTCCAGCATCCATAACACCGGGTAGCCGGTTGCGGGGGCGGCGCGCTTGGGCAGCCCTACCCATAGTCGGTAATGACGCGCGCCGTCTGCCGAGTCAAGGTCCAGTTGGGTGAATCGGTAGGCCAGGTCCTTGCGTGCCAGCAGCGTCGTATTCATCGGCTGGTCATGCTCAGGCTGGGCCGTGGCGGCACCGGTCACAAGGGCCAGCGCAAACGCCAGGCCCCGGATCATTCTGTTCATCAGGCATCTCTTCACGGCATTGCAGGCACTGCAACTCAAGCAGCCAGATGATAGTCAGCCTCCAACACGCGTAAAGCGCCTTAACTTTCTAAACCGTTGGCGCTGGCCGGCAGGGTCAGGTGCAGGTGCAAGCCTGGGTGAGCATTGCAGGCCCAGAGTCGGCCACCCTGCAATTGCACGGCGCGCCGGGCGATGGCCAGGCCCAGTCCAAAGCCTGCGCCGCTGGCGCTCAGCCGCTGGTAGGGTTGAAAGATACGCTCAAGCGCTGCCTCGGGCACGCCGGGGCCTTGATCGCGCACGCACAAGTGCCAATGCGCGCCTTCGCGCCAGCCCTCCAGGCAGACGGTTCCATCGGGCGGAGAGTGTCGGATGGCGTTTCGCAGCAGGTTCTCCAGCGCCTGGGCCACGCTGTCCAGGTGCACCTGGACCACGCAGTCCTGCCCGAGCGTGCATGGCAGGCGCGCGAGGCTCCAGCCACTTTCGAAGCAGATGTCCTGGCACAGCGCCTCCCACAGCGATGTCATCAGGACCGGCTCGGTGGCCAGGACGGGCTGTTCGGTGTCCATCCAGGCCAGGTCGAGGGTGTCTTCCAGCAGTTTCTGCATATGGCTGGTTTCATAATCCATGCGCGCGCGTAGCTGGGCGGCAGGCAAGTTGCTGTCATGGGCAATACGCAGGCGTGCCAGCGGCGTGCGCAATTCGTGGGACAGTGTGCGCAATAGCAGCCGCTGCTGTTCCAGGCTCTGGCGCAAGCGATTGGCCATGTGATCGAAGGCCTGCGCCAGCTCGCCCAGCTCATCGCGCCGGTCTTGCAGGGGCAGGCCTGGGCTGTCCAGGTCATTGGCCCGCAGCGCGTCGGCGCGGTCACGCAGGCGGTTCAACGGGGCGACAAGGTGACGGTACAGTGCCAGCCCCATCAGCAGGGCCAGCAACGCCGGCGCCACGCCGTGGGTGACCAGGTGAGTCCAGGGTGTCAGCCCGGTGGGCAGTAGCCGCTCGGGCAGTTGCATGACCAGGCGCCCGTGTTCGGGGTGGCGCGGGAAGGCAATGCTGACGTAAGGCAGTTCGCCTTGCAGGCGGCGGCTCATGGGCCAGTTCAGCTTGCGCATGAAGGTCAGGTGACCTGCCTCCTCGGCTGTGAGCGGTGTGGTGCCCAGGCTTTGCAGGTAAGGGCCGACGACCGCTGCCCAGGTGTCCTCGGTCATTTGCACCTGCTTGCGCCAGGTCTCGACGCCCATGGCTCCCCCTTGCTCCCAGGCGAGCTCGGCCTGCCGGGCATAGCGCGCCAGGTAGTCCTGGTCGGCCTGGGCCAGGAAATAGGTGCTGCGCTCCACCGTCAGGCCCCAGGTCCAGATCAACCAGGTGAGCAGCAGGCAGAAGCTGACCTGCAGCAGGGCCAGCTTCCACAGCAGCGGATGTCGCCGCATCAGGCCGGGCTCTGCACGACCAGGACATAGCCCTGGCCACGCACAGCCTGGATGAGCAGATGCTGTATGCCGATGTCCGCCAGCTTGCGGCGCACGTTGCACACATGCACATCCAGGCCTCGATCCAGGCGCGTGTAGCCACGGTGCAGGACGGTCTGGTACAGGAAAGGCTTGCTCAGCGGCTCCCCGGCATGGGCGTGCAGGGTGATCAACAAGCGGAACTCCGAGCCAGTCAACCCAGCCGGCAGGCCGTTATGCATGACATCCTGTGCAGTGTGATCAAATACGGGCTCATCAGTACGCGTCGCCACGGGCGGCGTGCTGTGGAAGGCGACCCGACGCAACAGTGCATCGACCCGTGCATCCAGTTCCGCCAGACTGAAGGGCTTGGGCAGGTAATCGTCGGCACCCCGGGTAAATCCGGTGATGCGGTCCTGCTCGGCACCCAATGCCGACATGAGAATCACCGGTACTGCCTGCTTGCGCCGCAGTGCATCGAGCAGGCTCAGCCCGTCGAGACCTGGCAGCATGATATCCAGCAGCGCCAGGTCGAATACGCATCGGTGGGCATCGGCCAGCGCCGCGTCGCCCGTCGCGCATGCGTGTACCTCGAAGCCACGGTCGATGAAATGGCGGTAAAGGTCGTGGCGTAAGCGTGGGTCGTCTTCGACCAGCAGCAGGGAGGTGGGCACGGCGAGCCTTGAATGAGAATTTATATCAGTTGCAAATCATCCCACCGGACTCGACCCTAGGCAATGGCCCAATGTGTTAAGAAGGTTAATGCTGCTGCATGCCCTGTACCTGCTCCGGTATCGTTCGCAAAAAGCAATATGTTTCGTTTGCGAATTACTATCATATGGGCAAAGGGTGCGGCATGAACGTTTTCAGTGGGGCAGGGAGCGCGCGACGCGTGCGGGGATGGCTGGTGGCGGGGCTGGTAGCGCCGTTTTCACTTACGGCATTGGCGCAAGACGTAGCCATGGTGGTGAACGCTGACGATCCCCTCGACCTGCCGGCATTGACCATCGAGGGCAATCGGCTGTACGACATGCTGCCCTCCGAGGCCACTGGCGGGTACAGCGTGGACGCCGCCACCGTGGGCACCAAGACGCCAGCGGCCTTGAAGGACATCCCACAGTCGATCACCGTCTATACCCAGGATTACGTCAAGGATCGGCAGTTCGTTCACCTCGATGACCTGGCCAAATACACGGCCGGCCTGCGTACCCTGACCAACGACAGTGGTCGGTCATCGATCTACGCCCGTGGCTATGAGTACAGCGAATTCAACATTGACGGCCTGCCAGCACCGATGGCGAGCATCTTCGGGACCGTGCCATCGCTTGTGGCATTCGACCGTGTCGAGATCATGCGTGGCCCGGCCGGGCTGTTCAGCAGCACCAGCGAACTGGGCGGTATCGTCAACATGGTGCGCAAGCGGCCCACGGCCGACTTTCAGGGGCATGTCGAGGGCTACTACGGTACCTGGGATACCAATCACCAGGAACTGGACCTGAGCGGGCCGCTGGACGAAAACGGGCGGGTGCGTGGGCGCTTCATCGCCTCGCGCGACGACACCAATGGCGAAGTCGATTACAACGCCAATACCAGCAACAGCTACTACGGCGCGCTGGATGTCGACCTGGACGAGGCCACTACCCTGTCGTTCGGCCTGATCCACGAGGTCAAGAACATTACGCCGCACAATGGTTACCCGGCAACGTTGGACGGCAAGGTGCCTGACTTCAGCCATTCCCGTTTTCTGGGCGCAGACTGGAACGCGTTCGACGGCAAGACCACCGACCTGGTCGCTGAGCTGACCCATCGTTTCGACAACGGTGGCTATGGCCGCATCGCTGCACGCGGATCGCACCGCGATACCAACTATCTCTACGCGTTCACGGCCACAAACCCCACGACGGGCAAAAACTCCGAACGCGCCAGTGCGCGCGATTTCACCCAGGACACCTACGCGGTCGATGCCAGCTACAGCCAGCCCTTCGAAACCTTTGGCCAGGTCAGTGAGTTCGTCGTTGGCAGCGATTACAAGAACTACGACACCGAGTACCTGAACGGGGCCACGACGCTGGGCAACATCAACGTCAACACTTACTCACCCAAGCAGTTCGCCAAACCCGCTGCGAACTACACGACCGAGACGGGCATGCAGGAAGAGGAATACGGCTTGTATTCCAAGGTCACCTTCCGCCCGGTCGAGCGCCTGGCGTTGATCGCCGGCGGGCGGTTCAGTTGGTACCGTGGCGATTTCTACACCACGACCCTCAAGACCGGTTTCACTGCGGACGATAGCAAGCAGGTCGATGGTCATTTCACACCCTATACCGGTGCGGTCTACGACCTTTCCGAAAACCATGCGCTGTATGCCAGCTATTCGCAGGTGTTCAAGCCGCAGTCGGCGACCGATGGCGACGGCCGAGTACTCAAACCACGCGAAGGCGAGCAGTACGAAGTGGGTATCAAGAGCAGCTATTTTGGTGGCGCGCTCAATACGCGCCTGTCGGCATTTCGCCTTACCGACGAAAACCGCGCCACCACCCGTTACGACAGCGAAGGCGTCGCGACCAAGGACTCGGTAGCTGCCGGCAAGACACGGGTCAAGGGGGCAGAAGTAGAAGTCAGCGGCAAGCTGACCGATAACTGGGAGCTGCTGGGCGGTTACACCTGGATGGACACCGAAACCGTGAAGGGCGATGCCGAAACCACGTTCTTCATCATGCCGCGCCACCAGGCGTCGCTGTGGAGCAAATACACCATCAGCCAAGGCGCGCTCACCGGGCTGGCCATCGGTGGCGGCGTCTCGGCGATGAGCAATTTCCACTCGGAAAACGGCGGGGTACGCATTGATGCGCCAGGTTATGCCACCGTGGATGCCATGCTTTCCTACCCGGTGACCTCCAAACTGACTGCCACCGTCAACGTCAACAACCTGTTCGATCGCGATTACCTGTCGCGGGTGGGTTCGACATCCACGTTCAACTTCTACGGCCCGTCGCGCAGCGTGCTGGTGGGTGCGCGTTACGATTTCTAAAGGCGTGTGCTAAAGGACAATTCGGCGGCGCCTATAGGGTCTCGCCGCTTTGTTCTGGCTGAAAGACAGGCATTAAAAAGCCGGCTTGTGGCCGGCTTCTCGGGGACGCTTCCGACTAATTTATGGTAAGCCGCAATCGCCTTAACGGTGTGGCCAAAAGAGGCCTGAAAGAGATGGCTGATGCCCGTATGGGGTATCGCCGAGCCCTCTGGACTGCGGCTTGCGCCGGTCGGGGCTGATGTGCGCGTAGCATACAAGGGCACGCACCTGATGCCCAGCAAAAAATGGCACAGGGTGTTTCAACCGGGGCGTTGCCGGCGAAAATGCGACCAGTGATAGACCCACCCCAGGATCTCCAGCCCTTGCGCCTGGCGCTGGCTGGGGGTCAAGCGTTCGACGGCGTAGTTGTGCCGGTCATGACTATGCAGGTAGAGCGTGCCGTGCTCGCCCATGGTCAGGTTATGCACGCGCAACGCGCCATTGATCAGCAGGGCATAGGTTTCGCCCTCGACGATCTGGGTCATGCTCATGTCGATGGCCAGGGTCGCTTCGACGGGGATCAAAGGGGCCATGTTGCCGCCTGGCATGGCCATGCAGATGGACGTGTCGTGTTTGACGCCCAGCATTCGCAGGGCGTTGGCAGGCAGGCGCAGGGCACGCCCTGACACCTTGCACAGCAGGCCATTGCGCACCTCGTGGAACGGTACGTGTACCACGCGCCCGCGATGAACGGCACGCGGAATGGGGGCGTCTATCGGCACCGGGCGTGGCGGACAGGTGCGCAGGATGGCATTGGGATGTTTGGCGCCTTCGCCGGTGCGCAGCCAGCGACGGTGCACGCAGAACAGGTCGGCGAGCTCGTCCAGGCGAGCCAGCGGGACCCCGCGATTGAACCAGTTGTTGACGTGCTGAGGCGTCACGCCGCGCTGGGCTGCGAAGTTTGCAGGGGTCAGGCCGCATTCTTGAAGAAGGGCTCTTAAACGTTCACCAGATGTGTTCATGGAGAAAGTGTAGCGGCACGGTGCCACCAAAGGTATGAACAGGATGTTGATGCGCGGAAGGGGAGATGTAGGAGCAGTCAGACGCGGGTGTAGGACGTTGTAGAACGCTTAAGCCGAGATTGGCTGTGAAGCCTATCGCGCGCCAAAAAAAAACCCGCCGAAGCGGGTTTTTCATGCAATCAGGATCAGCCTTTGTAGGCTTCGACCGATTTGGTGATCGCAGCGCGGGCGGCGTCGGCGCCGTCCCAGCCTTCGATCTTGACCCACTTGCCCTTTTCGAGATCTTTGTAGTTGGCAAAGAAATGCTCGATCTGCTGGATCAGCAGGGCAGGCAGGTCGGTGTATTCCTTCACGTCCACGTACAGCTGCGACAGCTTGTCGTGGGGCACTGCGATGACCTTGGCGTCGCCGCCGCCATCGTCGGTCATGTTCAAGACACCTACCGGACGGGCGCGGATGACCGAACCTGGGGCCACTGGGTAAGGGGTAACCACCAGCACGTCCAGCGGATCACCGTCGTCAGCCAGGGTGTTGGGGATAAAGCCGTAGTTGGCCGGGTAGAACATAGGGGTGGCCATGAAACGGTCGACGAACAGCGTGTCGCTGTCCTTGTCGATCTCGTATTTGATCGGCGCGTGGTTGGCCGGGATCTCGATGGCGACGTAGATGTCGTTCGGCAGGTCTTTGCCCGCCGGAATCTTGCTGTAGCTCATTGGGCAGTGCCCCCGTGTTTGACCAAAAAAGTGGCGGCGATTATAGGCATATTCCGACGGGGCATGCCACGTCTGGCCCAATGGACCGGGCGCTACACGGGGGGATGGCGATAGTCGGGATGCTCGCGTTGCAACCGGGCCAGGCGTGCAAGCGGGTTCTGCCGGTAGAACAGCGACAGTTGCTGGTAGACCTCGGGGTAGGCCTGGTGCAGCAGGTCGGGGGCGCTGAAGAAGTACTCGCTGGTCACGGCGAAGAACTCGGCGGGGTTTTCGGCGGCATAGGGGTCAATCGGCGTTTCGGCTTCCGGATCCAGGTCGAGTTGCCGGTTGAGGTCGTCGAAGGCCTGTTGCATGGCGTTCGCCCAGCGTTGCACAGCCATGTCGCTGTGCAGGGGAGGCAGGCCATTGGCATCGCCGTTGAGCATGTCCAGCTTGTGCGCCAGCTCATGGATGACCAGGTTGTAGGCTTCCCAGCCGCCACTGCCGAACACGCCATTGCAGGCCAGGATGATCGGGCCCTGCTGCCAGGCCTCGCCACTGTGTTCGCCGTCCCAGGCGTGCTCCACGCCGCTGGCGTCCCGGTGGCGCTGCGGGCTTTTGAAATCGTCGGGGTAGAGGATGATTTCGTGAAAGCCCTGATACCAGTTCAGGTCACCAAGGTGCAGTAACGGCAGCTGAGCTTGTGCCGCCAGCACCAGGCGTTGCTCATCGTCGAGCTCGACGCCTGACAGGCACGTCAGGTGCTTCTCGTTCAGGAACAGGATGCTGGCCTCGCGCAACCATTGGTCCTCGGCGTCGTCGATACCGTCCAGTATGGGCAAGCGCTCGCGTACGGCTTGCCATTGCTGGACGCTGATCGGGAAGCGCGCCAACGTGCGCTTGCGCCGCCAGGCGCTGAACGACCACATGCCCGATCAGGCGCCTCAGTGCGCCTTGGCCGTGCGACCCAGGCGGGTGCGCAGCAGGCCGAGAATCATCGGGACCAGCGACAGCAGGATGATACCCACTACCATCAGAGACAGGTGCTGCTTGATGAACGGCACGTTGCCGAAGAAGTACCCCAGCGTGACCAAGCCACCTACCCAGAGCAACGTGCCGGCAATACTGAAACCGAGAAAGCGCGGGTAGTGCATGCGGGCAATACCGGCCACGAACGGCGCGAATGTGCGCAGGATGGGCAGAAAACGCGCCATGGTGACCGTTTTGCCGCCGTGACGCTCGTAGAAGTCGTGGGTGCGCTGCAGGTGGTTGCGGCGGAAGATCTTCGAGTTCGGGTTGCTGAACAGGCGCTCGCCGGCCGTTCGCCCGATCACGTAGTTGGTGCTGTCGCCCAGGATGGCGGCGATCATCAGCAACCCGGCCAGCAGGACAGGGTCCATGCCGCCGCCCGCAGCGACTGCACCGGCGATGAACAGCAGGGAATCACCTGGCAGGAAAGGCATCACCACCAGCCCGGTTTCACAAAAAATCACAGCAAACAAAATGGCATAGATCCAGGGCCCGTAATTGGTGACCAACAGATCAAGGTACGCATCAAGATGGAGGATGAGGTCCAGCGGGTTGAAATCCATGTACAGCACCTGTGGTCTGGGTCGAAGGCTCGGTGACCTGGAGGAGTGAAATTTCACACATGACAAGTGGGCCATTATACGGCGAAGTCAGGATCACGCCCGCAGACTTTGTAGCGAGGGGTTACGGCAGTAGGAAGGCGTGAGCTGCGTTGTAGTACGGCAGACAGACACTGAGGTCGTGGACATCGTTCATCGTCCATGCTCGCCGCACGGAGGATACGGCGAGCGTGTTCAGTGGCCCGCCTGTAGCGCGCAGCAGGGCAGCCGGAGCAGCACCACCCTCCTACGCAGGTGCTCAGCCCTTGCCCAGAAGAAAGTTACCTTTCTGGCTGGCCAGTTCGTCACTTTCCAGGCTGTGAACTTCAGCCTCATCCTTAAGGTTCACGCCTGACAGCTGGCGCCGACAGGCTTCACGCATCAGGTACAGCAGCCGATGCGCGGCCATGCCATAGCTCAACCCCTCCAGGCGCACATTGGAAATGCAGTTGCGGTAGGCGTCGGTCAGCCCGACCCTCGGGGCGTAGGTGAAATAAAGCCCCAGGCTGTCCGGCGAACTGAGCCCTGGCCGCTCACCGATCAGCATCACGGTCATGCGAGCGCCGAGCAGCTCGCCCACCTCATCTGCCACCGCCACGCGTCCTTGCTGGACCAACGTTATGGGCGCGCAAGTCCAGCCTTCGGCGTTGACCTGCTCCTCAAGGCGGGTCAGAAACGGGAGCGTATGACGGTGTACCGCCAAGGCGGAGAGTCCGTCGGCGACCACGACTGCCAGGTCGACCCCGCCTGGGTTGGCCTGGGCATGCTGGCGCAAGGTGGCGACCGAATCCTCGTTCAGGCGCCGGCCCAGATCGGGCCGCTGAAGGTATTGATGACGGTCGCTTGCGGCGCTGTGTAACACCAGGCTATCGCGCCCCCGTTGATCGAGCTGTGCCGTCAGTTCAGTCACGTCGAAGGGCAGGTGCACGGCGTCCCGAGCCTGGGCATGGGCGAACTGGAAGTCCAGTTGCGCACTGGTCGGAAGGCTGGTGCCCACGCGCCCCAGGGCGATACGGGCGGGGGTCAGGTTGCGCAGGGCCAGCCAGGGGTTTTCGGGGGTGGGGGTACGGTTGTCCATGATCGGCGATTCCTATGCAAGCTGTGCCAGGGCCTGCCGGAAGGCTGGCGGCAGGTTGTCACCAAAGCGTATCCGGCCGTCGGCCTGGGTGAAGATGCCGGTGCGCGCCAGCCATGCTTCGAACTCAGGCCCAGGCTTGAGGCCCAGGGTTTGGCGGGCATACAGGGCGTCATGGAACGAGGTGGTCTGGTAGTTGAGCATGATGTCGTCCGAGCCGGGGATACCCATGATGAAGTTGATCCCGGCGACCCCCAGCAGCGTCAGCAGCGTGTCCATGTCGTCCTGGTCGGCTTCGGCATGGTTGGTGTAGCAGATGTCGCAGCCCATTGGCACGCCCAGCAGCTTGCCGCAGAAGTGGTCTTCAAGGCCCGCACGGATGATCTGCTTGCCGTTGTACAGGTACTCCGGACCAATGAAACCGACCACGGTATTGACCAGGAACGGCTTGAAGTGGCGTGCGACGGCATAGGCGCGGGTCTCGCACGTCTGTTGGTCGACACCATGATGAGCGTTGGCCGACAGCGCACTGCCTTGGCCGGTTTCGAAATACATCAGGTTCTGCCCCAGGGTGCCGCGCTTGAGCGATAGCCCTGCTTCGTACCCCTCCTGCAACACGTTCAGGTTGATGCCGAACCCCGCATTGGCCGCCTCGGTGCCGGCGATGGACTGGAAGACCAGGTCCAGGGGTACGCCCCGGTTGATCGCCTCAATCGAAGTGGTGACATGGGTGAGCACGCAGGACTGGGTCGGAATATCGTAGCGCTGGATGATGGCATCGAGCATTTCCAGCAGCGCACAGATGGAAGCGGTGCTGTCCGTGGCTGGGTTGATGCCGATCATGGCATCGCCGTTGCCATACAGCAGGCCGTCGAGAATGCTCGCCGCGATACCGGCCGGTTCGTCGGTGGGGTGGTTGGGCTGCAGTCGGGTCGACAGGCGCCCGCGCAGGCCCATGGTGCCGCGAAACTGGGTAACGACACGGATCTTCTGGGCCACCAGCACCAGGTCCTGGATGCGCATGATCTTCGACACGGCGGCGGCCATTTCCGGCGTCAGCCCCGGCGCCAATGCGCGCAGGCTGTCTTCATCGGCCTGCTCGCTCAACAGCCAGTCACGCAAGCCGCCTACGGTCAGGTGACTGACCGGTGCGAAAGCCTGTGCATCGTGGGTATCGATGATCAAGCGGGTGACTTCGTCGCTTTCGTAGGGGATCAGTGCTTCGCTCAGAAAATGCGACAGCGGAATATTGGCCAATGCCATTTGCGCAGCCACGCGCTCGCCATCGCTTGAAGCCGCGACCTCGGCGAGGTAGTCGCCGGAGCGTGCGGGGCTGGCCTTGGCCATCACCTCCCTGAGGCTGTCGAAGCGATAGACCAGGTTGCCCACGGTGTGTACGAAATTTGCCATGCAGATTCTCCAAGGCCGCGGGGTGGCCCGCGGCGAGTGTCGTCGATCAGTGCAAGGCCTCTTCGGCCTTCTGGATCGCGGCGAATTCCTCTTCTGGCGTGCCCGCTACCAGGTGGTGACGGCTGTAGAAAGCAAAGTACGCAATCAGCACCGCATAGATCACGGCAGCACCGATCACCACGCGTGGGTCGACCAGGAAGCCGGCGACCACGGCGATACAGGCCAGCACCAGGGCCAGGCCCGAGGTGAAGATGCCGCCTGGGGTGCGGTAAGGGCGCTCCATTTTCGGGCGACGGATGCGCAGGGTGATGTGCGCCGCCATCATCAGTACATAAGACAAGGTAGCCCCGAACACGGCAACCAGGATGAGCAAGTCGCCTTGACCTGTCAGCGACAGGGCAAAACCGATGATGCCCGGAATCACCAACGCCATGACCGGCGCCTTGCTCTTGTTGGTCTCGGACAGCTTGCGCGGCAGGTAGCCGGCCCGCGACAGCGCGAAGATCTGGCGCGAGTAGGCATAGATGATCGAGAAGAAGCTGGCGATCAGGCCTGCCAGGCCCACCAGGTTGACGAAGCTGCCCATCCAGGTGGAACCGCCGTAAGCCTTGGCCAGCGCCTCGACCAGGGGGTTACCGGAGGCCTTGAGTGCTTCGGAGCCTGCACCGCCGGGGCCGACGATCAGGATCAGCAGGGCGAACGCCACCAGCACCAGCATCGCGCCAATCAGGCCGCGTGGCAGGTCGCGCTTGGGGTTCTTGGTTTCTTCGGCGGCCAATGGCACGCCCTCAACCGCCAGGAAGAACCAGATCGCATAGGGGATGGCTGCCCACACGCCTACATAGCCGAACGGCAGGAAGCTGCTGGCCCCTGCGGCATCGGTGACGGCGATGTCGAACAGGTTGGCTGCATCAAAATGGGGCACCATGGCCACCAGGAACACGGCCAGTGCAACGGCGGCGATGGCGGTGATGATGAACATCAGCTTGAGCGCCTCGCCCACGCCAAAGATGTGGATGCCGATGAACACCACGTAGAACGCCAGGTAGATCATCCAACCGCCGATGCCGAACAACGATTGGCAATAGGCGCCAATGAAGGTGGCGATGGCCGCCGGCGCGATGGCGTACTCGATCAGGATGGCGGTGCCGGTCAGGAACCCGCCCCAGGGCCCGAAGGCGCTGCGGGCGAACCCGTAGCCACCGCCGGCAGTAGGGATCATCGACGACAGTTCGGCCAGGGAGAAGCACATGCACAGGTACATGGTGGCCATCAGCAGGGTGGCGAGGAACATGCCACCCCAACCACCTTGGGCCAGGCCGAAGTTCCAGCCGGCGTAGTCGCCGGAGATGACGTAGGCAACGCCCAGGCCGACCAGAAGCACCCAGCCGGCGGCGCCTTTCTTGAGTTCACGTTGTTGGAAATAGTCTGAACCGACTTTCTCGAAATCTACGGAAGAGCCTGCCGGGCTACCGGCTGGGTGTTCGCTTGGCATGGTTTCACCTGTTCTTTTTCTTGATGGCCGCAAGGAGTTCGGGCCGCTGGTGATCTGTACTGCAGGAAGCGAGCCAGAGCGGTTGGTGCATGACAACCGCCCTGGACAAAGGGCCAGTCAACGCCGGCCTTTGCATCGTGACCGGCGATAAGACCGGCGCAGGGCTTAGAAGAAGCCCAGCGGGTTGATGTCGTAGCTCACCAGCAGGTTCTTGGTCTGCTGGTAGTGATCGAGCATCATCTTGTGGGTTTCACGGCCTACACCGGACTTTTTGTAACCACCGAAGGCCGCGTGCGCCGGGTAAAGGTGATAGCAGTTGGTCCAGACACGCCCGGCCTTGATGCCGCGGCCCATGCGGTAGGCACGGTTGATGTCGCGGGTCCAGACCCCGGCGCCCAGGCCGAACTCGGTATCGTTGGCAATGGCCAGGGCTTCGGCCTCGTCCTTGAAGGTGGTGACGCTCACCACCGGCCCGAAGATTTCCTCCTGGAACACCCGCATCTTGTTGTTGCCCTTGAGCAGGGTCGGCTGGATGTAGTAACCGGTGGCCAGCGCGCCTTCGAGTTTCTCGACCTTGCCCCCGGTCAGCAGCTCGGCGCCTTCCTGCTGGGCGATCTCGAGGTAGGACAGGATCTTCTCGAATTGCTGTTGCGAGGCCTGCGCACCGACCATGGTGTCGGTGTCCAGCGGGTCGCCGCGCTTGATCTGCAGCACCTTCTTCATCACCACTTCCATGAACTGCGGATAGATCGACTCCTGTACCAGCGCACGGGATGGGCAGGTGCACACTTCGCCCTGGTTGAAGAAGGCCAGGACCATGCCTTCGGCGGCCTTGTCGATGAAGCTCGGTTCGGCCTGCATGATGTCTTCGAAGTACACGTTCGGCGATTTGCCGCCCAGTTCCACCGTCGACGGGATGATGTTCTCGGCCGCGCACTTCATGATGTGCGAACCCACGGGCGTGGAACCTGTGAAGGCAATTTTGGCGATGCGCTTGCTGGTGGCCAGCGCCTCGCCCGCTTCACGGCCGTAGCCCTGCACCACGTTCAGCACGCCCTTGGGCAGCAGGTCGCCGATCAGCTCCACCAGCACGGTAATGCCAAGGGGCGTCTGTTCGGCGGGCTTGAGCACCACGCAGTTGCCTGCTGCCAGCGCTGGCGCGAGTTTCCAGGCGGCCATCAGGATCGGGAAGTTCCACGGGATGATCTGGCCCACCACGCCCAGAGGCTCATGGATATGGTAGGCAACGGTGTTTTCGTTGATTTCCGCAGCGCCGCCTTCCTGGGCGCGGATGCATCCGGCGAAGTAGCGGAAGTGATCGACCGCCAGCGGGATGTCGGCATTGAGGGTTTCTCGCACGGGCTTGCCGTTGTCCCAGGTTTCGGTGATGGCCAGGACTTCGAGGTTCTGCTCGATACGGTCGGCAATGCGCAGCAACACGTTGGAGCGGTCCTGGACGGACGTGCGGCCCCAGGCATCGGCAGCCGCGTGGGCAGCGTCCAGGGCTTTGTCGATGTCTTCGGCGGTGGAACGGGGGAATTCGGCAATCGGTTGCCCGTCCACGGGCGATGTGTTGGTGAAGTACTCACCCTTTACCGGAGGAACGAACTCACCACCGATGTAGTTGCCGTAGCGGCTCTTGAAGGAAACCTTAGCGCCTTCGGTACCGGGATGTGCATAACGCATGGTGTGTCTCCTGGCTATTGTGTTTGTGTGGAGTGCAAAGCGTAGAGCAAAGGTTGGGCCATCGTTTTGCACTTCAATGAAATCAAGCAGTTGACGGGTACTGACGCTCTCTGGCGACCCGCGATGTACCGTGCTCGATACAGGCTTGGGTGACAGTGTGTACCGCCGGTGGCACGCCTCGTGGCGGGTGCATTGCAAACCGGCCTGCTGTAGAGGATGCTGGCTTTAGCCTCTATCTGCGGAGAATCACAATAATGCAGAGCAACCCATTCACCCAGCATGCCCGGCAAGTGCACACGGTCGCCCATGGCGGGCGTGTCGAAGGCGGCAGCGACCCTTCCATTGCCCGCTCCTGGCTGCGCTGCCTGGAGGACTACCACCTGGATCCGGCGCTGGCCGAAGCACCGGTGGTCCTGGAGCATGGCCGCCTGTTGGAAAGCCGCGAACGCATGCGCCAGGTGCTGCAAATCGCCGATCAGGAAATGAACAGCCTGCACCAGCAGCTTTCCGGTGCTGGCCATGCGGTGTTGCTCACCGATGCCCGCGGGGTGATCCTCAACTGCGTCACCGCCCCCACCGAACGGCGCAGCTTCGAACAGGCCGGGCTGTGGCTGGGCGCTGACTGGAGCGAGGCGCGAGAGGGCACCAACGGCATCGGCACGTGCCTGGTCGAACGTCAGGCGCTGACCATCCACCAGCACGAACACTTTCGTGGGCGGCATACGGGGCTGACCTGCTCGGCCAGCCCGGTGTTCGACCCTCAGGGGCATTTGCTGGCCGTGCTGGACGTCTCTTCAGCGCGGCCCGACGTTTCGCGCCAAAGCGAATTCCACACCATGGCCATGGTGACCCTGTCGGCCAAGATGATCGAAAGCTGCTATTTCATGCGCCAGTTCGAGCATCACTGGCTGCTGCGTTTTCACCTGCAGGCCGAGTCGGTCGGGCTGTTCAGCGAGGGGCTGCTGGCGGTCGACGGCGATGGCCGTATCTGCGCGGCCAACCAGAGTGCGCTGAACCTGCTGGGCCGCGTGCGCGCCGATGTGCAAGGGCAGACCCTGGAGCAGTTTTTCGCCTGCACCCATGACGAGCTGTTCAGCCGTGCCATGCCCGATGGCAGCGCAGCCTGGCCGCTGCTGACCCTGGACGGGCGGCAGGTGTTCGCCAGCCTGCGTGGCCAGGCACGTACGCCGGTCTGGACCGTGCCCGCCGGGCATTCGCGCCGCGTCGTCCGGCAGCCACCGCAGGTCTGCCTGCTGGACCCTGCGCTGCAACAGGATTTTCGCCGCAGTGTGCGGGTGTTCGAGCGCAATGTGCCGCTGTTGCTCAGCGGCGAGACGGGTTGCGGCAAGGAAGCCTTCGCCCAGGCCGTGCATCAGGCCAGCGAGCGTCGGGACAAGCCATTCGTGGCCATCAACTGCGCGTCCATCCCCGAGAGCCTGATCGAAAGCGAGTTGTTCGGCTATCGGGCCGGCAGCTTTACCGGGGCACGCAAGGAAGGCATGCGCGGCAAGTTGCTGCAGGCCGACGGCGGCACCTTGTTGCTGGACGAGATCGGCGACATGCCGCTGGATCTGCAAACACGGCTGCTGCGCGTGCTCGAAGAGCGGCAGGTGGTGCCAATCGGCGGCGAGCCGCAGGCCGTGGATGTTCGCATCATCAGTGCCACCCACCGGGACCTGCTGCAACGGGTTGCCCAGGGTACGTTCCGTGAAGATCTTTATTACCGCCTCAACGGGCTTGAAGTGGCTTTGCCTGCCGTGCGCGAGCGCAGCGACAAAGCGCAGTTGCTGGACTTGCTGCTGCGCCAGGAAACCCAAGGCCAGTTGATTGAACTCGAGCCCCAGGCGCGTGAGGTACTGCTGGACTACCCCTGGCCTGGTAACGTGCGGCAGATGCGCAACGTGCTGCGCACCCTGGCTGCCCTGTGTGACGAGGGCCGCGTCACGCTGGCAGACCTGCCTGCCGTGGTGCGCACGGCGCGTCGCCAAGACGCAGCGCCAGTGGCCACGGCGGTCTTGCCGGATGAGGGTTCACCGGTACCTGAGAGCAACACCGCATTGGAGACGGCCGAACGCCAGGCACTGCTGGCCGTTCTCGAGGCCCGGCATTGGCAGCTCACCCGGGTCGCCGAGCACCTGGGCATCAGCCGTAACACGCTGTATCGCAAACTGCGCAAGCATGGCATCACCCGGCCCGACTGACGAAACAGCGGGTGCGATTTGTCGCGCCCTGGGCTACCCTGCCTCGATGTTTTGCGAGGTCGACCATGCATATTCACATTCTCGGTATTTGCGGCACTTTCATGGGTTCGCTGGCGGTGCTGGCCAAGGAACTTGGCCACCGCGTCACCGGATCGGACGCCAACGTCTATCCGCCGATGAGCACCCAGCTCCAGGCCCAGGGCATCGAGCTGACCCAGGGTTATGACCCTGCTCAGCTGGAGCCGGCTCCCGATCTGGTGGTCATTGGCAACGCCATGTCCCGTGGCAACCCGGCGGTGGAGCATGTGCTCAACAAGGGCCTGCCCTATGTGTCGGGCCCGCAATGGCTGGCCGACCATGTGCTGCAGGGCCGCTGGGTGTTGGCAGTCGCCGGTACCCATGGCAAGACCACCACCAGCAGCATGCTGGCCTGGGTGCTTGAGCATGCCGGCATGAGCCCTGGCTTCCTGATCGGTGGGGTGCCGCAGAATTTCTCCGTATCGGCGCGGTTGGGTGATACGCCGTTCTTCGTGGTCGAAGCGGATGAGTACGACAGTGCCTTCTTCGACAAGCGCTCGAAGTTCGTGCATTACCACCCGCGCACGGCGATCCTGAACAACCTGGAATTCGACCACGCCGACATTTTCCCTGACCTTGCTGCCATCGAGCGACAATTTCATCACCTGGTACGCACCATCCCCAGCGAAGGCCTGGTGATCCATCCCACGTCCGAACAAGCGCTGGCGCGGGTCATCGACATGGGCTGCTGGACGCCCGTGCAGACAACAGGCGACGGCGGGCAGTGGCAGGCACGCCTGCTCAGCCCGGATGGGTCGCGCTTCGAGGTGCTGTTCGACGGGCACGTGCAGGGTGTGGTGGATTGGGCCCTGACCGGTCAGCACAACGTGGCCAATGCCTTGGCGACCCTGGCGGCCGCCCGTCACGTTGGCGTGGCACCGGCGATGGGTATCGAAGGCCTCAGTGCGTTCAAAAGCGTCAAGCGGCGCATGGAAAAGGTCGCCGAAGTGCAAGGCGTGACCATCTTCGATGATTTCGCCCATCACCCCACGGCCATTGCCACCACCCTGGACGGCCTGCGCAAGCGCGTGGGTGATGCACCGGTGATTGCCGTCATCGAGCCGCGCTCCAATTCGATGAAACTGGGCGCACATCGCGATGGCCTGCCTGAGAGCGTCAACGATGCTGACCAGGTGATCTGGTACGCCCCGGCCAACCTGGGGTGGGACCTGGCAGCCACGGCCGCGCAATGCAAGGTGCCCAGCGTAGTGGCCGACAGCCTCGAGGCGATCATCGAGCAGGTCAAGCGCCAGGCGCGGCCAGGTACCCAGGTGGTGATCATGAGCAACGGTGGCTTTGGCGGCCTGCACGGCAAGCTGGCCGAGGCGCTCAAGTGAGCGGGCCGGAACGCATTACCCTGGCGATGACCGGGGCATCGGGTGCGCAGTATGGCCTGCGCTTGCTCGATTGCCTGGTGCGCGAAGATCGGGAGGTGCACTTTCTGATTTCCAAGGCCGCACAGCTGGTCATGGCGACCGAAACCGACGTACTCCTGCCTGCCAAACCGCAGGCGATGCAGGCGTTCCTGACCGAATACACTGGCGCTGCCGATGGGCAGATTCGGGTGTATGGCAAGGAAGACTGGATGTCGCCCGTGGCGTCGGGTTCCGGCGCACCAGCGGCCATGGTGGTGGTGCCGTGTTCTACCGGCACGCTGTCGGCGATTGCCACGGGTGCGTGCAACAACCTGATCGAACGGGCTGCCGATGTCACCCTCAAGGAGCGTCGGCAGTTGATCCTGGTGCCTCGTGAGGCGCCGTTTTCCACCATTCACCTTGAAAACATGCTCAAGCTGTCGCAGATGGGTGCGGTGATGCTACCGGCCTCGCCTGGTTTTTATCATCAGCCACAGACCATCGACGATCTGGTCGACTTCGTGGTGGCGCGCATCCTCAACCTGCTGAACATCCCACAGGACATGCTGCCGCGTTGGGGTGAGCATCATTATGGGGTGGATGATTGAAAAGAGGGCTGGCCGGTACGCTGGCTGTGTTGATGCTCGGTGGCTGCGCCACGGTACGCACCCTGGATGGCACCAAGCCAGGGGCGCCGGTGGTGTATGCAGGCATCCGTCTGGATTGGTATGCGATCAGCGGTGGCTGTTGCCCCCAGGCGCGCTTCGGTGTCGACGCGCCCCGGTTCGCCTCCCTCGATCTGCCGGTCAGTTTTCTTCTCGATACCTTGTTACTGCCGTTGACCCTGCCAGCTGCCGCCGGCATTTACTATCACGGCAGCGGCGGCTTTTGAGTGCTGCATGCAGCCGCTAGCAACCCGGCAGCGGCTCAGTTTTTCCCCAGCTTGCGCAACTCGTCCGACTCCACGATCCGGATGCCGTCCTCTTCCTCCAGCGCCAGGCGCCACAGCGCTCGTGCCAATGTGCAGGCCTCAATACCCCGGTACTTGCCAGGCATCAGCTTGGAAAAGGGAGCGGCCAGGGTTTCGGTGAGCCTTGGCTCGGTGCGTTCTCCCAGCAACAGCGACGGGCGGACGATGGTCAGTTGAGGCCAGTCCTGGGCTTTGAGGGCTTCTTCCATCTCGCCTTTGACGCGGTTGTAGAAGATCGAGGATGTCGGGTCGGCGCCCACGGCACTGATCACCAGCAAGTGCCTGGCCCCCATCTCACGGGCTCGCTTGCTGAAGGCCACTACCATGTCCAGGTCCACGGCTTTGAATGCGGACTCCGAGCCTGCCTGCTTCAATGTCGTGCCCAGGCAGCAATAGGCAATGTCCACGCGGCCCTCCAGCTGGGGCAGAAAGACAGCCGGATCGCCCACAGGGTTGTCCAGGTGTGGATGTTCTGCCAAAGGGCGGCGTGTAGGCGCCAGCACGCGGGTGATGGTGGGCTCATTGAGCAGGCGGTCGAGCAGGTGCTCGCCAGTCAGGCCGGTCGCTCCGGCAAGCAGGACATGCTGAGGCGTCAAGTACATGATGTCTCTCCCTTGTTACACACAAGCTTAGTGGCTGCGCGGCGTTTTTGCCTGGCCCCCACCGCTGCCTGTGTCGTATTGCGCAAGGCTTCTTCGGCCTGGTTCCGGCGTAGGCGCTGCCAGTGCTCCAGCACGTTTGGCGGTGCCCACAGCTGCGGCTCGGACGCTTCGAAGCCTTCGTTTCGTTCACGTTCGGCAACATGGGTACGCGCCAGTTCAAACGCCTGTTTCAGGTCGTCCGTCTGATTCAGGGCCTGGGCGAAAAGGGCGTCGCCAAAGTAGGTGAAGTCGGCTTCTTCCGAGCAACCGAAGGACACCCGGTCGGCTCGGGCGGCTGTCATGAGCAGCGTGCGCGAATCTTTCAGGGCATCGATGTAGCCACCGGAATAACACGCGGAAATGACGATGACCTTGTCTCGATTTTTCAAGGGGGCCAATGCATCGGCCAACTCGTCGGCGGAAATGTCGGCCAACTGCAGGCGTGGTTGATCGAGGACCAGTTGGTGGTCCTGGCTACCGTGGCTGGTGAGGTAGATGAACAGCAGGTCTTCCGGGCCGCTGCGCTCGGCCAGGGTGCTGGCGGCTCGGGTGATGCTCTGCCGCGTGGCCATTGGGCGCGTCGCCATGAAGTCACGATGGTTGACCAGCGTGACCTGGCCTTTGGCACCGAAGCGTACCTTCAGCAGGTTGCTCACGTAATCGGCTTCGCGCAGAAAAACGCTCTGCTGCCCGTCGCCCCCCACCACCAGGCTGTACAGCTCGATTGCCGGCTGGGACCGGGGCACGGTGGCCAAGGCTTCCTTGAGCAAGCGCCCTTGATTGAGCAGTGCCATATCGAGCGGGTCCGGCAGCAAGGTGCCACGCTCATCGCGAACCCGAACGCCATTGGCCCAGGTACCGCTTTGTACCTTGCCGTCGGCCAGTGTCAGGCGCCCTTGCCCGTGGTAGGCATCATCGAGCATATGGCCCACGTACTGACTGCCATCAGCCAGTTGCAGGCTGCCCTGGCCCGACATGCGCCAGTCGAGGAACGTGCCTTTGTAGTGGCTGCCGTCACTGCCCAGCATTTCGCCTTCGCCGTTGAGCGAACCGTCCTTGAACTGGCCGATCCACACATCGCCTTCGGCGTTTTCGTAGCGCCCGCGGCCTTCGAGGCGGTTGTCCTTGAACTCGCCGATGTACTGCTCGCCTTCGACACTGTCGTAAGTGCCAGTGCCTTGCAGTTGGCCGTCCACGAACCTGCCGCTGAACTGATTACCGCTAGCATCGCTGCGCACGCCGGCGCCGTTGGGCTTGCCCTTGGCGAACAGGCCCCGGTAGCGACTGCCGTCGGCCAACTCCAGTTCGCCTGCCCCTTCGTAGAGGTCGTCCTTGAACTGCCCGCGGTAGGTTTGCCCAGTCTGCTTGAGGGTGCCTTCGCCATCGCGCCGGCCATGGCGGAAGGTGCCCGCATAGTGGCTACCTGGTGTGGTCAGGTCCCCAAGCCCTTCGAACAGGCCGGCGACGAACTGGCCGCGGTAGACTTCGCCGTTCTGCCCGTGCCATTCCCCCTGGCCGTGCCATTGGCCATCCTTGAAACCGCCGGCATACCAGCTGCCATTGGGGTAGTCGATACGGCCCTGGCCCTGCAGCAAGCCGTCGACGACCTGGCCTCGGTAGCGACCGCCGTCTGGCAGACGGGCATCGGGTGGGCTCAGGGATTCGCCATCACCACAGGCAGCGAGCAACAGGAGCAGGGTCAGGGGAAGCAGTGGACGCATGGCGAGGACCGGGCAGTGAGTGCGCCGATTATGACTCAGATCGAGCGCCTGAAACAGCGAGTGGCGGGTGGGGCGAGGGGGCTTTGCGCCCCGTTTGCAAGCGATGGGGCCTCGGGTAGGGGCGGCCTGATCAGGCCGCCCCAGGGGAACTTCGATACCGTGCGCCTAGCGACCCAATCCCGGCGACACGATGATCTTCACGTTTTCCTCCTTGTTGTTCACCAGTTCCTCGAACCCCAGTTCGACGATCTGCTCCAGCCCGATGCGGCCGGTCACCAGCGGGCGTATATCCAACCGACCGTCGGCGATGAAGGCGATCACGTCGGCGAACTCGCCGTTATAGGCCAGCGCACCGATCACCTGCTTCTCGGTGGACACCAGTTCGAAGAAGTTGAATTCGCTCGGCTCCTCGAAAATTCCCACCATCACGCACTTGCCGGCCTTGCGAAGGGTGTCGATGGCCAGCTTGGCCGTATGCTTGTTGCCGATGCACTCGAAGCTCACGTCAGCCCCCAGCCCGGCGGTGAGCGCACGAATCTCGGCCAACGCATCGCACTGGTTGGGGTCCAGGACCACGCTGGCGCCCACTTCCAATGCCTTGGCCTTGCGCGCCGAAGACATCTCCAGGGCGATCACCCGCGCCGCGCCTGCCGCCTTGGCGCACATGATGGTGCACAGCCCGATGGTACCGGCGCCCACCACCACCACGGTCTGGCCCAGCAGGCTGCCTGCTTTTTTGACCGCGTGCATGCCGACCGCCAGCGGTTCGATCAGGGCCCCTGCCTCGGCCGGGAAACCGGGCGGCAGCCGGTAGAGCAGATTGGCCGGCACATTGACCCGCTCGGCGAAGGCGCCATTGTTCATCAAGCCTGTGAACGCCAGGCGCTCACAGATGTTGTACATCCCGTGGGTACAGTAATAACAGGTGCCACAGTGCTGGCAGGCGTCTGCCGCCACCGGATCGCCCACGGCATAGCCCTCGACGCCTGCGCCGAGCTTGGCGATCCGGCCGCAGAACTCGTGGCCGAGGATGCATTGGCCTTGAATACCGGTCAGCGGGTGTGGCGCGTCGACCGGGATGAAGACCGGCCCGGCCACGTATTCGTGCAGGTCCGAGCCGCAGATGCCGCACCAGTCCACCTGGATCTGTACCCACCCAGGTGCAGGGTCAGCCGGCAGGGGCACCTGCTCGACGCGGATGTCGTTGCGCCCGTGCCAGACCGCCGCGCGCATGTGTGGATTGCTCAAGTCGTTCATAGGAATCTCCAGAAGCCGGGAAGGGTCAATGGCTGCGCAGGAAAGCGAGCAGGTGCTGGTTGACCGTGTCGGCGGCCTCCATCTGCACCATGTGGCCAGCTTCCGGCACGACGACCACCTGGGCCTCCAGACCCTGGGCATGACTGGCCGGAATGATCGCGTCCTTGTCGCCCCAAATCACCAGGGCCGGGTGCTGGCCCAGGACGCTGCGCAGGTCGTGGCGTTGCCGGTCGCCGTCGGCCAGGGCCGAGGCCAGCACCTGCAGCGCCTGGTCTACGCCCTCCAGGCGCTTGAACTTGAGCATGTCTTCGAGCAGTTGCCGCGTGACCAAGGCCGGATCGGCGAACAGTTGCACCATCTGCGGCTTGAGGGCGTTGCGGCTACTGGCCGCGACGAACCCTTGCAGGTACTGCCCATTGATGGCCTCGCCCAGACCCGCGCTGGCGATCAGGCCAAGGCTGGCCACCCGGTGCGGTGCCAGGCGCGCAAGGCCCAGGCAAACCGCACCGCCCATGGAGTGACCGACCAGGTGAGCACGTGGAATGTCCAGGTGATCGAGCAGGGCCAGCACCGTTTCGCTCAGTTCCTCCAGGTCACCGCGCTGCAAGGCTTTGGCCGACTCGCCATGGCCCGGCAGGTCGAGGGCGATTACCCGTCGCTCGGCGGCCAGGGCAGGGTGGTTGAACAGCCAGTTGTTGAGGTCGCCGCCAAAGCCATGTACCAGCACCAAGGGCGTCCCGCCTTCGCCCAGTTCGAACCAGCGCAACAAGCGCCCCTTCACCTCGGCTTTCTGCGGCGCCGGGCCTTGGGCCTGGTCGGTGCTACCGTCGGCCACGAACTCGGCCTGGAAGCGCTGTACCACGGCGTCGATGTCGGCGTCGTCGGCTTCGCCTTCTACCACCACGGCCAACAGCGCACCCACCGGCAGGGTCTCGTCCGGCCTGGCCACCAGGCGGCGCAGCACGCCACTGAACGGCGCCTCGACGCTGCTGCTGATCTTGTCCGTCTCCACGTCCAGCACTTCGTCGCCCTTGGTGATGACGTCGCCTTCCTGCTTGAGCCAGGTGTCCACCCGGCCCTCGGTCATCGACAAGCCCCATTTGGGCATGGTCAGGGTATGGATCTGGCTCATGCGGCGCTCCTTGCAGCGTCGATAACGGTGCGCACGGCTGTTTCGATTTTGGCAGCGTCGGGGATATACAGGTCTTCCAGAGCGTCGGAAAACGGAACGGGCGTATGCGGTGCCGTCACCATTTCGATGGGCCCTTTCAGCGCACCGAATGCCTTCTGCGCAACCAGGGCGCTGATGTCCGTGGCCATCGAGCACCGGGGGTTGGCTTCGTCGATCACCACCAGGCGCCCGGTCTTTTCGACACTTTCAAGGATGCTGTCTTCGTCCAGCGGGCTGGTGGTGCGCAGGTCCAGGACTTCGCAGTCGATGCCCTGGCGGGCCAGGTTGTTGGCGGCTTCCATGGCCACATGCACCATGCGGCCATACGTCACCAGGGTGACATCGCTGCCATCGCGCAGGTAATTGGCTTCGCCGAACGGCACCGTGTACACCTCCTCCGGTACTTCGCCCTGCATGCCGTACAGCAGCTTGTGCTCGCAGAAGATCACCGGGTCGTTGTCGCGGATGGCCTGGATCAGCAGGCCCTTGGCGTCGTAAGGCGAGGACGGGCACACCACCTTCAGGCCCGGGATGTGCGTCCACAGCGAGGTGAGCATCTGCGAATGCTGGGCCGCGGCACGCAGCCCGGCGCCGTACATGGTGCGCATGACCAGCGGGGTCACGGCCTTGCCGCCGAACATGTAGCGAAACTTGGCCGCCTGATTGAGGATCTGGTCCAGGCAGCAGCCGGCGAAGTCGACGAACATCAGTTCGCAGACTGGGCGCAGGCCCTGGGTGGCCGCGCCGACGGCGGCGCCTACGTAGCCGATCTCCGAGAGCGGCGCATCCAGTACGCGGCCTGGAAACTGGTGATACAGGCCCTTGGTCACGCCCAGCACGCCACCCCAGGCATCGTCTTCGCCAGGCGCGCCTGCACCGCCGGCCACATCCTCACCAATGATGAACACGGTATCGTCACGGCGCATTTCCTGGGCCAGGGCTTCGTTGATGGCCTGCTGGTAACTGATCTTTCTTGCCATGGTGGTTCTCCTGTTGTTCTTGTTTTGAGCGGCTCAGGGATAGGCGACGTAGACGTCGGTGAGCAGGTCGGCAGGTTGTGGCTTGGGGTCGGACTTGGCGCGTTGCACGGCATCCTCGATCAGGTCCTCGACGCGGGCATCGATGCTGTCCAGTTGGCCTGCTTCGAGCAGACCCGCGCGCACGGTCTTGTCGCGGAACTGCAGCAGGCAGTCGCGGGTTTCGCGCAGGTTCTTCACTTCATCGGGGGCGCGGTAGGTTTGCGCATCGCCCTCGAAGTGGCCGTAGTAGCGGCTGAGCTTGACCTCGATCAGCGACGGCCCCTGGCCGGCACGTGCGCGCTCGATGGCGGCACCGGCGGCCTCGTGAACCGCGAAGAAATCGAAGCCGTCGATGGTGACCCCTGGCATGCCGAAGCCGGCGGCGCGGTCGGCTATGTGATCGCAGGCCACTGACCAGTTGGACGCGGTGGCTTCGGCATAACCGTTGTTCTCGGCGACGAAGATGCACGGCAGGTTCATGATCGCAGCCATGTTCATGGCTTCGAACACTGCGCCTTCATTGGAGGCGCCATCGCCGAAGAAGACCACGGACACATCGTCGCGACCCTTGAGCTTGGCTGCCAGCGCAGCGCCTGCCACCAAAGGTGCGCCAGCGCCGACGATACCGTTGGCGCCGAGCATGCCCTTGCCCAGATCGGCAATGTGCATCGAGCCGCCCTTGCCGCCGCAGACTCCGGTCTTCTTGCCGTAGATCTCGGCCATCATGCCGTACACATCCACGCCCTTGGCGATGCAGTGGCCATGGCCGCGATGGTTGGAGGCAATGCAATCGCTGTCGCGCAGGTGGGCCATCACCCCCGCAGCGCTGGCCTCTTCACCGGCGTAAAGGTGAACGAAGCCGGGTATTTCGCCTGTGGCGAACTCGACGTGCAGGCGTTCTTCGAAGGCACGAATGGTGCGCATCACTTCATAGGCATGCAGCAGTTGTGCGGAACTCGGTTGATTGGACATCTTGTTGTTCTCCGGGGTTGTCTCAACGGGTCGCGGGGTGCAGCGGGTGGCCCAGGGGTACAGCCAGCAGACGATGCTGGGCGGCATGCGTGAGCACGGCCTGCACGTCCACACTCAACGGGCCTAGGTGATCGAGGGTGATGGTGGGGGTGTCATGGGCGCAGAATTCGATTTCCCGCTCGCCGTCCAAGGCCAAGGTGCCCTGGACGAGGGCCGGGCGGTACGATTCGTCGGGCGCCATGTGGCCGGAGGCGGTGATGCCGCAGCCTTGCAGCACGCCAGGGGCCACAGGGGCCAGTAGCGCCTGCCCGGCGTTCTCGTCCAAGCGCACCCAGGCGCCGTGGGGCGCTTGCCGCGAGACCGGATTCCACAGGCCGCACAGTGCCGACAAGCCGATGGCGTGGGGCTCGGCGAAGCAGGCGAAGATTTCGCTCAGGTCTTCACTGCGGCTCAGCGCCCGCGCGCCGATGAAACGCTGAGGCGACACCGCTACCTCCACCAGCGCCCATTCGCTCAGTTGCTGCTGGGGCACCCTGACCAGCAAGCGTTTGTTGCGGCGCAGGCCGATGGAGGTTGGCACCTTGCCGCCGACGATCAGGCCGCCTGCAAGCCCCGCGCTGGTCGCTTCGCGCAGCTCCGGGAAGGCGTTGTTGGTGCCGGTGGACAAGGTCAGCAGGGGTACGTCGCCAGCTTCTGCCGCCACGGCCTTGTGGGTACCGTCGCCCCCCAGCACAGCGATCAGCGACACCCCCCGCGCGACCATGTTGCGCGTGGCAAGCCGGGTGTCGCTGACGGTCTGGGTCAGCGGCAGGTCGAGTATCTCGAGGGCAGGCCAGTGCTGATCGCGCGCCATCGGCCCGGCGCAGGCCTTGACCACGGCAGCGGCGATGCCGGTCATGTCGCTGGACATCAGCACGTGGCCGACACCCGTGGCGCCGAATGCGGCGAGCAGGCGGGCGATGGCGGCGGCCTTGTCGGTGCTGGAGTACAACCCGGCAGTGGCGGTCAGGCGACGCAGGTCTCGGCCTGAAGCAGGGTTGGCAATGATGCCGACCAGTGGGGCGGGTAGCGGCATGGCGCACCTCGTGTTCTTGTTTGCAAGGACCAGAGCAAGCGCGGTGCCAGCTTTGCACGAAACCTCGCAAAGGCCCGTCGCAGAGGCCTTGCATGGTCTTTACCGCTGCCAGGCGGGCTACCGTGCTGAGACGCCAGGTGCCGGCCTGGGCGTTGTGCGGCGAGACGTTGAGACGCTGCGTCTCAACCACACCTTTGATCACACCGTGCTTGTCCAGGCCTGCGCGCAGGCGCTTAATGGCTGCACAACCACAAGAACAGCAACGAGAACCGGAGGGCCTGAATGCTTGCCGCGAACTCCCGCGCTCACGTCGACTGCGTCAGCAGGGTACTGAAGAACGCCGACCGTCTGCCCCAGGCGCCAGTACCGCCGTTGATCCTCGATTCCTGGCGTCGCTCCATGGAGCTGTACCGTCTCGATCCCGCCTCCGAGCAAGGGCCGCGTATTCTTTCCCAGGCGCTGCTCAATGAATGCCGAGAGCGCTCGGAGCTGTTCCTGCGCATTGCCGGGGACGCCGTGGCGCGCCTGCACGAACAGGTGCGTGAGGCCGACTACTGCGTGCTACTGACCGATGCACAGGGCCGCACCATCGATTACCGGGTCGAATCGACCATTCGCACTGACTGCCGCAAGGCCGGTCTGTACCTGGGCACCTGCTGGTCGGAGGGGGAGGAGGGTACCTGCGGGGTAGCGGCGGTACTGACCACCAAGGCACCGGTCACCGTGCACAAGCGCGATCACTTTCGCGCTGCCTTCATCGGCCTGACCTGTAGCGCGGCGCCTGTTTTCGACCCCTTTGGCGAGTTGCTGGGGGTGCTGGACGTCTCTGCCCTGCGCTCGCCCGACGACCGCCGCAGCCAGCACCTGATCCGGCAACTGGTCGAGCAGACCGCACGCGAAATCGAAAACGCCTTTTTCATGCACAGCGCCCAGGGCCACTGGGTGATGCGTGCCCACGGCACACCAGGTTATGTGGAAAGCCAGCCTGACTACCTGCTGGCCTGGGACGCCGACGGCCGCCTGCAGGCGATGAACAGCCTGACACGGCAACGCCTGATGCAACGCCTGGGGCGCTTGCCTGCGCACATTGGTGAGCTGTTCGACCAGGCGCAATTGCGACGTGTCAGCAACGCGTCGGCGCAACGTCTGCCAGGGTTGGGCGAGCTATATGGCCGGGTCAGCGCCCCACAGCGCAAGCCGCCGGTCGAGCCTTTGCTGCAAGGCCTGGACCGACGCATTGAACAACATTTGCGCCTGGCCACGCGGGTCAAGGATTGTAACCTTGCCGTGCTGGTGCAGGGCGAGACGGGTACAGGCAAGGAAGTCTTCGCTCGCCAGCTGCACCAGCAAAGCAAGCGCGGCAACGGCCCGTTCGTCACGCTCAACTGCGCCGCCATCCCCGAGAACCTGATCGAGAGCGAGCTGTTTGGTTATGTCGCGGGAGCCTTCACCGGGGCGTCGAGCAAGGGTATGCAAGGGCTTGTACACCAGGCCGATGGCGGCACGCTGTTTCTGGACGAGATTGGCGACATGCCACTGAGCCTGCAGACCCGCCTGTTGCGGGTGCTGGCCGAGGGTGAGGTAGCACCTTTGGGGGCTGCGCGGCGCCAGCGCGTGGACATTCAGGTGATCTGCGCTACGCACCGCGACCTGGCGGCGAGGGTGGAGCAGGGGCAGTTTCGTGAGGACTTGTATTTTCGCCTGGCCAACGCCCGCTTCGCGTTGCCGGCGCTGCGCGAGCGCGAAGACCGGCTGGGGCTCATTCACCAGTTGCTGGCCGAAGAGGCCGATGCGTGTGGGGTGAGCGTGGCGCTGGCCGACGATGCCTTGCAGGCATTGCTGGAGTATCGCTGGCCGGGGAACCTGCGCCAGTTGCGGCAGGTGTTGCGTTATGCCTGCGCCGTGAACGAGGGAGGGCAGTTGCGCCTGCTTGACCTGCCGGAGGAGGTTCGTGGGCAGGAGGTTGGCCGGGTAACGAGCGAGGCGTCCTGCCCGGCGCGGCAACGGTTGCTGGATGCGTTGATTCGCCATCGCTGGAAGCCCGCCGAGGCTGCCCAGGCGTTGGGTATTTCGCGTGCGACGCTGTATCGCCGGGTGCACGAGCACCGCATCGAGATGCCTCGTATGAAGGGGTAGAGTCGCAGCTGCAGCTTGTTGCGGCTTCTGCCCGCGCGACAGTTCAGGCACCGCTGATCGCGACTTCAGGGGGCCTTCCTACACAGAACCTGCGTTCGGACTCCTGCGGTCTTCAGATTGAACATACAAGCCAGATCATTGATTCACGCCAGTCAGAGAGGGTCACGGGGATGCGCAGATTGCTCTGCTAGGTCGGACTTGGCCACAAGCACCCTGAAGGGCCGCATCAGCCATTGATGAAGCCCAAACAGGCAATAAAAAACCCCGGAGCCAGTCCGGGGTTCTTGTACTTCACACTACGCGATCAGTCCTGGTTGGCCAGTTTGTGCTCGAGGTAGTGAATGTTGATGCCGCCTTTGCAGAAGCCTTCATCACGCACCAGGTCACGGTGCAGCGGGATGTTGGTCTTGATGCCATCGACGACGATCTCGTCCAGGGCATTGCGCATGCGGGCCATGGCTTCGTCACGGTCCTTGCCCCAGGTGATCAGCTTGCCGATCAGCGAGTCATAGTTCGGCGGAACCGAATAACCGCTGTACAAGTGCGAATCGACACGCACGCCGTTGCCGCCCGGTGCGTGGAAGTGCTTCACCTTGCCAGGGCTCGGGATGAACTTCTTCGGGTCTTCGGCGTTGATACGGCATTCCAGCGAATGGCCGTGGACCACCACGTCCTCCTGACGGAACGACAGCTTGTTGCCAGCGGCGATGCTCAGCATCTCCTTGACGATGTCGATGCCTGTGACCATCTCCGACACCGGGTGCTCAACCTGCACACGGGTGTTCATCTCGATGAAGTAGAAGCGGCCATCTTCGTACAGGAACTCGAACGTCCCCGCACCGCGGTAGCCGATCTCGATGCACGCGTCTACGCAGCGCTTGAATACTTCCTGGCGTGCTTTCTCGTCGATGCCTGGGGCCGGGGCCTCTTCCAGCACCTTCTGGTGGCGGCGTTGCAGGGAGCAATCGCGGTCACCGAGGTGGATTGCATTGCCCTGGCCGTCGGACAAGACCTGTACTTCCACGTGACGTGGGTTGGTCAGGAACTTCTCCAGGTACACCATCGGGTTGCCGAAGGCTGCACCGGCTTCGGTACGGGTGAGCTTGGCCGAGGCGATCAAATCCTCTTCCTTGTGCACCACACGCATGCCGCGACCACCACCGCCACCGGCGGCCTTGATGATCACCGGGTAGCCGACGTCGCGGGCGATGGCCAACGCGACTTCTTCGTCTTCCGGCAGCGGGCCGTCGGAGCCCGGCACGGTCGGTACGCCCGACTTGATCATCGCGTCCTTGGCCGAGACCTTGTCGCCCATCAGGCGAATGGTGTCGGCCTTGGGGCCGATGAAGGCAAAGCCGGACTTCTCGACCTGTTCGGCAAAATCGGCGTTTTCCGCCAGGAAGCCGTAACCGGGGTGAATCGCGGTCGCGCCGGTGACTTCGGCAGCGGCGATGATCGCCGGGATGTGCAGGTACGAATCCTTGGACGATGCAGGACCGATGCAGACCGACTCGTCTGCCAGGCCCAGGTGCATCAGTTCACGGTCGGCGGTGGAGTGCACGGCGACGGTCTTAATACCCAGCTCTTTGCAGGCACGCAGGATCCGCAGGGCAATTTCCCCGCGGTTGGCGATCAGGACTTTTTCGAGCTTCCCAGACATCGTTGGCTCTCCGCGATTCAAACGATGGTGAACAGCGGCTGGTCGAACTCAACCGGCTGGCCGTCTTCTACCAGGATGGCGTCGATGACACCGCCGACATCGGCTTCGATGTGGTTCATCATCTTCATGGCTTCGACGATGCACAGGGTGTCGCCTTTCTTCACGCTCTGGCCCACTTCAGCGAAGTTCGGCGAGGTCGGCGAAGGCTTGCGGTAGAAGGTGCCTACCATTGGCGAGCGGATGACGGTGCCTTTGAGGGCCGGTGCCGCGGCGGCAGCTTCGACAGCAGGTGCGGCAGCGGCGACCGGGGCAGCGGCAGGCGCAGCCATCGGGGCAGGTGCGTAGAACTGCTGGGCAGCTGGGGTCTTGCTGTGACGGCTGATGCGAACCGACTCTTCGCCTTCCTTGATCTCCAGCTCGTCGATGCCAGACTCTTCCAGCAGCTCGATCAGTTTCTTGACTTTACGGATATCCATTAATCATCAACTCCCAAAGGTTCGGTCAGGGGGCGAAATTGTTAAAGCGTGTCGACACGCTTCTCTTGACCCTGGCCACCGAGGCCAGGGCTTTCATCATTTGGGCTGTGCGTTGGCAGCCAGTTGTTCCAGCGCGGACTCCAGGGCCAGGCGATAACCGCTGGCGCCCAGACCGCAGATCACTCCTACGGCTACATCGGAAAAGTAGGAGTGATGACGGAACGGTTCGCGTTTGTGCACGTTGGACAGGTGCACTTCGATGAATGGGATGCTCACCGCAAGCAATGCGTCACGTAATGCAACGCTTGTGTGGGTGAATGCAGCCGGATTGATCAGGATGAAATCCACACCCTCGTTGCGTGCCGCATGGATACGATCGATCAACTCGTATTCGGCGTTGCTCTGCAAATACTGCAAATGGTGGCCCGCGGCGCGAGCACGTTGCTCCAGGTCCTGGTTGATCTGGACCAGGGTCACGGCGCCGTAATGGCCGGGCTCGCGCGTACCGAGCAGGTTCAGATTGGGGCCGTGAAGCACCAGTAGCGTTGCCATCTGCGAGTTCCTTGGATTTGTAGGGCAATTCGACACAGCGCGGCGAGTGTGCCTAAAGCGACGGCAAGTGTCCAGTTCCCGGCAATAGCCAGCACGATGAGCGAGATTCGCGCGAAGTATGTGACCGGATAGCTGGATCCGGTCACTGATCGCCGACATGTTCCCATGCCAGCGGGCCGTTACAGGCCTGCCTGGCCGCGAACGCGGGACAAAATGGATGCAAAGTTCTCGGCATTTATCTCGCCAATCACCCGATCAGCGGTCAGTTCGCTGCCGTTGGCGGCAAAGAACATCAATGCCGGCGGGCCGAACAATCGATAGCGGTCCAGCAGGGCACGCTGGGCCGCATCGCTGCGCGTCACATCCACGCGCAGCAGTTTGAAACCCGCCAGCTGGGGCAGCACCTGAGGTGCATTCAACACCTCGTGCTCGATGACTTTGCAACTGATGCACCAGTCTGCGTACCAGTCCAGCAGCACTGGCTGGCCTGCGGCCTTGGCATCGGCCAGTGCAGCATCGAGCGCCTGGGCGGTGGTCAGTGTTCGCCACGCCTGGGCAGGGGACGCAGCCTGACCAGCCGTGCTCCCTCCTGTAGGGGGCAACGGTCGCAGCGGGTCACCCTGGCCGCTGAGGGCGCCATACCAGCAGGCCAGGGCGTAGACCAGCAGTGCCAGGCCAAGCAGTTGGGCCAGGCGTTGGCGAGGCGTCTTCACGACGAACTCCAGGGTCCCCAGGAACACGGCCACCCCGGCAGCGAGCAAGCCGATCAGCCCCAGGGTGACAGGCCCTGGCAAGACCCTGCTGAGCAAACCGATGGCCAGCCCCAGCAACAGGACGCCGATGGCGTTCTTCACGCTGTTGAGCCATGGGCCGCTTTTCGGCAACCAGGCGGCGCCACCGGTGGCGACCAGCAGCAGCGGGGCACCCATGCCCAGGCCTAGCGCGAACAGTTTGAGCGCACCGCCCAAGGCGTCTCCACTGGCGCTGATATACAACAACGCACCCGCCAGCGGCGCCGAAACGCAGGGTGAAACCAACAGGCTGGACAACACGCCCAGGGCCGCTGCGCCCAGCAGCGAGCCGCCTTGGGTGCGATTGGCGACGCCGTCCAGGCGATTGCTCAGGGCCTGGGGCAGCTTGAGTTCGAACAAGCCGAACATGGCCAGGGCGAAAGCCACGAAGAACAGCGCGAAAGGCACCAGCACCCAGGCCGACTGCAGCCGCGCCTGCAGGTTGAGGCCTGCGCCGAACAGGCCCATCAAGGCCCCAAGGGCGGCAAAGCTGGCGGCCATGGACAGCACATAGGCCAGTGACAACGACAGCCCACGCAGCCCACCTGCCTGACCGCGCAAAACCACCCCCGAAAGAATGGGCAGCATGGGCAACACGCACGGCGTGAACGTCAGGCCCACGCCGGCGATGAAGAACAGCAAGAGCGCTTTCCACTCCCAAGCGTGTGCGGCCTGGCTGCTCGGCGCACCTTCACCTTCAATGCTCAGGTGTTCGGTTTCAGGTGGGTAGCACAAGCCTTTGTCAGCGCAGCCCTGGTAACCCACCTGCAAGGTGAAGGCCCTAGGGTCATTGCGTGGCAATTCAATGTCGACGATGCCGTGATACACCTCCACATCGCCGAAGAACTCGTCATGTTTGGCCTCGCCCTTCGGGATGACCGGCGTGCCCAGTGCGATGTCGGCCGGCTCGGTGCGAAACACAAAGCGGTGGCGGTACAGGTAGTAGCCGTCGGTGGCCACCAGGCGCAGCTTGATGGCATGGGCGTCGGCCTGGATCAGGCTCAGCTTGAAGGCTTCGTGTACCGGGAGGAAATCGGCGTTGCCGGCCAGTGAGGAAGCCCCGAGGGTAGCGCTGGGGCGATTGTCCAGCAGCCCCGTGGCGAACACCGGGCTGGCCAGCAGTAGGCACAACAGGAAAAACAGGCGGCGCATGGTGAACTCGCAAGATCGAACGTGCCGCGCATCATAACGGAGTTGGCGCTCAGGGAACCATGTGTGGGCCCGCCCGCCTTGCCGGTGATGGTCTAAGGCTATTTCGTGGAGCCAGGGCGGTCGGTTCAGACCCTGAAGGCACCCACCGCCTGGTTCAGGGCACTGCCCAGGCTGAGCAGGTGATCGCCTTGCTCACGCCCCTCACCGATGCGTTGCAGGTTATCGCCACCCAGCTGATGAATCCGCTCGCTGTGGTCACGGATCTCGCTGACCGCATCACTTTGTTGCGCCGTCACTTCGGCAATGCGCAGGGCAGTGTCGGCTATAGTACGGATCGCACACACGATTTCGTCCAATGCGCCATCGGCAGTCTGGGCCTGGTTGGCAGTGGCCTCGGCATGCTCCAGTTGTACCCGCGTACCGTCCACGGCGCCCTTGGCTGCCTGCTGCAACCTGTCGATCAGGGTCTGGATTTCCCCAGTGGCACCAGTGGTGCGCTGGGCCAGGGTACGGACTTCGTCGGCCACCACGGCGAACCCGCGACCCATCTCGCCAGCGCGGGCGGCTTCGATGGCGGCATTGAGTGCCAGCAGGTTAGTCTGTTCCGCAATGGACCGGATCACCGTCAGCACGCCACCGATCGTGGCCGATTCCTCTGCCAGCTGCTCGATCATGCGGGCGTTGCCTTGCACCTCGTCGACCAGCGTGCGTAGACCCGACAGGCTCTGCCCGATCACAGCCTGGCCCTGTTCCACTGCCCGGCCTGCGTCACGGCTGGCCAGGGCCGCAGCGCTGGCGTCGCCAGCCACCTGCTGGATGGTCGCTTCCAGTTCCCCAAGCGCGTCGCGAATCTGCCCGGTATCCCCGGCCTGTCGTTGTGCGCCATCGTGCAAGGCAGCACTCATGTCGGCCAGCGCATGACTGCTGCCGGCCACTTGCGCGGCATTGTGCCGCAATGCGCCTACCAGTTCGACCAGGTACTGGCGCAGGCGATTGAGCGAAGCCTGGATGTCATGCAACTCGCGGTTGGTCCTGCCCATTTCGACAGGCTGGGTAAAATCGCCCTCGGCCCAGCGCGACAGCGCAGGCACCAAGCCGGTGAGGGTGCGTGCAAGGCGACGTTGCAGGGTGTCGATGAGCAGGGCGATCAGCAGGATCATCACGATCATCGCCCCTTGCAGGGTGCGCACTTCCCCCGCGATGCTGCCATGCAGGCTGCGCACTTGTGGCTCCAGGGCCGCGATGGCCTGGCGCACTGCCTCCAGCTGTTGCGTGGCGCGGGTCGCCAGGGCGGCGCGCTGGGCGATCTGGGTACGGGTACGTTGCAGCTCGGCCGGGTAGCGCCCAACCAGGCTTTGCAGCTCGCGCTTGAGGCCCACGGCGACGTCTTCTTGCTGGGCGCGGGTATCGTTCTGCAAACCCATCAGCGCGGCAAAGTCATCCGCGTCCGATTCGGCAATACGGGTCACGCCCAGCAGCGGCAAGCCTTCGATGACCTGCGCCTGGGCCTGGATCGATTGCAGCTCGCGCTCCAGCTCAGTCGCCAGTTCGGGCCGGCCGCTGCCCACCAGCTTCTCCCGCGCCAGGCCCAGCCTGCTCAGGTGCAGGGTTGCCTCAACAAGCGGCAGCAGATAGCGCCCAGCGTCGGGGTTGGTGCTGTCGCGCGCATAGGTGGTCAGTTGCTCCAGGTTGGCCCCCAGCTCGCGTTCGGCTTGCAGCAACAGCGCCTGGGGGTCACCGGCCAGCTTTCCGGCTGCCAGCAACTCGCCCGCGCTGAAGGCCTGGAGGTGGTCCAGGCTGGGGCGCAGTTGGCTGGCCAGCGCCTCGGGCCAGTCGGCCAGCGAAGCTTGCAGTTGCTCCGTGGCCTGCAGTGCCGCCGCATGGCGCACGGCATCGCCGCTACCAAGATAAGCTTGAATGTTCTGGGCAGCCTCAGTCTGAAAATGGCGCGACAGGGTCAGGTAGCGTTCCATCATCTGGTAGGGACGCTCCAGCGCCCGCTGCGACCACCACAGCGTGACGCCCAGAGCAATGCACACCGTCACCAGCAACAATGTATTCAAATTGGTTAGCCATTTCAGGCGCATAGCCGCGTGCTTCCTGCGGGGGAGGGAAGAGTCAGGGGCCTGAAGTTATTGCGTTCGTGTGACGCGATGATGACGGCGGCACGCAATTGAATGGCAAAGTGCCTTTATTCTTTGCCCACCCCTTCAGGGCTCCACACGCACCACGCAATTACGTCCTGCATGCTTGGCCCGGTATAGCGCCTCGTCGGCCGCGCTGGCCATGGTCAGGGCATCGAGCCCGTCATCGAGTTGCACGACGCCTGCACTGAACGTACAGCGCAGGTCATGGGGTTGGGCCGGGTAGAGGATTTCGGCAAAACGCCCGCGGATGTCATCGAGCACCTTGTACGCCGCCTCCAGGGCGGTATTGGGCATGACGATGGCGAACTCTTCGCCGCCGTAGCGGCCAATGAAGTCGGTCTTGCGCAGGCGTTGCTTGAGAAACAGCGCCAGGCTCTTGATCACCCGGTCGCCCATGGGGTGGCCGTGGCGGTCGTTGATTTTCTTGAACCGGTCGATGTCGAGCATGGCAAAACTCAGCGGCTGCTGTTCGCGGCGGGCACGGAAGCTGCAATCCTCGAGCAACTGCAGAATATGCGTATGGTTGTACAACCCGGTCAGGCTGTCGCGGACCATGCGCGCCTTCAGATGCCGAGCGCGGGCAGCGCGGTTGCGCACGGTGGTGATCAGGTGGCGCGAGCGAAACGGCTTGGTCAGAAAATCATCGCCGCCTTCGCTCATGGCCTCGAGCTGCTTGTCCAGGTCATCCTCGGCCGACAGGTAGATGATCGGCACGCTGACGTAGCGGTCGTTGTGGCGAATCACCTTGGCCAGTTCAGGGCCGGTGCACGCCGGCATGTACAGGTCGAGGATGATCAGGTCAGGCTGGAAATCAGCCAGCTCGGCCATGGTGGCGATCGGGTCGGTCAGGCTGCGAGTGATCATCCCGGCGCCTGCCAGCACCCGTTCCGTGAACAGGGCCTGGGTGCGTGAGTCATCGATGATCAGTACGCGCAGGGGATCGTACGGCGCGGCATCGGTCAGGCGCTCGACCTTCTCCAGCAGGCTGGAAGCCTCCAGTGTGCCGGTGAGGAAATCGCGCCCGCCGGCCCGCACGGCGGCCAAGCGCGTGGGAGTGTCGGTTTCGTGGTGGCTGAAGAACAGCAGCGGCAGGGGTTTGGCCTGCCGCGCCTGGACTTCGGCCGCCAACGCCAGGCCCTGGCCGACCCCATTGAAGTCGACGTCCATGATGACCGCCGAAGGCGGGCATTCGCCTACCGATGCGCGAAAGGCATCGGCAGTGGGCAAGGCCTGTACGCCCAGGCCGAAGAACTCCAGTTGCTGGGCCAGGCGTTCGGCGCGGTCGTGGTCCTGCAAGAGGATATAGACCGGCCTGCGCTGGGGCGCCAGCAGCAACTGGTCGCGTGGGTCGTCCTTGCGCAGGCCGCTACGCACAAGATGCTCAGGGGGGCACTGCGGGCTCGGCTCAACTGCTTGGCTCATGTCCTGGCTACTTGTCGTTAGGGGTATGCAGGGGCAGTGATGGCTCTATGCTAGCAGTTCTTGAGCTGCGTAGGCGTGCCCCCTTTCAACAAAGTGGGCTGAATGACTATTCAGTTACCGACCAAGGGGTCGCTTATGCGTAAGGCGGTGTCTGCTTTATAGTGCTGTCAGGCGGGCTTGCCGTGGCACCCTGGCGTAGGCCTGTGGTCAAAGCCCCTGAACCGTCGTGACTGATCAAGGATATAGCCATGCTGGACTGGAAAAACCGCGAGGCCAAAGCCGAGCCCCGCGAGCGTGTCGACGGCCGCGGCGCTGCCGCCCGTAGCTATTTTGGTGGCCTGTTGGGCCGCTCACTGTTAGCCCTGGTTGGGCTTTACCTGCTGGTGTGTATCGGCCTTTCCTGGTACTGGAGCCAGGAGCCCGAATTGTTCCCGGTTCAGCAGAACGCGCAGAGCGCAGCCGAGCGTAATGGCCAGCAGATGGTAGTGGGCTACACCACTGTCGAAACGCTCAAGACCGTGGCGAGCACCTTGCTGAACAAGCCAGGTGGCTACATTGCCAACGACCGTCTCCCGCCTGGCTTGTGGATGGACAACATGCCCAACTGGGAGTACGGCGTACTGGTCCAGGTGCGTGACCTTTCCCGCGCGCTGCGCAAGGACTTCGCCCGCTCCCAGTCGCAATCGACCGAAGATGCCGACCTGGCCAAGGCCGAGCCGCGCTTCAACTTCGATTACAAGAGCTGGATCCTGCCGTCCAGCGAATCGGAATTCGAAGAAGGCATCAAGTCGCTGACGCGCTACCAGGCTCGCCTGGCTTCGGGTGACAAGGGCGCGATCTTCTATACCCGCGCAGATAACCTGAACAACTGGCTGGGCGACGTCGCTACCCGCCTGGGCTCGCTGTCGCAACGTCTCTCGGCCAGCGTAGGCCGCGTAAAGCTCAACACCACGCTCAAGACTGAGTCCGTGGTGGCTGGCCAGGCGCCGCAGGTTGACGAGGAGGTCGTGGAAACCCCATGGCTGAAGATCGACGACGTGTTCTACGAAGCCCGTGGCCAGGCCTGGGCACTGTCGCACCTGCTGCGTGCGATCGAAGTCGATTTCGCCGACGTGCTGGCCAAGAAGAACGCGACCGTGAGTGTGCGTCAGATCATCCGGGAACTGGAGGCCTCGCAAGAGCCCCTGTGGAGCCCGATGGTGCTCAACGGCAGTGGTTTCGGCATGTGGGCCAACCACTCGCTGGTCATGGCCAACTACATCTCCCGCGCCAACGCGGCGGTCATCGACCTGCGCCAGCTGCTGTCGCAGGGCTGAGATGACCTTCAGCCCTGATGAAGCCGCCCACCGGGCGGCTTCGGACCGGGAACGGGTCACCTGGGTAGACGAGCACGACCAGGTGCTCGGCGCATTGCCCAGGGCACAGTTGCGCGAGCGCGGGCTGATCGGGCGCTGCACGTTCATTCTGCTGTTCAATGGTGCCGGTGAACTGTGCGTGCACCGGCGTACCCTGAGCAAGGCGCTGTACCCCGGGTATTGGGACGTTGCCGCCGGCGGCATGGTGGCCGCCGGTGAAACCTACGCCGAATCGGCCGCGCGCGAGCTGGCCGAGGAACTGGGCATAGCTGACGTAAACTTGCGTTTTCACGAGCGATTCTTCTTCGATCAGCCTGACAATCGCCTGTGGTGCGCCTTGTACTCGGCAGTCTCCGATGCGCCGCTGCGGCTGCAGCCTGAGGAAGTGATCGAGGCACGGTTCATCGGTGTGGACCAAGCGCTGGAGGACAGTCGGCTCAGGCCTTATTGCCCCGACTCGATGGCCGCGTTGATGCGCTACAGGAACCGCCTTGTCTAACCCATGCACGTAGGGTCGCAAAACATTCGCAAAATGGCGCAATCCGGTACTTAGCAACTGCACCGTTTATCGTTACACTGCGCGGCCTTTTCGGGCTGCCGCACGTGTTGCGGCAGTAGCGCCGCCCCTGCCAGAGTGGGGCTTCGCGGTCGGCCTCATGTGCAGGTACGACCAGTTTTTGTCCTCAGCACCGAGGCACAAAAGTGGCCAAGAAAGCTTCTTCCCTCTCCGCCCTCGGCGGTCTTGTTTATTCGACCGATGCCGGTCGTCATTGCCCTGACTGTGGCCAGCCTGTGGATGCCTGTACCTGCAAGCAGCAGGTCATCCCCGAGGGTGATGGCATCGCCCGCGTGCGCCGCGAGAGCAAAGGCCGTGGCGGCAAGACCGTGACCACCGTCACGGGTGTGCCGTTGCCGCCCGATCAGCTCAAGGAGCTGGCTGCCACCCTCAAACGCCGCTGTGGTACCGGTGGCGCGCTCAAGGACGGCGTCATCGAGATCCAGGGCGATCATGTGCAATTGCTGATCGACGAGCTGATCAAGCAGGGCTTCAAGGCGAAAAAGTCGGGCGGCTGAGTCGCTCGGCAGGTTTTCGTCCTGCGCTTTCTAAACTCGTCGCAGTGACCAGGGTCTACCCCAGAGCACGGACGAACCGTCATTTTTGGCTTCTACACTGCCTTCCCGGTTTGCCCAGCAGTGTCTTGACTCAATTTATAGGGGACTTGAATGTCCGTACGACGCACACGCAAAGACGATGGTAGCCAATGGACCGTGGCCGACAGCCGCAGTGTTTATGGCATCCGTCATTGGGGCGCAGGGTATTTCGCCATCAATGAAGCCGGGCGCGTCGAAGTACGCCCCAACGGCCCTGACAGCTCGCCGATCGACCTGTACGAGCAGGTTGATCAGCTGCGCCAGAGCGGCCTGTCGCTGCCTTTGCTGGTACGCTTTCCCGACATTCTGCAGGACCGCGTGCGCCAGTTGACCGGCGCCTTCGACGCCAACATTGCGCGCCTGGAATACCAGAACCAGTACACCGCGCTCTACCCGATCAAAGTCAACCAGCAGGAGGCGGTGGTCGAAAACATCATCGCCACTCAGAACGTGTCCATTGGGCTGGAAGCCGGCTCCAAACCTGAATTGCTGGCAGTGCTGGCCTTGGCGCCCAAGGGCGGCACCATCGTCTGCAACGGGTACAAGGACCGTGAGTTCATCCGCCTGGCGCTGATGGGGCAGAAGCTGGGCCACAACGTCTTCATCGTCATCGAGAAAGAGTCCGAAGTGGCCTTGGTGATCGAGGAAGCGGCGGACCTGAAGGTCAAGCCGCAAGTAGGCCTGCGCGTGCGCCTGTCGTCGCTGGCATCGAGCAAATGGGCTGACACCGGGGGCGAGAAGTCAAAGTTCGGGCTTTCTGCCGCGCAGCTGATTTCTGTGGTGCAGCGTTTTCGCGACGCCGGCCTCGACCAAGGTATCCGCCTGCTGCACTTCCACATGGGCTCGCAGATCGCCAACCTGGCGGACTACCAGCACGGTTTCAAGGAAGCCATCCGCTATTACGGCGAATTGCGCGCCCTGGGCTTGCCGGTGGACCACATCGATGTGGGCGGCGGCCTGGGGGTGGACTACGACGGCACCCACTCGCGCAACGCCAGCTCGATCAACTACGACATGGATGACTATGCCGGCGTGGTAGTGGGCATGCTCAAGGAATTCTGCGACGCGCAGGGCCTGCCGCACCCGCACATCTTCTCGGAGAGCGGCCGTTCGCTGACGGCTCACCATGCCATGCTGGTCATCCAGGTCACTGATGTAGAGCGCCACAACGACCAGGTGCCGACCATCGAGAACAAGGACGCGCTGCCGGAAACCGTGCAGTGGCTGGCCGATCTGCTGGGGCCCACCGACATCGAGATGGTGACCGAAACCTACTGGCGCGCCACCCACTACATGGGCGATGTGGCCGCCCAGTACGCTGACGGCAAGATCAGCCTGGCCGAGAAAGCCCTGGCCGAGCAGTGCTACTACGCGGTGTGCCGTCGCCTGTACAACTCGCTCAAGGCTCGCCAGCGCTCGCACCGCCAGGTACTCGATGAGCTGAACGACAAGCTGGCGGACAAGTACATCTGCAACTTCTCGGTGTTCCAGAGCCTGCCCGATACCTGGGCCATCGGCCAGGTGCTGCCGATCATCCCGCTGCACCGCCTGGACGAAGAGCCCCTGCGGCGCGCCGTGTTGCAAGACCTGACCTGCGACTCCGACGGCAAGATCAACCAGTATGTCGATGAGCAGAGCATCGAGACCAGCATGCCGGTGCATGCCCTGAACGAGGGCGAGGACTACCTGCTGGGCGTGTTCCTGGTCGGGGCCTACCAGGAGATCCTGGGCGACATGCACAACCTGTTCGGTGACACCGACTCGGTGAACATCTACCAGAATGCCGATGGCAGCGTGTACCACGCCGGTATCGAGACCCACGACACCATCGAGGACATGCTGCGCTACGTGCACCTGTCTCCCGAGGAACTGATGACTCACTACCGCGACAAGGTGGCCAGCGCCAAGATCACCGCGCGCGAGCGTACCCAGTACCTTGATGCGCTGCGCCTGGGCTTGACCCGTTCGTCCTACCTCTCGTCCTGAGAAGCCTCAGCCCCTGAGGGGGCTCATCGCCGTCACGCCTTCGCAGCGTGGCGGCGGTGAGCACCGCCTTGGGTTGCTCGCTGGCCCATGCCAGTCATCTCACGCCACCCAGGCGTCCTTGCCTTGCAGGCGCCACCCCACCCAGGCCAAGGTCATGGCGCGCACGCCCATGAAGCCGAGAAACGCCAACCACAGGCCATGGTTGCCTAGCCCGCTCAGGGCAAAGGCCAACGGCAATGCAATGGCGAGCGATGTCAGCATGGCATTGCGCATTTCCCGGGCGCGTGTGGCCCCGATGAACAGCCCATCGAGCAAATAGCTCCACACGGCGATCAACGGCAGGCACGCCAGATAGGGCAAGTACGGATAAGCCGCCGCCCTGACACTGTCGATATCGGTTTGCAGATCGATGAACAGGTGTCCCCCCACCCAGAACAGAACGGCAAAGACCGAACTTGCAATCAGCGACCATCCACCGGCTACCACCAGCGCACGGCGCAGGGTGCCGCGGTCCCGGGCACCAATGGCGTGACCGCACAGCGCCTCGACCGCGTGGGCCAGGCCATCGAGGGCATAGGCCGTCAGCAGCAGGCCGTTGAGCAGCAGTGCATTGGCCGCTACCGTCGCCTCGCCCAGGCGTGCGCCCTGTACGGCGATCAGCAGGAAAACCAGCTGCAAGGCAAGGCTGCGCAAAAAGATGTCGCGGTTCACTGCCAACAGCGGGCGCCAGGCCTGCCAGCGTCTGAGTGCTGCCCAGGCGATGTGGCCCGGATAGGCGCGAAGGGCCGGGCGGGTAAGCGCCAGGCCCAGCAGGGCCGCGCACCATTCGGCAATCACCGACGCGCGTGCCGAGCCCAGGACGCCCCAGTCCAGGCCGAGCACGAACCACAGGTTCAGCACGATGTTGAGCAGGTTGGTGGTCAGCAGGATCGCCAAGGGCGCCCGGGCATTCTGGGTCCCCAGAAACCACCCGACCAGGGCGTAACTGGCCAGTGCCGCCGGCAGGCCCAGCAACCGGGTGTGGAAGAAGGTTTGTGTGGCTTGCCCCAGGGCCGCGCTGGGCTGCATGGCATGCAGGGCCAACTGGCTGAAGGGCAGGGCCAGCAGGCCGATGAGCAATGCGAAGCCCACTGCCAGCAACAGGCCCTGAACCAACACCTGGCGCAGGGCGGCGCCATCGCCTCGGCCCGCGGCCTGGGCGGCGAAGCCTGTCGAGCCCATGCGCAAGAAGCCCATCAAGCCGACCATGAAGGTAAACAGCGTAGCGCCCACGGCCACTGCGCCCAGCTGATGGGCATGGGGCAGGTGGCCAATGACGGTGCTGTCGACCAGCGCCACCAGTGGCACCGAGACATTGGACAGGATCATGGGCGCGGCCAGCCCCCACACCTTGAGATGGGTGGGGCGGTGGTGCCAGTCGGCGAAGAATCGGGGCATGTTCATTCCAGCGAAAACGAGGACTGCAAGCGCTTGATCGGGGCGCCCGCCGGGCGGCAATGCAAGCCAAGGGCGACAGTGTAACGGCCACGCAACCATTGCGTGCGACCAAGGTCTCATCTGGCGCACAACGCTGGGTGTAGCACCTGGCCTTGCGCTATAGTTGCTGCCTTCATCTACACCCTGCCTTCGAGTGTCTACTCCATGTTCAACAAAGGATTGTTGCTGGCCTGCGCGCTGGCCTTGCTCAGCGGCTGTGACTCCTCAACGCCTGACGCCCCAGCGCCTGCCCAGAAGCCAACCGCCAGCGCCAGCGCCGCCGCCAAGACGCCACAGCGCGAAGATCCTGCGGTGCTTGCCAAACGCTACGAGGGCCGTGAGCTGACGGTACTGGATGTGTCGGAAGTACAGCTCGATGGCGCGGCCACACTGTCGGTCAGTTTCTCGGCCCCGCTGGATGCCGACCAGGACTTCACCAACAAGGTCCACCTGGTGGACACGGTCAAGGGCAAGCTGGACGGCGCCTGGGAACTGTCCGACAGCCAGATGGAGCTGCGCCTGCGTCACCTGGAACCGCAGCGCAAGCTGGTGCTGACCGTGGACAAGGGGCTGCTGGCCGTCAACGGCAAGGCGTTGCAGGAAGAGTCGATCACTCGCCTTGAAACCCGCGACATGCAACCCACCGTTGGCTTCGCCAGCCGGGGCTCGCTACTGCCGACGCGGCTGGCAGAGGGCCTGCCGGTCATCGCATTGAATGTGAACAAGGTGGATGTGGAGTTCTTCCGCGTCAAACCCGACATGATTTCCTCGTTCATGGCCAACTGGGGGCGCAGCAGCAGCCTGGAGTACTACCAGTCCAAAGACACGCTGAGCATGGCCGAACTGGTCTACAGTGGCCGCTTCGACCTCAACCCTGCACGCAACACACGCGAAACCGTGCTGTTGCCCATTGCCGGCATCAAGCCGCTGCAGGAGCCCGGTGTGTACCTGGCCGTAATGCGCGCCTCGGGAACCTACGATTACTCCCAGCCAGCCACGCTGTTCACCTTGAGCGACATTGGCGTATCGGCCCATCGCTACCGTGATCGCATCGATGTATTCGCCCAGGCCCTGGAAGGGGGCAAGGCGATGGATGGCGTGAACATCGAGCTCCACGACAAGAAAGGCAAGCTGCTGGCCCAGGCCAGCACTGATGGAAAAGGTCATGCTGAACTGCCGATCACGCCCAAGGCCGATACCCTCATCGCCACCCAAGGCGTGCACACGACCTTGCTGCAGCTCAATACTGCGGCCCTGGACTTGGCAGAGTTCGACATCACCGGCCCCCAGGCCAATCCGCTGCAACTCTTTATCTTCGGCCCGCGCGACCTGTATCGCCCAGGCGAAACGGTGCTGCTGAACGGCCTGCTGCGCGACCAGGACGGCAAGCCCGTCAAGGCTCAGCCGGTGAACGTTGAAGTACGCAGGCCGGATGAACAAGTCAGCCGCAAGTTCGTCTGGGAAGCAGACGATAAGGGTCTGTTCCAGTACCAGCTGCAACTGGCCACCGAGGCGCCGACCGGCCGCTGGCAACTGCTGCTCGACCTGGGCGGTGGACGCAAGCAGGTCTACGAGTTCCTGGTCGAGGACTTTCTGCCTGAGCGGCTGGCCCTCGACCTCAAGGGTAGCAGCAAGCCCCTGGCCCCTGAGCAGGACGCGCGCATCGAGGTGACTGGCCGCTACCTGTACGGTGCGCCGGCCGCTGGCAATCGCCTGAGTGGCCAGGCCTATGTGCGCCCGCTGCGTGAAGCGGTACCTGCACTGCCGGGCTACCAGTTCGGGTCGGTTACCGAAGGCGAACTGGAGCAGGACCTGGAGCTCGATGAAGTCACCCTCGACCAGGCGGGCAAGGCGGTCTTGGATATTTCCAGCCGCTGGGCAGAGGCGCGTTCGCCGTTGCAGCTGACCGTGCAGGCAAGTTTGCAGGAGTCCGGCGGCAGGCCCATTACGCGCCGCCTCGAGCAACCTGTTTGGCCGGCCGAACGCCTGCCAGGCCTGCGTGGCCTGTTCGACGGCGATGAAGCCGACAGTGATGGCCCGGTGGAATTCGAGTTTCTGGTCGCTAACCGCGAGGGCAAGAAACTGGCCGCCGACGACCTCAAGGTCAGGCTGATCCGCGAGCGACGCGATTACTACTGGAACTACTCGCAAGATGACGGCTGGAGCTACGCCTACAACGAAAAATTCCTGACCCAAGTGGAAGAGACGGTAAGCGTCAAGGCCGACGCCACGGCCAAGCTGAGCTTCCCGGTCGAGTGGGGCCCCTATCGCGTGGAAGTCGAAGACCCGCAGACCGGCCTGGTGTCCAGTCAGCGCTTCTGGGCAGGCTACCGCGCCCAGGACAATGCCGAAGGCGGAGCTGTACGCCCCGACCAGGTCAAGCTGGCCTTGGACAAACCCTCCTACGCCGACGGTGCAACGGCCAAGGTCACGGTTACGCCGCCGGCCGCAGGCAGTGGTTACTTGATGATCGAGTCCAGCGACGGCCCGTTGTGGTGGCAGGAAATCCAGGTACCTGCAGAAGGCAAGACCTTCGATATCCCGCTGGACAAAGCCTGGGCACGCCACGACCTTTACCTCAGCACCTTGGTGGTGCGCCCAGGTGACCGCAAGGCCAATGCCACGCCCAAGCGTGCGGTAGGCGTGTTGCACCTGCCGCTCGACCGTGCCGATCGCAAGCTGGCAGTCAGTTTGCAGGCACCGGAAAAAATGCGTCCCAAGCAGCCGCTGACGGTCAAGATCAAGGCGGCAAACGCCGACGGCAGCGTGCCTGCGCAGGTACGGGTGCTGGTGTCGGCGGTGGACGTCGGCATTCTCAATATCACCGACTTCAAGACCCCGGATCCATTTGCAAGCCTGTTTGGCCGCAAGGCCTACGGTGCCGACCAGCTCGACATTTACGGGCAACTGATCGAAGCCGGGCAAGGGCGTCTGGCCAGCCTGGCATTCGGCGGTGACGCGGCCATGGCCAAGGGTGGCAAACGCCCCAATACCACCGTCACCATCGTGGCCCAGCAGAGCCTGCCGGTGACCCTGAACGACAAGGGAGAAGGGCAGGCCACGGTCGATATCCCTGATTTCAACGGCGAGCTGCGGCTCATGGCTCAGGCCTGGACCGAGGATCACTTCGGCATGGCAGAGGGCAAGACCGTGGTGGCCGCACCGCTGATTGCCGAACTCTCGGCCCCACGGTTCCTGGCAGGCGGCGATCAGACGCGCCTGGCGCTGGACCTGGCCAACTTGTCGGGAGCTGCCCAGCAGCTGACCGTGCAGGTGACCACCGAAGGACAAGTGAGCCTGACCGGCAATGCCACGCAGTCTGTGGCGCTGGCCGAAGGCCAGCGGACGACCCTGATGATTCCGGTGCAAGCCCAAGGTGGCCTGGGGCAGGGCAAGGTGCATGTGCAGGTGACCGGCCTGCAGTTGGCCGGCGAGGCGCCGACCACGTTCGAGCGCGAATGGACGCTGGGCGTGCGTCCGGCCTATCCCGCCATGCTCAAGCACTTCCGCGTGGCCTTGAAGGATCAGCCCTGGACGCTGCCCGAGGCGGACCTCGCGGCCTTCGAGCCTGCCGGCCTCGAGGGCACGCTGGCCCTGTCGAGCCGACCCCCGCTCAACCTCGCCGAACAGATCCGGGCGCTGAAGGCTTACCCGTATGGGTGCCTTGAGCAGACCACCAGCGGGCTGTACCCGTCGCTGTATGCGGACGCCGATACCCTCAAGCGGCTCGGCATCGAGGGTGAACCGGCCGAGGTGCGCAAGCGCAAGATCGAAATGGGCATCGAGCACCTGTTGGGCATGCAGCGCTACAACGGCAGCTTTGGCTTGTGGAGTGCCGACAGCGAAGAGGAATACTGGCTGACGGCCTATGTCACCGACTTCCTCCTGCGCGCGCGCGACCAAGGCTATGGCGTACCCGCCGAGGCGCTAAAAAAAGCCAGCGAGCGGTTGTTGCGCTATCTACAAGAGCGCAACCTGATCGATGTGGACTACAGCGACGACGCCGATCACACCCGTTTCGCCGTGCAGGCTTACGCCGCGCTGGTGCTGTCGCGCAGTCAGCAGGCGCCCTTGGGCGCCCTACGCGGGTTGTTCGAGCGCCGCGCCGATGCGCGTTCCGGTTTGCCGTTGGTGCAACTGGCCGTGGCCCTGGACAAGATGGGTGACAAGCCTCGTGCCGACCAGGCCCTGCAGGCAGGGCTTGCCGTCAGCCGCGGCAAGAACTGGATGGCAGATTACGGCAGCCCCCTGCGTGACCAGGCGTTGATCCTGGCACTGCTGCAGGAGAACAAGCTTGCCAGTGGCCAGGTGGACCAGCGGCTCTTCGCCCTGTCCGATGAAGTGGCTGCCAATCGCTGGCTGTCCACCCAGGAGCGCAACGCCTTGTTCTTGGCCGGGCGTGGCCTGCTGGGCACGCCGGAAGTCAAGTGGCAGGCCCGCCTGGACAGCGCCGGTGAGCTGCGTGACTTCAATAACGCCGAAGCCGGCATGAAGTTGGAAGGGCCACTGCTGGCATCGCCGCTGACGGTGCAGAACCAGGGCAGCCAGACCGTCTACCAGCAGCTGACCCTGTCGGGTTACCCGCGTCAGGCGCCGCCTGCCAGTAGCAATGGCATGCAAATCCGCCGCGAGTACCTGGGCATGAAGGGCCAGCCGCTGGACCTGGCGAACCTGCGTAGCGGCGACCTGGTACTCGTGCACCTTGCCCTCAAGGCCGATGAGCGCGTTCCCGATGCCTTGGTGGTCGATCTATTGCCTGCGGGCCTGGAGCTCGAAAACCAGAACCTTGCGCAAAGTGCAGCCAGCCTGGATAACGCCAGCGGCGCCGTGAAGCAATGGCGCGAATCGATGCAAAATGCCAACGTGGTGCACCAGGAGTATCGCGACGACCGTTACGTCGCAGCGCTCAAGCTGGACAGCTACGCAACTACGCATCTGCTGTACCTGGCGCGAGCGGTGACCCCTGGCACCTACCGGGTACCACCGCCGCAGGTCGAGTCGATGTACCGCCCGAATCTGCAGGCCGTGGGGGAAGGGCAGGGTGAGATGACGGTCAAGCCTCGCTAGGGGCAGGCCTTGTGCGACGAGCAGAGGCTTTCACCTGTTCGTCGCACGGCCACTCAATGGATCACCCAACTCATTACCCACAGGCCCAATACCAGCCAGATGATGCCTAGGATGATCGAAGCACGCATGAAAGCGCGGATCGCCGAGAACAGCAGCATCAGGCCAACGATCAGGGCCAGGATGCTGACCAGCGAGGTGTCCATGCCCAAGGTGCGCGACAGGCCATCGACGAAATTGCCGCCGGCATTGGCCAACAGGTTGAACAACCCGCTCAGCGCGTCGACGACGATGCGGATCAGCGATCCCAGTGCTTGCCCCAGCCATTCGAAAAAACCTTCTACATGCATAGTTGCTTCCTGATCAACATGGCGGCGTTCTTGCCGTTTCCAGTGCTTTGGCCCTTTTCAGGGCAGGTCGGTTCCCGATGCCAAGCTTAGCCCGCTGGTGGCGATCGCGACCATGCAAAGCAGTGCGTGCCCTGGTGATTGGCGTGGTGGCCTTGATGGGCCTGCTGTGGCTGGCCGACCGCATCTGGCCTTTGCCCATGCCGTCGGACGACCTGGCCCGAGTCGTGCTGGCTGAGGATGGCACACCGTTGTGGCGATTCGCCGATGCCGACGGGGTGTGGCGCTATCCGGTGAGTCCCGAGCAGGTCTCGCCGTTGTACCTGCAAGCGTTGCTGACGTACGAGGACCGCTGGTTCTACCGGCACCTGGGCGTGAACCCGATGGCCCTGGTCAGGGCGGCGTGGTTGAACGCGCGGGGAGGGCGCGTGGTGTCAGGCGGCAGCACGTTGTCGATGCAGGTGGCACGCCTGCTCGATCCCCATGATCGCACCGTGGCGGGCAAGCTGCGGCAGCTGTGGCGCACACTGCAGCTGGAGTGGCACCTGTCCAAGCGGGAGATTCTGCAAATTTACCTGGACCGCGCGCCGTTCGGCGGCACCTTGCAAGGTGTTGCCGCTGCCAGCTGGGCTTATCTGGGCAAGTCGCCCTTGCATCTGACGCCGTCGGAGGCAGCCCTGCTGGCGGTACTGCCGCAAGCCCCCAGCCGGCTACGCCCTGACCGCCACCCCGAGCGCGCCGAACGCGCACGCAACAAGGTGCTGCAACGGTTGGCGCAGTATCAGGTGTGGCCCGAGCAGCGCCTGCGTGAAGCGGCCGAAGAGCCGCTGGTGCTGGCGCCGCGTCAGGAGCCGGCACTGGCGCCTTTGCTGGCCCGCCGTCTGAACACCCCGGGTAGCCCGCCGTTGATCCGTACCACCGTGGATGCAGGGTTGCAGCGCCGGCTGGAAGACTTGCTGCTGGGATGGCGCGCGCGTCTGCCGGAGCGTACGTCTGCCGCCATCCTGGTGGTCGATGCGCAAACCATGGCTGTACGCGCTTATCTGGGCTCGGTCGACCTCACGGACGCCCGGCGTTTCGGGCACGTGGACATGGTGCGGGCGTTGCGCTCGCCTGGCTCCACGCTCAAGCCGTTTCTGTACGGCCTGGCGATGGACGATGGGCTCATTCATTCCGAGTCGCTGTTGCAGGACGTACCACGGCGTTACGGTGACTACCGTCCGGGCAATTTTTCCAGCGGCTTCAGTGGGCCGGTGTCAGCGAGTTCGGCACTGGCCCTGTCGCTCAACTTGCCCGCCGTGCAACTGCTCGAAGCGTACGGCCCGAAGCGCTTCGCCGCACAACTGCGCATGGGCGGCTTGCCGCTCACGCTACCTCCGTTGGCCGAGCCCAATCTTTCGCTGATCCTGGGCGGTGCCGGTAGCCGCCTGGAAGACCTGGTAGGTGGCTACGCGGCCTTGGCCCGGGAGGGTAGAAGCGCCCAGGTGCGGTTGCAGCCCCAGGCACCCCTGGTGGAGCACCGGCTCATGTCTCCGGGCGCAGCGTGGATCATCCGGCGCATTCTCAGCGGCCAGGCTCGGCCCGACCGCGACCCGCATGCCGAACTGGTACGCCGTCCCCAGCTGGCCTGGAAAACCGGCACCAGTTACGGCTTTCGAGACGCCTGGTCGATTGGCGTCGGCCCTCGCTACCTGATCGGGGTATGGATTGGTCGACCCGACGGCACCCCTGTGGCCGGGCAGTTCGGCCTGGCCTCGGCCGCCCCGTTGATGCTGCAAGTGCACGACCTGCTCAGCAACCGGGACAGCCAGCGCGGCTTAGAGGCCCCGGTGCAGCGAACGCCTGCCAATGTCGGGGTGGCGGCGATCTGCTGGCCTCTGGGCCAGGCGATGAGCCGCCAGGACGGCAATTGCAGGCGCCAGCGTTTTGCCTGGACCCTGGACGGCACCGTTCCTCCCACGTTGCAGGCGGCCGATCAGCCGCTGGGCCTGGGTTTGCGCGAACACATCTGGGTCAACGACCGCGGCTTGCGCGTCGACAGCAATTGCTCTGGCGCCCAGGCGCGCGAGGTGGCCCTGTGGCCCGCCCCCCTGGAACCCTGGTTGCCTCGGGCTGAACGGCGGGCTGCCCGTCTACCGGCCATGGACCCCACATGCCCACCGCAAGGCCCGGCCAGTGCTCCGCCGCTGGCCATCGTCGGCATTCGTTCCGGCGACCATTTGCGTCGCCCCGCCACCAGTGGCGAGCCGCTTCAAGTGGCGGTGTCGGCGCTGGGCGGTAGTGGGCGGCGTTGGTGGTTCCTAAATGGGCAACCGCTGGGCGAAACCCAAGGGCAGGACAACCTGATGGTGCGCCTGCCGCGGGCAGGGCAGGCTGAGTTGAGTGCGTTGGACGAAAGTGGTGAAACGGCGCGGGTGGTGTTTCAGGTCAATGAGTAGTATGGCGGTGTGCCGGTGCCGTGGCACCGGCACCTGTCAGTGCGCCGTGAACCGTTGATTCACCGGGGATGAACCTGGTGTCAGTGCCAAGGCCAGTTGCGTGCGGTTGTGCATATGGGTCAGGCGCAACACCTGGGACACGTACAGTTTCACCGTGTTTTCGGTGATACCCAGTTCACAGGCGATCTGGTAATTGGTCTTGCCCTTGCCCACCAGCCGCGCCACTTCCAATTGACGTGGCGACAGCTTTTCGAATACCGAGGGCAGCTCGGCCTCGGCTTCCTCCATGTCGCCGGCGCGCCGGTGAGGCCCTTGTCCGCGGGCTTTTTCCAGGTCCTGATACAACTCGTCGACGGACTCTGCCAGATCCTGCAGGCGCTGATTGAGCCCGCTGAGGTCGTGGAAGTCGCGCTGACGTTCCTGCAGCACCTGCTCCTGGCGGCGTACCCCTTCGAGCAGCTCGTCGAGATCCATCGGTTTCTGGTAGTAGTCGGCAAAGCCTTCGCGCAGCGCCCGAATAACGTCCTGCTTTTCGGCACGGCCGGTCAGCATGATGGCTTCGAACATGCGGTGGCTACCGTCGATCTGCTTCAGGGCACGCATCAGCTCGATGCCATCGCGTCCGGGCATGTGAAGGTCGCAGATGATCAGACCGATGGCGGGGTCGGCCTCATAGCGTTTTACCGCCTCATCTGTGGAGAGTGCCGATACGCAACTGTATCCCTTGGCTTCCAGGAACTCGCATAGCTGTTCGACGATGACTGGCTGATCATCGACTACCAGCACTTTCATTTCACTTACAGGTTTGGACACGATCAACTCCCTGTGAATATACGGCCCTGCTCCCGGGCTAGACGCTCTGGCAGATTAAAAGTAGCCGTACCTCTCGTAGTTGTACAAGGTGTGTACAAGGTTAGGGACCGCTGGATTCTTCATTGGATCCATACAGCTGTCAGAAGGTAGCCTGCCAGCACGTAGGGGACGAATGCCTGCTTGTCGCCCATGGCTTCGGTCAAGGCCTGGAGGCGTTTTTTCACCTTGGGGTTGAGCAGCGTCCACAAGCGCCTTCGGGTGGTCAGCCAGATCAACAGCGCGACCCCGGCCCCGATGAAGGTCCCGAGCACATGATCGGTGCCGGTGGCCAATGCCAGCGCGCCCATCAGTTTGACGTCATCGGCGCCGAAGTGGCCGAGCATGTAGCCGGGCAAGGTGAGCAGCATGACGATGGCCAGGCCCCAGCCTGCCGAACTGGGATCGGCGCCAAGCCAGGTGTGGCCGGTTGCGAACAGCCACAGCAGGGCCCCTACAGCTACGCCCAGCGTCAACAGGTCCGGGAGCTGGCGCTGGCGCACATCCTGTTCGGTACACAAGGCAAGCCACAGAAGAAGAACAATGCTTTGCATCGACAGGTCGCCTTTCCTAGTAGATGAACACTTACCCGTGCAGTCAGGTTTCCTTAGTCAAGATAGACCGGAACCTGCGTGACGGCCGTGTGCCGCAAGGAAAAGGCGTTGGGAGAATGGGTTTTGTCGCAGTCGTCGTCTGTTGCGGGGCCTCTGCTAGCGTTTGCTGCCAGGTGGATAGTTGCCCAGCACCTGAGCCACCGTTTTCTGAATAGCCTCGTTGCGTTCCTGCGGGCTTGGCGGGTAGTTGTTCATGATCTGCTCGGCACTGCCGCGCCAGACCAGCTTGCCATCGCGCCCATCAAGCAAGTCGACTTGAATGGTTGCGACCTTGTAGTCGACGCTGCGGGTTTCGTTGTACATCGGCCCGCCCCAGTACCCTCCCCAATAGCCACCCCAACCGCCGCCATAGTTGGTGGTGACCTGTTGCTGGCGCTGTTCCACGATCAGGTAGGTGCGCACATTGAGGTCAGCACGCGTGCCAGGGGGCGCTGGGCGTAGGCCCCGCTGATCAAGCTGGTCGCTGACCGCCTGGCGGATGCGCTGCTCGGTCAGGTCGCTCTTGATGCGTGGATCGTCAGGACGATATTGCAGGCCGGGCTCCTGCCAGGCCCAGTTGCGGTAGGCGGCAAAATCACGACTCGCGTCGTAGTCCTGCTGCACGTTATGGCTTGAGCAGGCAGCCAGCAAGGCCGCAAACGACACGAGTAACAGGCGGCGCAACATGATGATTCTCCGTTAGGCGTTAACTGGGAGGATAGCCGCTGAGGGCCTTGCGCACGGCGTCGCGCACGGCATTTTCACGGTCCCGCGGTGAACCCTGGTCGTTGCCGCTTTCGGCACTTGCGCTCCAGATGGCCTGGCCGCTGCGGCTGTCGTACAGGTCGATGCGCACTACCATGACCTCAACCTGATAGGTGCGTACGACCGGAACACTGGCGTAACCCCCGTATCCGTTGCGGTAACCGCCATAGCCCACGTTGCCGTAGGGCCCATGGTAAGGGTCGTAGCTGTCGTAGTCGCGCACTTGGCGCAGGCGTTTTTCCAGGCGGATATCGGCGCCGACGAGCAGGTCACCAACGTCGCTGCGGGCGGGGCGCAAGCCCTGCTGATCGAGCGCTGCGGCCACGGCATCGGCCAGCTGTGCAGGGTCGGCATTGGCCGAACCGCTGGGCAGGCGCCCGTCACGCCAGCTCCAGCTGCGGTAGCGGCCGTAGTCCCTTGCAGGTGCGGGATAAGCGCTTGCGTCGAACGTGGTCGCTGCCTGAGGCGGGGCCGGTGGCAGTGGGCGGCTGCTGGCGACGTAGGGATTGGTCCCTTGGCACCCGGTCAGAACCAAAGCCAGCAGGGCCAGTGGCAACAGACGGTACGGCATGCTTGCTCCTCACGGCAGGTCAACGTGGGCGACAGACCCAATGCAGGTAACGGCCCAGGCCGGCGAAACTCGGATGGCGGCGGTGAGCGAGCTCCATTTCCAGCACGTCCAGCAGCTCGGCGCGGTCCTGGAATTCCTTGGGCATGTAGTCATGGAAAACACGTATGCCGCTTTCACTTTCGACCTGCCACAAAGGTTCAAGTTGCGCCCTGAGCGCCCGCGGATCAAGTGGTTTCTGCGGGGTAAGGCTCTGCTTTTCACCTTCAAGGCGATTACTGCGAAGCTTGCGGAAATGCCCCTTGAGCAGGTTGCGGAAGACCAAGGCATCGCGGTTATAGAACGCCAGCGACAGCCAACCCCCGGGGGCTGTGAGTTGATGCAGAACGGGCAGGATACTTTCCGGCTCAGCCAGCCATTCGAGTACCGCGTGGCACACGACCACGTCGTAGGGCTCGGTCAGCTCACCCAGCAGCGCTTGCCAGGGCGCCTGGATGAACGTTGCCGCCTGGCCGGCCTCGGCAAAGCGGGCCCGTGCCCCTTCGAGCATGGGCTCGGCGGGTTCGGCCAGCGTAAGCTGGTGGCCGCGTTGGGCCAACCATAGCGCCATGTGACCCAGGCCGGCACCGATATCGAGGATGCGCAATGGGCGATCCGGCAGGGCTTCGGCCAGGTCGGCCTGCAAGACTGCCAGCCGGATCGCCCCCTTTGCGCCACCGTAGATTTTCTCTGCAAATCGGGTGGCCAGTTCATCGAAATGACGGTCGTTCATCGTGCGAAGCGCCTTTCGCTGTCAGCCAGCTTGGCGCGGACCACCTGGTCCATGTCCAGCCCCAGTTCACTGCACAACAGCAACAGGTAGAGCACGACGTCGCCCACTTCCTGCCCGGCGTGGGCCAGCTGTTCGGGTGGCAGGCGACGTGACTCGTCCTCGCTGAGCCACTGGAAGATTTCAACCAGCTCGGCCATTTCGACGCTGGCGGCCATGGCCAGGTTCTTTGGGCTGTGGAAACGTTGCCAGTCATTGGTATCGCGGATTTGATGCAGGCGTTGAGTCAGTTCTTGCAGGTTCATCGGGTTCTCCTCATGGCGCATAGCTTCCGCGCAGGGCCATTGCAAAGCAAGCTTCCCTGCACGGGGCGCAGCATGCGCCAGTCAGCCCTGCAAGCGGGCCCAGCGGCCGAGCATGTGTACCACGTCCGTCTGGCCGTCCAGGCGCAGCTCACCCACAGGGCCGACCTGGCTGGCGCTGAGCACCACCTCCGAGGGCAAACGCACGGGTTGTTTAAAATCCACCTCGAACCGATAGCCACTGTGAGGCAAGTGTCCGTGCAGCGCGGCCATGGCCATGGCCTTGCTCCACATGCCGTGGGCGATGGCAGTGGGGAAACCGAACAGCTGGGCGCTGGGTGCGCTGAGGTGAATGGGGTTGTAGTCGCCGCAGACCCTGGCATAACGGCGGCCGATATCACTGTCGGCATACCAGCGCGTGACTTCAGGCAAGTGGCTGGCCTGACCCTCGTCCGCCTCTGCCAGGTTGCCGTCGAGTTTCAACCCGCGCACGAGCATGCGGCTGGTTTCCCGCCAGAGCACGCCAATACCGTCCGCCGCCTCGGTGATCAGGTCGAAGGTTCCGCCTTTGGGGTGGGGCTGCAGGTTGTCGGCATGAACCGCCATGCGCAGCGACTCGATGCCCCCAAGCGGGCGGATGACATCGATGCGGTTGTGCAGGTGGACCAGGCCCAGCAACGGAAAGGGGAACTGCTCGGCGGTCATCAACTGCAGCTGCAGGTTGAACGCCATGATGTGCGGGTATGTAGCAGGCAGCCGGCCATCGTCGACGAAACGGCACAACTGCCGGTAGGCATGCAGTTGCTTAGGCTGAACCGCCAGGGTGCAGCGCAGCCCGTGCGTGGGCAGTTGATTACCGCTGATGCGGCGTTTGCCCGCTGCGCGCAGGTACAGGCTGGCGCGGCTGGCCGGTTGATGCAGGTCGTGCCAGTGTCGTTGCATGCTCAAGCCCCCATCAGTGCCTGGCCGCACACCCGCAGCACCTGGCCGTTAACGGCGCCAGAGCCAGGTTGGCTAAGCCAGGCGATGGCTTCGGCCACGTCCTGGGGCTTACCGCCCTGGCCGAGCGAACTCAGGCGTCGCCCCGCTTCGCGCAAGCCCATGGGCATGGCGCCCGTCATATGGGTTTCAATGAAGCCAGGCGCCACTGCGTTGATGCTGATGCCTTGTTCGGCAAGCGTCGGTGCCCAGGCCTGGGCCAAGCCAATCAGCCCAGCCTTGCTGGCAGCGTAGTTGGATTGCCCCCGGTTGCCGGCGATACCGCTGACCGAAGCCAACAGGGTGATGCGGGCGTCCTCGTGCAACGCGCCGTTATCGAGCAGGGCCTGGGTCAGCAGCTGAGGAGCCTTGAGGTTCACCGCCAGTACGGCGTCCCAATATTCGGGGGTCATGTTCGCCAGGGTCTTGTCACGGGTGATGCCTGCGTTGTGCACCAGGATGTCGAGGCCATCGGGCAATGCCGCCAGCAACTGCTCGGCAGCGTCACCGGCGCAGATGTCCAGGACCAGCGCCTTGCCACCCAGGCGCGCAGCGAGCGCCTGCAATTGCTCGCTGGCTGGGGGCACATCGAGCAGCAGCACATCGGCACCGTCGCGGGCCAGGGTTTCTGCAATGGCGGCGCCGATGCCGCGGGCAGCCCCAGTGATCAGCGCGCGCTTGCCGCTGAGCGGCCGTGTCCAGTCCTCGACCTGAGCCTGGCAGGGCTGTAGGCGCAGCACCTGGCCCGACACGAAGGCGCTCTTGGGCGACAGGAAGAAGCGCAACGCGCCTTCGAGTTGAGATTCGGCGCCGTCACCCACGTACAGCAACTGGGCAGTAGCGCCGTTGCGCAGTTCCTTGGCCAGCGAACGGCTAAACCCTTCGAGGGCACGTTGGGCGACACTGGCCATCGGGTCGGCGACGGCCTCAGGCGGGCGACCCAAGACCACTATATGGGCGCAAGGCGCCAGGTTGCGCAGTAGCGGCTGGAAGAATTCGCGCAACTGCGTGAGCGCATCGCTGTCGGACAAGTGACTGGCATCGAACACCAACGCCTTGATCTTGGGGCCCAACCCAGCGACCCAGGGTTCGCACTGGAGGCCTTGGCCGTTGAAGCCGTAAACCGCGTCGGTCAACCGCGCTGCGAGTGTTTCGACCTGGCGTGCCAAGGGGCCGCCGCCAAGGACCAACGGCCCGTCCACTGGCCGCATGCGGCCCGCTTCCCAGCGCTCCAGGGTGGCTGGACGAGGCAGGCCAAGGCTGTCGACAAGTTTGCGGCCGAGGCTGGAGTTGGCAAAACCAAGGTAGCGATCGCTCATGGTGGGTCCTCCGAAAGCAAGTCTGACAGTGTGGACCAGGATTGTGGCCAGGTCGTTCGAATGCGGCAAAAACACCTAGGCTCTACGGATCAAATTGTTTCAGGAGGAACATGCGCATGCGCTCACTTCGCCGGGTCGCTATTCTGGGCGGCAACCGAATTCCATTCGCCCGTTCCAATGGTGCGTACGCCACAGCCAGCAACCAGGACATGCTGACTGCCGCACTCGAGGGGCTCATCGAGCGTTACCGCCTGCACGGCCTGCGCCTTGGCGAGGTGGTGGCAGGCGCGGTACTCAAGCATGCCCGGGACATGAACCTGACGCGCGAGTGCGTGCTGGGTTCGCGCCTGTCGGCCTCGACCCCCGCCTATGACATTCAGCAGGCCTGTGGCACCGGGTTGGAAGCGGCATTGCTGGTGGCCAACAAGATTGCCCTCGGGCAGATCGACTGCGGCATTGCGGGCGGCGTCGACACTACGTCCGACGCACCCATCGCCGTGAGCGAAGGCCTGCGCCGGATGATGTTGCAAGCCAACCGGGGCAAGGCGCTGGGTGACCGCCTCAAGCCTTTCCTGGGCTTGCGGCCTCACCACCTCAAGCCTTCGCTGCCGCGCAACGGCGAGCCACGCACCGGGTTGTCGATGGGCGAGCACTGCGAACGCATGGCCAAAACCTGGCGCATTGGCCGGGCCGAGCAGGACGAATTGGCGCTGCGTAGCCATCAATGCCTGGCACGTGCCTACCAGGAAGGTTGGCAAGACGATTTGATGACCCCTTTTCGGTCGCTGACCCGGGACAACAACCTGCGTCCCGACTTGACGCTGGAGCAATTGGCCAAGCTCAAACCGGCCTTCGACCGCAGCGATGAGGGCACCTTGACGGCAGGCAATTCCACGCCGCTGACCGATGGGGCCTCGCTGGTGTTGCTGGGGACCCAGGAGTGGGCAGACCAACATGGCCTGCCGGTGCTCGCCTATCTGGTCGATGGCGAAACAGCCGCGGTGGATTTCGTCGATGGCCGCGAGGGCCTGCTGATGGCGCCAGTGTATGCGGTGCCGCGCTTGCTGGCCCGCAACAACCTGACGCTACAGGATTTTGATTACTACGAGATCCATGAGGCATTCGCAGCCCAGGTGCTGTGCACCCTCAAGGCCTGGGAGGATGCCCAGTACTGCCGGGAGCGCCTTGGGCTGGATGCGCCGCTGGGGGCGATCGACCGTTCTCGGCTGAACGTGAAGGGCAGCTCACTTGGGGCAGGGCATCCATTTGCCGCCACCGGTGGGCGCATTCTGGCCAACTTGGCCAAGTTGCTGTCCACGGCGCCCCAAGGACGCGGCCTGATCTCGATCTGCGCCGCAGGCGGGCAGGGCGTTACGGTCATCGTCGAGCGGTGAGCGTCGGTGTTCATCCGGCTGGGTGACCGAAGGTGCACATGGAGCCGGATAACGCCGAGGGCATTTAGGCTGGTAGGCTTGGCCGATCATCATGATAAGAAATCGCCATGCCTGCCATCGGACATCCTCGTCCCATTCCAACGCTCGATTGCCTGCCTCGACCGCTCTATGCACGCGCCGAGCGACTGGTGGCCGGCTCGTGGACGACGTCGCATCAACATGACTGGGTGCAGTTTTCCTATGCCATCAGTGGCGTACTGGGGGTGTATACCCAGGAAGGCAGCTACTTCGCCCCGCCGCAATGGGGCGTGTGGATACCGGCGCAGGCCGAGCATGCCGTGTCCAGTTCGATGCAGGCCGAAATGCGCAGCCTCTATATACGGCGCGATGCCTGCTCGTGGGCCGCGGAGCGTTGTCGTGTACTGGAAGTGACCCCCTTGGCCCGTGAGCTGATCAAGCAGTTCTGCCTATACCCTGCACATTACCCCGAAGGCGATAGCGCGCAGGCGCGCCTGGTCGCCGTGCTGCTTGACCAATTGCAGGCGTTGCCGGAAGTGGCGTTTTCGTTGCCGCTGCCACAACACCCAGGCTTGCTTGCCCTGTGCAATGGCCTGATTGCTACACCGGATCAGCCGCAGACCTTGCAGCAATGGGCGTGCGAACTGGGGTGTTCGGAAAAGACCCTGATGCGGTTGTTCCAGCGCGAGACTGGGTTGAGTTTTCGCAACTGGCGCCAGCGCATGCGCTTGCTGTCGTCCTTGACCGCGCTCGAGGCGGGGCACACGGTCACTGACGCGGCGCTGGGCTGCGGGTACGACTCGACCTCCGCCTACATCGCCGCCTTCAAGCAGCTGTTCGGTGCCACGCCGGGCGAGTTGAAGCTCTAGCGGCTTACCGGGTGCGGCGCTGCGCGAGCCCGTGAACGTGCAGGCCCGATGCTCGCGAAGCTCTTGCCGTCAGGTACGGAACCTGCGCACCAGTGAGTCCAGCTCGTTGGACAGGCCGGCGAGGCTTTCGGAGTCCTGGCGGGCGGCCTGGGCCAGTTCCGCCACCAGCTGGGCATCGCCGTGGATCTGGCTGATGTGCCGGTTGATGTCCTCGGCTACCTGGTGCTGCTCTTCGGCTGCCGTGGCGATCTGCGTGTTCATGTCACGGATCACGTCCACCGACTCGCGTATTTGCCCAAAGCTGTCGCGGGCCATGCCGATACGGCTCACCGATTGCTGCGAAACTTCGAGGCTGGCGTGCATTTGCGCCGCCACCTCGGCCGTGCGCCCGGCCAAGTTGCCCAGCAGGCCGTCGATTTCGGCCGTGGAGTCGGCGGTTCGCTTGGCCAGGGCACGTACTTCGTCGGCCACCACCGCGAACCCGCGCCCTTGCTCACCGGCACGGGCAGCTTCGATGGCGGCGTTGAGCGCCAGCAGGTTGGTCTGCTCGGCAATGGAGCGAATGGTGCCCAGGATCGACTGGATGGCGTTGCTGTCGCGCTCAAGCTGCTGGATCGACTGCGCCGACTGCTCGATCTCGTGGCTCAGGCGGTCGACGCTGCTGACGGCGGCATCGATCTGCTGCTGGCCTTCGCGCGCCTGCTGCTGGCCGCTGTCGGCCGACTGCGCCGCCTGGCTGCAGGAGCGCGCGACCTCGTTGGCAGTGGCGACCATTTCATGGAAGGCGGTGGACACCATGTCAACGGCCTCACGCTGGCGCCCGGCGGCCTCGGCCATGTCGCTGGACACGCGTGTCGAGCTGGTGGAGGTGTTGAGGATGTTGCCGGCTGCGGCGCTGATGTGCTGGATCAGGCTGCGAATGGCCCCCAGGAACTGGTTGAACCAGCTCGCCAGCTGGGCAGTTTCGTCACGGCCGCGGATTTCCAGGTTGCGGGTCAGGTCCCCTTCGCCCTGGGCGATGTCCTCAAGCCCATTGGTGACGCTGTTGATCGGGCGCACGATCAGTTTGGCGAACGTGGCACCCACGACGGCGAACACGGCAGCCAGTACCAGCGCGACGATCCCGATCAGCCAGGTCAGGCGGGTGGTGGTCTGCATCACCTCGCGTTGCTCGATCAGCCCGATCAGCGTCCAGCCCAGCTGTTCGTCCGGGTAGATATTGGCCATGTAGCGAACACCGTCCAGCTCGACCTCAGCCAGGCCCTTGCCGTGCTTGGCAAGCTCGGCGTAGCCGTCGCCGAAGCTCGCCAGTTGTTTGAAGTTGTGCGCAGTGTCCCGCGGGTCTACCAGGACATTGCCGTTGTTTTCGACCAGCAGCAGGTACCCGCTCTCGCCCAGCTTGATCTGCTTGACGATTTCGGTGAGGCCTTTGATGGAAACGTCGACGTTGACCACGCCGCCAGGGTTACCCAGCTGGTTGGCCACGGCACGTACGGTGCTGACCAGCACGGCATCGTCGGCGGCCCAGTAGTAGGCACCGGTGCGCAGGGTCTTGCCAGGGTTAGCCATGGCCAGCTGGTACCAAGGGCGTGTACGCGGATCGTAGTTGACGAACTTCTGCCCTGCCGGCCAGCCGACGTAGCCCCCGTCGGCGACCCCGTAGGAGAGGTAGGCATAGGCAGGATGGGCATTGGCCAGGCTGGTCATGAACGCCAGAATCTTGCTCGATTGCTCGCCCAGTTCGTAGGACGGCGTGGCGCTCATGTACTTGGTCAGTTCGTTGCCAGTGGCCGCCACCAAGGGTTGCGAGGCCATGTACTCCACGTTCTGGCTGATGCCTTGGAAGAAGATGTTCATCGCGTTGCTGACCTGACGGATTTCTCGACTGCTGCTGTCGAGGAAGCCATCCCTGGCCTCGCCGCGTAGGTTCAGTACCACCAAGGTGGCCACCAGCACGATGGGCAGGGCGGCGATGATCGCAAAGGCCCAGGTCAGTTTCTGTTTGATGCTCATCGGCGCTCCCGAATTATTGTTGTCGACACATGAGGCAGGTACCTAATGCATCGGCAGCAACCGAATTTTATGTAGGAAAACGCCCGTAAATATTGGGCGAAGTCGCTATTGATGCCTATTCGGTCGCGTTTGGACGGGAATGCCCTATGAGCTTGGTTGCGGGGCTGTCGGAAATGCTCAGCGGCAGCAGCGCCCCGGCGCTTCGTTGGCCAGTTCCTTGAGAATCGGACAGTCCGGGCGGTCATCGCCGTGGCAACTGGAAACCAGCTCGACCAGGGTGTCGCGCAGGCTAACCAGTTCCTCGATGCGCCTGTTCAACGCATCGATATGCTGGCTGGCTAGTGCCTTGACATCGGCGCTGGCTCGCTGCCGGTCCTGCCACAAGGTGAGCAACTTGCCGACTTCTTCGAGGGAAAACCCCAGGTCGCGCGAGCGTTTGATGAAGGCCAGGGCATGCAGGTCCGCAGGCTGATAGATCCGATAACCGCTGTCGCTGCGCAAGGCAGGCTTGAGCAGGCCGATGGATTCGTAATAGCGGATCATCTTGGTGCTGAGCCCGGTACGGGCTGCCGCTTGGCCGATGTTCATGGTGCCTCCTGATCCAGGGCGGGCTTCCAGGCCTTGAGCAACAGCGCATTACTGACCACGCTGACGCTGGAGAGCGCCATGGCCGCGCCTGCCATGACCGGGTTGAGGTAACCGAAGGCAGCCAGCGGGATGCCGACGAGGTTGTAGATGAACGCCCAGAATAGGTTCTGGCGAATCTTTGCGTAGGTTCTACGGCTGATTTCAAGGGCTGCTGGCACCAGCCGCGGATCACCGCGCATCAGGGTGATGCCGGCGGCCTGCATGGCCACATCCGTGCCACCGCCCATGGCGATGCCGATGTCTGCAGCCGCCAACGCCGGTGCGTCGTTGACGCCGTCGCCGACCATGGCAACGGCACCGCCCTGCTTGAGGGCTTCCACGGTGGCGGCTTTGTCCGCTGGCAGCACCTCGGCGTAGGCATCGGTAATGCCGAGGGCGGCCGCCACGGCCATGGCGCTGCCCCGGTTGTCGCCAGTGAGCAAGTAGCTGCTGATGTGCTGATTGCGCAGGGTCTGGACCGCCTGATCGGCCCCGGGCTTGAGGCTGTCGCCGAACGCGATCAGGCCAAGCACGCTGGGTGAGGCCCCGCTCTGGACGAGCCAGGACAAGGTGCGCCCCTGTGCTTCCCAGGCGTCAGCCGATGCGGCCAGTTCACCGGGCGCCAGGCCAAGGTCTTGCAGCAGGCGCCGATTGCCCAGTGCCAAGTCACGCCCATCGACACGTCCGGCAATGCCGCGACCGGTCAGGGACTGGCTGTCGGCCACCTCGGGCACACGCAGGCCACGGTCGGCGCAGGCGTCCAGCACGGCTTTGGCCAGCGGGTGTTCACTGCCGCGCTGAAGCGCGCCGGCCAATCGGTAAAGGTTGTCCGTATCGCCGTCCAGCGCTTGGCTATGCACCACTTTTGGGCTTCCGGAGGTGAGCGTACCTGTTTTATCGAACACGACGCGGTTGACGGCCTGCGCGCGTTCGAGTGCTTCTGCATCTTTGATGAGGATGCCGTGACGTGCGGCAACACCTGTGCCCGCCATGATCGCGGCCGGCGTTGCCAGCCCTAGCGCGCATGGGCAGGCGATGACCAGAACGGCCACTGCATTGATCACGGCGGTTTCAAACGGCGCACCGGCCAGCCACCATCCCAACAAGGTCATCGCGGCGAGTATCAGTACCGCCGGCACGAAGACCTGGCTGACTCGGTCGACCAGTTTCTGAATGGGAGCCTTGGCAGCCTGGGCGTCTTCGACCAGGCGGATGATGCGAGCCAGGACGGTCTCTGTGCCAAGCGCTTGCGTGCGGACCAGCAACCGACCTTCGCCGTTGATCGCACCCCCGGTGACGCTGTCTCCGGGTTGCTTGGTGACTGGCAGGCTTTCGCCGCTGATCAGGGCTTCATCGGCATGGCTGTGGCCGTCTTCGACGATACCGTCGACCGGAAAACGCTCACCAGGCTTGACCATGACCAGGTCACCCACGCGCAGGTGGGCGATGGCGACCTCCTGCTCCACGCCATCGATGACCCTCAGCGCACGTTCGGGACGCAGCGCTTCCAGGGCGCGTATGGCACTGGCGGTCTGGCGCTTGGCACGGCTCTCCAGGTACTTGCCCAGCATGACCAGGGCGATGACCACTGCGCTGGCTTCGAAGTAGAGGTGTGGTGTGGTACCCGATGGCGCATTGGCCCATTGATAAAGGCTCAAGCCGTAACCGGCACTGGTACCGAGGGCGACCAATAGGTCCATGTTGCCGCTGCGGGCACGCACGGCTTTCCAGGCCGCCACATAGAAGCGGGCGCCCAGGATGAACTGCACCGGCGTTGCCAGCAGAAACTGTGCCCAGGCCGGTAGCATCCAGTGCAGGCCCAACGGTTGTACCAGCATGGGCAACACCAGGGGAAAAGCCAGCAGCAGCGCCGCGGCGACTGCAAGGCGTTCCCGGCGCAAGCGGCGTTGGGTCGTCGCCTGTTCACTTTCGGATGCGTGCGGCAGGCTGGCGTGGTAACCGGCTTGCCCTATCGCATCGATCAGCGCCGCATCCTGAACGCCATCGAGGACATTCAGGTGGGCACGTTCGTTGGCCAGATTGACGCTGACCTTGAGAACCCCCTGCACCTTGGCCAGCGCACGCTCGACCCGGCCGACGCAGCTGGCGCAGGTCATGCCGGCGATCTGCAATTCCACCGTATGGCTGGGCACCGCGTAACCGGCTGCGTGTACAGCGTTGACCAGTGCATCCAGGCTATCGGCCGGCGCCTGCACACGGGCCTGCTCGTTGGCAAGGTTGACGGTGACGTGTTCTGCGCCGGTGACCTTGCGCAAGGCGCGTTCCACTCGGCCAGCGCAGCTGGCGCAGGTCATGCCGGAGACGGGCAGGTGATAAGTGACGGGCGTGGACATGATTTCCTCCTTGGGCACGCTGCCAGCATCAACCTTGCCATGCGGGGAAGGTCAATAGTCCAACGGCGTTCGCTTGAGCTCCATCCCATACTGGCCCATCGCGATGCGGTACTTGTTGATCTGCCCGGCTTGCAGGTTCAACCGGGTGCTACGTTGATCTTCAAGGCCCGGGGCGCAACCGGGTGTCTGCCCAGGCAGCAGGCGCAGACGCACATCGACAGGGCCCGCAGGCAGGTTGAACGACGTGGACTGTTCCTGGAACAGGCGCCCCGACAGTTGATCGTTCAGGTAGACACCGATCTCGCAACTGGTGGCCACTTCAAGCCGTTCGCGGGAAATGATCAGCACGCTGTAGGCCGAGTTGTCCTCGGCGATGGCCGGCGGCACCGCCGCGAGCGCACCCAGCAGCCCGATGAAGCCCATTGCTGTCCTGAACATGAACACTCTCCTGCTTGCCTGTTTCAAAGTCGCAGCTTGGCCGAGGTGGACGCGAATTGCCACCTCCAGACACGCACGCTTGACCTTGCCCCCATGGCAAGCTTGAAACTCGCTGAAAACCCAGAGGAGGTATTCCCATGCACGTATTCTCGGTAGAAGGCATGACCTGTGGCCATTGCGTGAAGGCGGTTACCCAAGCCGTCCAAGCCCTAGATGGCGCTGCCAAGGTCGATGTCGACTTGGCAAAGAAGCAGGTCCGCGTCGACAGCAGTGCTAACCCGGCGCAGATACGGGCAGCCATCCAGGAAGAGGGTTACCAGGCCGAGATTGCATAAGCGCTCGAGCCAGGTAACGCGATTGTTGGATTGTTTTGCGCAGGACGGGGTCCACAGCAGGTAGAATGTGCAACTTTGTTAGCTTGCTATGGATTCCCGATGAACCTGCGAATGGTCCTTATCCTGGGCGCACTCAGTGCGTTCGGGCCTTTGGCGATCGACTTCTATCTGCCTGCCTTTCCGGCGATAGCCCAGGCGTTCGCCACTGATGAAAAACACGTCCAGACTACCCTGGCCGCCTACTTTCTCGGGCTGTCCATCGGGCAGTTGCTCTATGGCCCGGTGGCTGACCGTTTCGGTCGGCGCAAGCCATTGCTGTTCGGCGTGGCGCTTTTTACCCTGGCATCGCTGGCCTGCGCCTATGCGCCCAACTTGGACACCCTGATCCTGGCGCGCTTTGTCCAGGCACTGGGCGGCTGCGCGGGTATGGTGCTGTCGCGGGCGATTGTCAGCGACAAGTGCGACCCGGTGGCTTCGGCCAAAGTGTTCTCCCAGCTGGTGCTTGTCATGGGTTTGGCGCCGATCCTTGCGCCCATGCTGGGCGGCGTGTTGGTCAACCATGTTGGGTGGCAGTTCATATTCCTGTCCCTGAGCCTGTTCAGTGCCGGCTGCCTGCTCGCCGTCAGCCTCGGGCTGCCTGAAAGCATGCCTGATCATATTCCCCGGCAGCCATTGTCAGGCGCTTTGCGTCAGTACCTGCGCCTGCTCGCCGACCGCGTGTTCCTGGGGCACGCCTTGACGGGCGGTATCGCCATTGCCGGCATGTTCGCCTACATCGCAGGCTCGCCGTTCGTGTTCATCAAGTTGTACGGGGTACCTGCCGAGCATTACGGCTGGTTCTTCGGTGCCAATGCTGCGGGGTTCATCCTGATGGCTCAAGTGAACGCCCGCCTGCTGGCCAAACGCGGGCCCGCTTGGCTGCTGAGCCGTGCGGTATGGGTGTACCTGATAGCAGGCCTGACATTGCTGAGCATGGCGGCGTTCAAGCCCGCAGCGCTCTGGCCGCTATTGGTACCGCTGTTCGTATGCATCGCGAGCCTGGGGTTCATTCTGCCCAATGCCTCTGCTTGTGCCATGAGCGGGCAAGGCGCTCGGGCGGGCAGCGCTTCTGCCTTGATGGGCTGCGTGCAGTTCAGTGTTGCCGCAGGGGCCGCGGCGTTGGTGGGTGTACTGCACGATGGCAGCGCGGTGCCCATGGCGTTGGTGATGAGCCTGTGCGGGGCGCTGGTGGTAACGGTTGCGCTGTTGACGCGGCGCCTGCAATCGAGGCGCTCGGTGTGAGGCATGAAGAACCTTCGATAATATCTGCGCTATTTGGTGAAGACGGCTGTGGGCATCTTCCGAATTCGCAATAAGCGATATGCCTTGACTCATCCCATGCTGAGCCATTTTTTCTGTCAAACCGCCGAGATACAGGCTGCTTTGCGAACATGCCGCTGAAGAAGCCTCCTGCAAAGGGTAGCCCTACCCAGTGGCATTTTTGCGACAACGAGGCCTGGCAGTGGCGCCAGGGTGGCTCCAGGTGCGGCTTATACTGACGAGCCAGGCCAGCGCGAGCGAGGGCGTTCGTGGGCCAGGGTCGGCCATCGCATCTACACAGTGAATTTGCAGGGAGTCACAGGGACATGAACGCAGCCAGCAGCATCAGCCAGATCGCCAGCCTGATGGCCGACCCCAAGCGCAGTGCCATGTTATGGGCCTTGATCGATGGCACACCCCGCCTGGCCAATGAGTTGGCCATCATGACCGGGCTAAGCGCCTCATCGGCTTGTGCACACCTTTCGCTGCTTTCTTCAGCGGGTCTGCTTCGGCATGAGGCCCGGGGGCGCAAACGTTATTTCCGCCTGGCAACGCCTCAGGTGGGCGCCGCTGTGGAGGCCCTTGCCAGCGTGCAGCTCGAACAGGAAAGAAGCCGTCATGCCCACACGCCGCGCCCTACATTGCCCATGTCCGTGCGACGCGCCAGACGGTGCGGCGATCACCTGGGCGGTGAGCTTGCGGCCGAACTCTACCACCGCCTGGTAGTGGCCGGATGGCTGGACGGTTGTGGGCGGCAGTTGGTGGTCAGCGATGAGGGGCGGGCGCAACTGGCTAGCCTCGGCGTATACATCGATGCGTTGGCACCGCATCAGCCCCGAGCATGCACGATGTGCCGCTGCACCGAGTGGCATGACATGGAGCCGCACCTGGGGGGCGTTCTGGGCCAGGCGCTGTTCCGCCTGTTCCTGCAATCGGGATGGATACGCGAGGCCGAGGATACCCGGGCGCTGCACATATCACCGCTGGGTATCCAGCAGATCAATCGCATCGCCCGGGTCGAGACGCTGCAGGTGGGCTGAGTGCGTCAGACCAGGCGCGCATCCAGGCTGTTCTGGGCAAGCCGGCGAGCCTGGTCTTGGGTCATTCCCAGGTGAGTGTGCAGGGCATGGAAGTTTTCCGTCACGTAGCCCCCGAAATAGGCTGGGTCGTCTGAGTTGACGGTGACTTTTACGCCTTTTTCCAACATGTCGAGAATGTTGTGTTGGCTCATGTGGTCGAACACGCACAGCTTGGTGTTGGACAATGGGCACACGGTCAAGGGAATCTGCTCGTCGATGATGCGCTGCATCAGGCGCTCGTCTTCGATGGCGCGCACGCCGTGGTCGATACGCTTGATCTGGAGCAGGTCCAGCGCTTGCCAGATGTACTCGGGCGGACCTTCCTCGCCGGCATGGGCAACGGCCACGAAGCCTTCGCTGCGTGCCCTGTCGAACACACGTTGGAACTTGCTGGGTGGGTGGCCCATTTCGGAACTGTCCAGCCCAACGGCAATGAACGCATCGCGAAACGGCAGGGCCTGGTCCAACGTCTTTTGGGCTTCGTCTTCGCTCAGGTGGCGAAGGAAGCTCAGGATCAGGCCGCTGCTGATGCCCAACTGGTCACGGCCATCCTTGAGTGCCTGGTTGATGCCATTGAGCACCACTTCAAAAGGAATGCCGCGGTCGGTGTGTGTCTGTGGATCGAAGAAGGGCTCGGTGTGAATCACATTCTGCGCTTTGCAACGCTGCAGGTACGCCCATGTGAGGTCGTAGAAGTCCTGTTCGGTGCGCAGAACGTCGGCGCCCTGGTAGTACAGGTCGAGGAACTCCTGCAGGTTGTTGAAGGCGTACGCACCGCGCAACGTCTCGACATTAGCCCAGGGCAGGGCAATCTTGTTGCGCTCGGCCAGGGCGAACAGCAGCTCGGGTTCCAGGGAGCCTTCAAGGTGCAGGTGCAGTTCGGCCTTGGGCAGGGCGTTCAACCAGTCATACATATAAGGTGATCTCAATCAGGTACGGTTGCCGCCATTCTACAGGGCCAGGCCTGGCCGTGCGCCCCAATGGCGGCAACCTGCCCAATCACCAGACCAAGGGTTCGCCCTTGTAGTTGATGAAGCGAAGGCCCGCCGTTCCACTTTGGGCCTTGATCTGCTCAAGCATGCCACGCGTGCTGGTCAGCACGTCGATCTCCGCGTTTTCTCCGCCCATGTCGGTTTTCACCCAGCCTGGATGCATGGCCAATACGCACAGGTCATGGCGCGGCTGGGCCGCCACAAAACTGTTGATCATGGAGTTCAGGGCAGCCTTGCTGGCTTTGTACAAGCAGATCTCCCCGCCATCAGGCACTGCGACACTGCCCAGAATGGAACTCATGAAGGCGAGTACACCGGTCTGTTCGCGTACATGTTCAACCAGGCGGCGTGCGACACGAATCGGTGCAACGACATTGGTCATGAACAGGTCACCAATTTCTTGGTGCGTAACGCTTTCCACATCCTGTGGGAGAGGGCCCATGACGCCTGCGTTGATAAATACCAGGTCGAATAGCTGACCGGTCAGGCGCTCAGCCAGGGTGTCGAGTTGGGCTGGGTCATTCATTTCCAGCTGTTCGATACGCACGCCTGGAACATCCGCCAGAGCGCCTGGTTCTTGCGGATTGCGTACTGTGGCAGTGACCTTCCACCCGTCTTCGTACAGGCGGTTGACCAGGCCCAATCCCAGGCCGCGTGAGGCCCCGATGATCAGAGCGGTTTTTGAATCGGCCATGAGCGTGCTCCATAGGGTTGTTAGAGCCTGTGAGCATAATTCATCGGACGCCTGGGTGTGCCCGGCCATTTGTGACGCTGCACTGCGGCGCCTTACTGCTTGAAAAATGAGCAACCCTCGGCGCGGCCATGTGCCACAGGTGCCCTGTCGTTTCACTCACGGGTTATCCACAGGCTGCTCCACAATTAATGTGTGCAAACCGCAGTCATCTGGCCGCATGACCGCCTGCGCATGGGGACAACTTGGACTGGCTCAACTGAAACTGCCGATTTCGTAACCTTGGTCAAAATTTGATCAAATCTATGGAGGGGGCATGCTCATTGGGCTCTAGGCGTATGCCCCAAGCTTATCCACAGCCAGGCCCACAGTTGCTGTGGGCAACACTCAGCAACTTGCCAGCAGGATTCGGCCGCGGCTCAGGTCTGCCAATTGTTGTTGCAGAGGTAGCCTGTGGACATCTTCGAAGGCAATCTTCAGGTCTACACCGTTGGCGGTGAAGTGCTCTTCAAGCACCAGACCCTGGACGTCGGCGACCCGCAGTTTCACCAGCGCCAATTCGCTGAATGCACAACTGCAAGTGAACTCGCTGCGTTGTACCAGCAGGCGCTTGGGGGCCTGTTGCAGGCATTTGTTGGCGCCGCCGCCGTATGCCCTGGCCAATCCGCCGGTACCAAGCTGAATGCCACCGTACCAGCGGATGACCAGCACCACCACCTGATCGCAGTCCTGTGCCTCGATGGCTGACAGAATCGGGCGGCCGGCCGTGCCGCCAGGTTCGCCGTCGTCGCTGCTGCGGTATTGGGGCCCGATTTTCCATGCCCAGCAATTGTGGGTGGCGTCGGGGTCGCTGTGACGCTCGATGAAGCTCATGGCATCGCTGGCACTGGCGATGGGCCCGGCCAGGGTAATGAAGCGGCTTTTGCGAATGTCCTCGCGGAATTCGCAGAGGTCGAGCAGGGTAGAAGGCATAAATGTCGGTCAGGCAACTGGCGCGATGCCGCATCCTTTGAGAATGATGTGGATAAGGTTGGTGCTGGCATCTTCCATATCTTGCTTGGTCAACCGGCTGCGACCGGTCACCTGGCAGATCTGGGTGGCGAAATCGGCGTAGTGCTGGGTGCTGCCCCACAGCAGGAAGATCAGGTGGACCGGGTCGACAGGGTCCATCTTGCCTGCATCCATCCAAGCTTGGAACACTGCCGCCCGGCCCCGGAACCACTCGCGGTAGTCAGCGCTGAAGTACTCGGTCAGGCAGGAGCCGCCGCTGATCACTTCCATGGCGAAGATTCGCGACGCCTGCGGGTTGCGCCTGGAGAACTCCATCTTCGTGCGAATGTACCGGCTAAGCGCCTCGCCCGGGTCGTCCTCGACGCTCAAGGCGTTGAAGGTGCTGTCCCATAGCTCGATGATGTTGCTGAGTACGGCAATGTACAGGCCCAGCTTGTTGGTGAAGTAATAATGCAGGTTGGCTTTGGGCAGCCCTGCCTTGAGGGCGATGGTGTTCATGCTGGTGCCCTTGAAGCCATGACGGGCGAACTCGTCTTCGGCGGCCTTGATGATGGCCTGTTCATTTTTCTGTCGGATACGGCCTGCGGGTTTGCCGGAGGCGGATAGGCGGTGCGCAGGGACTTCTAATGTCATGAACGATTCCGTGCAGGGGGATGGCTGCGTCTGTAGGACAAGATTACCTTCCCACGGCAAAGTAACAAGCATTGGCGGCAGAGAGTGGCATCAACGTGTCGCAGCCAGACTTTCCAGAAAACTCTCAAGCACCAGGTTGGGCCGTCTGCCTTTTCGCGTCACCCAGCTCAAGCTCAGGTCATAGAAGCGTTGCTGGGGCTTGAGCGCTCGTAGTCGTCCTTGCTGGACCCAGAGCGCAGCGTAGTGATCAGGCAGGTAACCCATGTAGCGCCCTGTCAGGATCAGGAACGCCATGCCTTCGCGATCCGACGCGCTGGCCGTGCAGTTGAGCACCTGGTAGTGCGCCTGGATTTCGGCAGGCAAGCGGAAGGTCGGGGCAATGGCCTCCTGGCGATTGAGGCGTTCATCGTCGAGCAGATCGTCATCGGCGTAGAACAGCGGATGACCGACGGCGCAGTACAGCAGCGAGCGTTCGCTATACAGCGGTTGATATTCCAGCCCCGACAACGGGCTGGTCTGGGGGACGACGCCCACATGCAGACTGCCATCGAGAACACCGTGCTCCACCTGGCTGGGTGCGATCATGCGGATCTGGATACGCACGTCCGGACCCCGGTCCTTGAGTTCAGCCAGCGCATGGGTAATGCGCATGTGAGGCAAGGTGACGAGGTTGTCGGTCAGGCCTATGTTCAACTCGCCGCGCAAATGCTGGTGCAGGCCGTTGACTTCGGTGCGGAAGGTTTCCAGCGCGCTGAGCAGTTGCAGCGCCGAGTGATAGACCTCCCGGCCTTCCTCGGTCAGCGAGAACCCTGCACGCCCGCGCTGGCACAAGCGCAAGCCCAGACGCTGTTCAAGATCGTTCATCTGCTGACTGATAGCCGATCGCCCGATACCCAGCACGTTTTCTGCGGCAGAAAACCCGCCACATTCCACCACGCTGCGGTAGATTTTCAACAGGCGAATATCGAAGTCGCTGACTTGTGCAAGCGGATCGGGGCGTCGGCTCATCAGTTTAGTCGTGGCCTGTGTAAAGGTTAGAAATGCAGGCTTTTTCAGACTTTATCGCCGTGCCAAGTTAGCTGCAACAACATCCATCGTTGCCTAATCGTCTTCCGAGGAACCGCCGATGAACATGCTCCAAACCGCGCCTGCCGGTATCGCCAGCCAGCTCAAGCTGGATGCGCACTGGATGCCCTATACCGCCAACCGCAATTTCCAGCGCGATCCTCGGCTGATCGTGGCGGCCGATGGCAATCATCTGGTGGACGACAAGGGGCGCAGGATCTTCGATGCCCTGTCCGGGTTGTGGACATGTGGCGCGGGCCATACCCGCATGGAAATCACCGAGGCGGTGTCGCGCCAGATCGGCACCCTTGACTACTCGCCGGGGTTTCAGTTCGGGCACCCGCTGTCCTTCCAGCTGGCTGAAAAGATTGCCGAACTGACGCCGGGTGACCTGAACCATGTGTTCTACACCAACTCAGGCTCCGAATGTGCCGATACGGCCTTGAAGATGGTGCGCGCCTACTGGCGCCTGAAAGGCCAGGCCACCAAGACCAAGATCATTGGCCGCGCCCGTGGCTACCACGGGGTTAACATCGCCGGCACCAGCCTGGGCGGGGTCAACGGCAACCGCAAGATGTTCGGGCAGTTGCTGGACGTCGATCATCTGCCGCACACCGTATTGCCGGTCAACGCGTTCACCAAGGGCCTGCCGGAGGAAGGCGGCATCGCGCTGGCTGACGAGATGCTCAAGCTGATCGAGCTGCACGATGCATCCAATATTGCAGCGGTGATCGTCGAGCCGCTGGCAGGTTCGGCCGGCGTGCTGCCGCCGCCCAAGGGTTACCTCAAGCGTCTACGTGAAATCTGCACCCAGCACAATATCCTGCTGATCTTCGACGAAGTGATCACAGGCTTCGGCCGCATGGGCGCGATGACCGGCGCCGAGGCCTTTGGCGTTACGCCTGACCTGATGTGCATCGCCAAGCAGGTGACCAACGGGGCGATCCCCATGGGGGCGGTGGTTGCCAGCAGCGAGATCTACCATACGTTCATGAACCAGCCGACGCCGGACTATGCCGTGGAGTTCCCCCATGGCTACACCTACTCCGCGCACCCGGTCGCCTGCGCGGCAGGGCTTGCTGCGCTGGATCTGCTGCAGAAGGAAAACCTCGTGCAGTCCGCTGCAGACCTGGCGCCGCATTTTGAGAACCTGCTGCACGGCGTCAAAGGCACCAAGAACATCGTCGATATCCGCAACTTTGGCCTGGCAGGCGCCATCCAGATCGCCGCCCGGGACGGAGACGCCATCGTGCGCCCTTATGAAGCGGCGATGAAACTGTGGAAAGCGGGCTTCTATGTGCGATTCGGCGGCGACACCTTGCAGTTCGGCCCAACCTTCAACACCAAACCTGAAGAGCTGGACCGTCTGTTCGATGCCGTGGGCGAGACGCTGAACCTGATCGACTGATTTCCTGCGTTCAAGGCAGGCGCCTGTCGCACACACGCCTGCCACGCCTTTTTCTATCTGGAGTGTTACATGAGCATTGTTCAGCACCTGATCAACGGTGACTTGGTTACCAAGGGCGAGCGCACCGCCGATGTGTTCAACCCCTCCACTGGCCAGGCCATTCGCAAGGTCGAACTGGCCAGTCGTGCGACCGTGCAGCAAGCCATCGATGCTGCCAAGGTCGCGTTCCCGGCCTGGCGCAATACCCCGCCGGCCAAGCGCGCCCAAGTCATGTTCCGTTTCAAGCAACTGCTCGAGCAGAACGAAGCGCGAATCGCACAAATGATTAGCGAGGAGCATGGCAAGACCCTGGAAGACGCCGCCGGGGAGTTGAAGCGTGGTATCGAGAACGTCGAGTTCGCCTGCGCTGCACCTGAATTGCTCAAGGGCGAGTACAGCCGAAACGTGGGCCCCAACATCGACGCCTGGTCCGACTTTCAACCGCTGGGGGTAGTAGCGGGGATCACGCCATTCAACTTCCCGGCGATGGTGCCACTGTGGATGTATCCACTGGCAATCGCGTGCGGCAACGCATTCATCCTCAAGCCGTCGGAGCGTGACCCCAGCTCGACGCTGTTCATCGCCCAGCTGTTGCTGGAAGCGGGCTTGCCCAAGGGCATCCTCAATGTGGTGCACGGTGACAAGGAAGCGGTGGATGCCCTGATCGAGGCGCCGGAGGTCAAGGCGTTGAGCTTCGTGGGTTCTACGCCAATTGCCGAGTACATCTACGCTGAGGGTACCAAGCGTGGCAAGCGCGTCCAGGCACTGGGCGGCGCGAAGAACCATGCAGTGCTGATGCCCGATGCCGACCTGGACAATGCCGTCAGTGCGCTGATGGGGGCTGCCTATGGTTCGTGCGGTGAGCGCTGCATGGCCATTTCGGTCGCGGTGTGCGTGGGTGACCAGGTGGCCGATGCGCTCATTGCCAAGCTTGAGCCGCAAATCAAGGCACTGAAGATCGGTGCGGGCACGTCGTGCGGCCTGGACATGGGGCCGCTGGTCACGGCGGCGGCTCGCGACAAGGTGGTTGGCTACATCGATGAAGGCGTAGCGGCGGGCGCCAGGCTCGTGGTGGACGGGCGCGGCTTGAGCGTGTCGGGTAATGAAGAGGGCTATTTCGTCGGCGGCACCTTGTTCGATAAAGTGACCCCGCAAATGCGCATCTACAAGGAAGAGATCTTCGGGCCGGTGTTGTGTGTAGTACGGGTCGACAGCCTTGAGCAGGCCATGCAACTGATCAATGATCACGAGTACGGCAACGGTACCTGCATCTTTACCCGTGACGGTGAAGCGGCGCGGTTGTTCTGCGATGAAATCGAGGTAGGCATGGTAGGGGTGAACGTTCCGCTGCCGGTCCCTGTGGCCTATCACAGCTTCGGCGGTTGGAAGCGTTCGCTGTTTGGTGATCTGCATGCCTACGGGCCAGACGGCGTGAGGTTCTACACACGGCGCAAGGCCATTACTCAACGCTGGCCGCAGCGGGCCAGCCATGAAGCATCTCAGTTCGCATTCCCTAGTTTGTAAGCGTGCTGTTGGGGAGCAAGGAGGCCATGTGGCCTCCTTCTTCTATATAAGGTAGTGCTTCATCCATCAGCGGCGCCTTTCCAGCCCACGGCCAGAATATTTCAAATACATGAAATTAAAGGTTGACGCGGTTTCGAATCCCCTTATAATGTGCCCCACTTCCAGCGACATCGGAACGCGAAACTCCTTGAGATTCAATGGGTTAGCTAGTTCGGGTGGTGCTGTAAGGGCTACGATCGAACAGATCGGCAGCGGTTGAGAAGAAGGTTGACAGCGTG
>NZ_VEJN01000013.1:0-122276 GCF_007678615.1 Pseudomonas sp. DE0157
AAAAGCCAAAGCAACGGCAACGGCAACGGCAACGGCAACGGCAACGGCAACGGCAACGGCAACGGCAACGGCAACGGATCGATTTGGCCTGATTTCGAGCATCGCGGCCGATTCAGCGCAAAGCAGTACAGGCCACGCCTGGCTCGGCCTCGTTAGACCCTCACCGCCCCTTCAAATCAACCCGCCGCAAATGACACGTCACCTCTTCACGATCGTGATACAGCTGCTTGCACGCAATCAGCACCCTCACCTTCCGGGCCTTGAATGTCGCCTCCATGCGATCGAGCAACCGCCGTACCTCAGCATACCGCTGCTTCATCGGCAGCTTCAGGTTCACCACCGCCTCGCGGCACAACCCCTCCCCCAACCACGTCTCGATCAAGGCCGTGGTGCGCGCCGGTTTCTCGACGATGTCGCACACCATCCAATCCACCGGGTGCCTGGGCTGCCAGGTAAAGCCATCGGCCATCAAATGCTGGACAAGCCCTGTGTCCATCAGACTCTCGGCCATCGGACCATTGTCGATGGCGGTCACCAACATGCCCCGCCGTACCAACTGATACGTCCACCCACCCGGTGAGGCCCCCAGGTCGACACCGGTCATGTCATCGCCCAGCCGCTGCTCCCACTGCTCGCGTGGGATGAACTGATGCCAGGCCTCCTCCAGCTTCAAGGTCGAGCGACTGGGCGCTTCACGCGGGAATTTCAGGCGGGGAATGCCCATCGGCCATAAGGCACTGTTGTCAGCAAAAGCCTGCCCGACAAACACCCGGCGGCCACTGATGAACGTCAACAGCAGTCGTGGGCGATTCGGGTCATCCACCAGGCGACCGGCCTTCTCCAACGCCTTGCGCAATGGTGCTTCGAACTTGCGGCAGAACGTCGACAGTTCCTTGCCCTCGTTGCTGTCGAGCACCTCCAGCCACAGGCTGCCGAACACCGGCTGGTCTGCAAGGTGCGCCAACAACACGCTGATACGATCGCTCTCGGGCAACTCGATGAACGCGCCACGCGCCCACTGCCTTGGGAAAATCAGCTGGTTGAACCGCACTGCCTGCATCAAGCGCTCGGCACCGCCTTGCTCGCTGCAGACGAACTCGGCGCTGGCGCTGCCAGGCTTGCCTTTGGCATAGCCGGCAATCCCCAGGCGGGCGGCATGTTCACTGATTTCGGCGCACACCTCACCCTCGAAGCCGGGCCGGCAATGCATGAACAGGGTTTCCATCTCTCACTCCACGACGGCTGGCGCGACACAGGCGCCGGCAGGGCGGCGATGATAAAGGAAGATCGGAACCTGGGACATGCCCCGCTGGTCCAGAAAAGGGTCAGGTCAGGCAAACAGGACTAACCTGACCATTCAGTCGGACCCGTGCCGTGCGGGCCTGTACACAGCGGTGCCACCGGCAGCCCTTAGAGACGTTGCCGGGGCACCGGCTCAGAAGGAGTTGGCAATGCCCTCGCTCGATAGCCTGAATACCCTCACGTCGCTCGATGTCGGTGACAATACCTATCACTACTTCAGCCTTCCGAAAGCTGCTCGGCAGCTCGGGGACCTGCAGCAATTGCCCATGTCGCTCAAGGTGCTGCTGGAGAACCTGCTGCGCTGGGAGGACGGCAAGACCGTTACCGGCGAAGACCTGCAGGCACTGGCCCAGTGGCTCGTTGAAAAGCGCTCGGACCGCGAAATCCAGTACCGTCCCGCGCGTGTACTGATGCAAGACTTCACCGGCGTGCCAGCCGTGGTGGACCTCGCCGCCATGCGCGCGGCCATGGCCAAGGCTGGCGGCGATCCCCAGCGCATCAACCCGCTCTCGCCTGTGGACCTGGTGATCGACCACTCCGTGATGGTCGATCGATATGGGACACCGCAGGCCTTTGGCGAGAACGTCGACATTGAGATGCAACGCAACGGCGAGCGCTATGCGTTCCTGCGTTGGGGCCAGAGTGCCTTCGATAACTTCAGTGTGGTACCGCCTGGCACTGGCATCTGCCACCAGGTGAACCTCGAATACCTGGGGCGTACCGTGTGGACCCGCGAAGCCGACGGCCGCACCTATGCCTTCCCGGACACGCTGGTCGGCACCGACTCCCACACCACCATGATCAACGGGCTGGGCGTGCTGGGCTGGGGCGTGGGGGGCATCGAAGCGGAGGCCGCCATGCTTGGCCAGCCTGTGTCGATGCTGATCCCACAGGTCATCGGCTTCAAGCTCACGGGCAAGCTGCGCGAAGGCATCACAGCCACCGATCTTGTGCTGACGGTCACCCAGATGCTGCGCAAGAAAGGCGTGGTAGGTAAGTTCGTGGAGTTCTATGGCGACGGTCTGGCCGAACTGCCCTTGGCTGACCGCGCCACCATTGCCAACATGGCTCCGGAGTACGGCGCAACCTGTGGCTTCTTCCCCGTCGATCAAGTGACGCTGGATTACCTGCGCCTGTCGGGTCGACCTGAAGCAACCGTGCAACTGGTCGAGGCCTACTGCAAGGCTCAGGGGTTGTGGCGCCTGCCTGGGCAGGAGCCCATCTTCAGCGACACGCTGGCGCTGGACATGAATGAGGTTGAGTCCAGCCTGGCCGGCCCCAAACGTCCGCAAGACCGGGTTGCCCTAGCCCAGGTCAAGCAGGCGTTCGAACAGTTCGTCGAGCTGCAACCCAAACCTGCCGCCAAGGAAGTCGGCAGGCTTGAGAGCGAGGGCGGGGGTGGCGTTGCCGTGGGCAATGCCGATCAGGCGGGCGAAGCCGACTACAGTCACCAAGGCCAGACCCACACCCTGCGCGACGGCGCCGTGGTCATTGCGGCTATCACCTCCTGCACCAACACCTCCAACCCCAGTGTGATGATGGCGGCCGGCCTTGTGGCCAAGAAAGCCCTCGAGAAAGGTTTGCAGCGCAAGCCATGGGTGAAAAGCTCGCTGGCACCGGGGTCCAAGGTGGTCACCGAATACTTCGAGGCGGCGGGTCTCACGCCCTACCTCGACGAGCTCGGGTTTGATCTCGTCGGTTATGGCTGCACCACCTGTATCGGCAACTCAGGCCCCTTGGACGAGCCTATCGAAAACGCCATCAGCAGCGCCGACCTGACCGTCGCCTCGGTGTTGTCCGGCAACCGTAACTTCGAAGGACGCGTGCATCCACTGGTCAAGACCAACTGGCTCGCCTCACCGCCTCTGGTCGTGGCTTATGCACTGGCTGGTAGCGTGAAAGTCGACCTGACCCAGGATCCATTGGGCACCGACAAGCACGGGCAGCCGGTCTATCTGAAGGACATATGGCCTAGCCAGCAAGAAGTCGCCGAGGCTGTGGCCAAGGTAAGCACGGCCATGTTCCACAAGGAATATGCCGAAGTGTTCGCGGGCGACGAGCAGTGGCAGGCTATCGAAGTGCCAGAGGCTGCCACGTATGTATGGCAAGAAGACTCGACCTATATTCAGCACCCCCCTTTCTTCGAAGGTATCGAAGGACCGGCGCCTCGGATCACCGATATCCACAACGCCCGCATCCTGGCGTTGCTGGGCGACTCGGTCACAACGGACCATATCTCTCCGGCCGGCAATATCAAGGCCGATAGCCCTGCGGGTCGCTATCTGCGCGAGAAGGGTGTGGAGCCTCGCGATTTCAATTCCTACGGGTCAAGGCGCGGCAACCATGAAGTCATGATGCGCGGTACGTTCGCCAATATTCGCATCCGCAACGAGATGCTTGCAGGCGAAGAAGGCGGCAATACCGTGCATGTGCCAAGCGGCGAGAAACTCTCGATCTACGACGCCGCCATGCGCTACCAGCAGCAAGGCACGCCCCTGGTGGTGATCGCCGGCCAGGAATACGGCACAGGCTCCAGCCGCGACTGGGCTGCCAAGGGCACGAATTTACTTGGCGTGAAGGCAGTGCTGGCCGAAAGCTTCGAGCGTATTCACCGCTCCAATCTGGTTGGCATGGGCGTGCTGCCGTTGCAGTTCAAGGCAGGCCAGGACCGTAAACAACTCGGCCTGACGGGTAGAGAGCAGATCGATATCACTGGCCTGGAGGGGGCTGCCATTGTGCCGGGCATGAGCCTGGCACTGACCATCCTCCGCGAAGACGGCACGAAGGAGCAGATCGACGTGCTCTGCCGGATCGACACCCTCAATGAAGTGGAGTACTTCAAGGCGGGTGGAATCCTGCACTACGTGCTGCGTCAGTTGATCGCCGCGTAGGCCCCGCGCGGGTGCCAGTCTGTGCGCAGGCTGGCACCCTCCTTCTTCCAATCTGCCCTTGCTAGCCTCCCCTCCACCAAAGTACCTATGAAAATCGCAGTGGGAACCGACCGCGAAATGCCAGTAGCCCACCCGTATCTGCCATGCACTGCCATGGGTCAATTCCTGGAAATATTCCCTCAATAAAGCGCGCACCGTGCCGATACCAGTCCAAAGCCCTGCGGACATCCTAGCCATGCGCAACAACCAGCCCATTACCCAGAGAGAACGGACTTTCCCTGCCAAGCAGCGGTTGATTTCCACCACCAATGCCAAAGGCGTGATCACTTACTGCAACGATGCCTTCATCGAAATCAGTGGCTTCACCCGCGATGAATTGATGGGCGCAGCGCACAACCTGGTGCGTCATCCTGATGTGCCGCCTGCCGTGTTTGCTCACATGTGGCAGACCCTCAAGCAGGGGCTGCCCTGGATGGGCATCGTCAAAAACCGTTGCAAGTCGGGTGACCACTACTGGGTCAATGCGTACGTCACACCGATTTTCGACAACAATCAGGTCGTCGGCTTCGAGTCGGTGCGCGTCAAGCCCACTGCCGAGCAAATTCGCCGGGCCGAGGCCCTGTACCAGCGTATCAACCAAGGCAAGCCTGCTGTGCCGCGCCGTGATCGTTGGTTACCCGTGTTGCAGGACTGGTTGCCATTCATCCTGATCAGCCAGATAGGCTTCCTCATCGGCAACTGGCTCGGACACTCATGGGGTTTTGCCTTGGCGGCAGCGTTGTCGGTCCCCCTGGGCCTGCTCGGCCTGACCTGGCAACAACGTGGGCTCAAGCGCTTGTTGCGCCTGGCCGAACAGACCACGTCCGATCCACTGATTGCGCAGATGTATACCGACAGCCGTGGCGTGCAGGCGCGCCTGGAAATGGCCATGCTCAGCCAGGATGCTCGGATGAAGACCTGCCTGACACGGTTGCAGGACAGCGCCGAGCACCTGAGCGATCAGGCGCGGCAGTCAGACGAGCTGGCGCATATGAGTTCATCAGGCCTAGAGCGCCAGCGTGTGGAAACCGAACAGGTCGCTGCCGCAGTGAACCAGATGGCCGCCACCACCCAGGAGGTGGCCAACCATGTACAACGCACCGCCGATGCGACCCAGCAGGCCAATCGCTTGACAGGCCAGGGCCGTCAAATTGCCGGTGAAACCCGGGCAGCCATCGAACGCTTGTCAGCCGCAGTTGGAGAAACTGGGCAGACCGTGACGCAATTGGCCAAGGACAGCGACGAGATCGGCGGTGTGGTCGATGTCATCAAGGGCATTGCCGACCAGACCAACTTGCTGGCGTTGAACGCCGCCATCGAAGCGGCACGGGCAGGCGAAATGGGCCGGGGCTTCGCCGTGGTTGCCGACGAAGTGCGGCAGCTGGCCCAGCGCACGGCTGAATCGACCGGGCAGATTCACGGCCTGATCGCTAAGCTCCAGCAAACTGCCAGCAACGCCGTGACGACCATGGAAAGTGGGCACCGCCAGGCCCAGGAAGGTGTTGATCGGGTCATGCAGGCTGACGAGGCGCTAGTGGGCATCAGTGAAGCCGTGGCGAACATCACCGACATGGCCACGCAAATTGCCGCTGCGACCGAGGAACAGACTGCGGTGGCCGACGAGATCAGCCGTAACATCAGCACCATTGCCGACCTGGCCGACCAGACTGCCGAGCAGGCACAGCACTCGGCAGTCCTGAGTGAGGCCCTCAACAGCACGGCCGGTAGCCAATATTCACTGGTGGAGCGCTTTAACCGCTAGATCGGATAACTCGCGAGGGTCGGCATCGTCGACCCTTTGCATGACCAACGTTACCAGTCAAGCCGCAAACGGGTTTCGAAACGACGGGCCTGCCCGGTCAACGGATCATCGAAACTCAGGCTTTGCGCCAGCAACTTCAGCGGCCGTTGATAGTCATCCTCTACATCAAGCAATGCTGGGTAGAACGGGTCGTTGCTGATGCCTGCTCCTAAAGCAGCCATGTGCACCCGCAGCTGATGCGTCTTGCCCGTGACAGGCGAGAGCTCATACCGCCACTGCTCCTCGTTCTTTTCCAATACGCGGGCGTGCGTCTCACTGTTGGCCGGCCCTTGCACCTCATGCATGCGAAAGAACGGCTCCCCGTGTTCTAGGCGGCTGCGGTGCACCAGTGGGAAGGTATGCTGCCCAAGCGCTGCGGCAATGGCCTGATAGCGTTTTTCGATCCGCCGCTCTGGAAACAAGCGCTGGTAAGCGCTGCGTGACTCAGGGTTGGCCGAGAACAGCACCAGCCCCGCCGTGTGCCGATCGATGCGGTGCAGGGGCACCAGGTGCGGATTGTCCAGCCGATGGATGAGACGGTGCAGCAAGGTCTGCTCCACGTACGCACCCCCTGGGGTGACCGGCAGAAAATGGGGTTTGTCAGCTACCACCAGGTGTTCGTCCACATGCAATATCGCTTCCTGCACGGGAATCACTCGCTCGTTCGGCACTTCGCGAAAATAGTGCAGACGCAGACCGCGCTTGTAGGGATGACCGGCCGAAATAGCCTGGCCGTCCGCGCCCAGCACCCGTCCCCGGGCAAAACGGTCCACCCACTGGCTACGATCAATGGCCTTGAAGTGATCGCACAAGCAATCGAGCACCGTAGCCCATGGACCAGGAGGCAGACATACCGTGCTGGCTTGCAGTCGGGCGGGGTCGAATGGCGTCATCGTCGGGCTCGGAACCTGGCTTGGCGGCGTATTATCCTTCAAGCCCCGCTGATCAGCCAGCCTGGGCCAGCGACTCGCTGCGCGCCTTGAGCCAGCGCAGCACCTGAACGGGCTCCCAGCGGCTGGGGTCGTACAGCGCATACACCAGCCCTTCATAACCCACCACATCCAGCCCCCGGTGGTAGCCAGCCCGCTGGAACAGCGCCTCCACCTCTGCAAAGCAGGTGTTGAAGTGCACCTTGCCGAAAGGCGTTCGGTCGTCGGTGACCAGGCCTTCAAGCCGCAGCTCCAAGACAGCATCGGCCACCCTGTCGACGGGCATCCGGTTGACGCTGTACTTCAATTGCTCGACGTTGAGCATGGGCTCACCTTGATACTGTATTTATGTACAGCATACGAACATCCTTCCGTTGCCGTCAATCCGTCTCATACCAGACCCGCGAGGTAACCACCTCCCTTGCGCAGGGTGAGCACCTGTCGGCGTGGAATGCCAGGGGTTACAGACAGGTGCACCCAGCGTTCGAATTCCATTATGAGCTGATCGAACATGATCGGGCTCGTGCTGATGCGCTGCACCGTGTCCCTGGGGGAATGCCCGACGACCGTGAAGTCAGCGGCGAGCCCCTGCATGTGCTGACTGTTGGAGGCGCCACCGAGCAACCGGTTGACTTGCTCGCTGCGGTATCCGCTGCTGATGATGATCGGCGCGTTCCACAGGGCACGCACCTGTTCAAGTGTCTCGCACAGCAAACGAAGATTGTCGATGATCGGTTGGGAAGGCGTGTTATCGACACCGTTCCGGGCCGCGACCTGGGAGACGGTCATTTCGTTGAGCGTAAAATGTGAGGTGAGCAGCATAACGGTAAGATCCGGTGACGGGAGGCGGAGTCGGCACCCAGGTCTGCGCCCAGTGCCTGAACCGGATCATCGTATCGATGTTTCTAAAGTGGAGCAGGGTGACAGCTCCACTAGAGGTTTGGGTGCCTCAAGAAGGCCGCCACTTGTTCGGTATCGAACGGCCAAAGTAATTCCGCCGCGCTGTCTCGACGTCTCAGCACGGGGATTGCAAGGCCATAACGTTCGAACAGCGCATCGCTTTCGGCAATGTCGACCAGTTCGACGAGCAATCCATGATCGACAAAAGGCATCAGTATGGCCTCAGCGACCTCGCACAAATGACAACCCAAGGTGCCGAACAGCTGGCATTCAGGCAACATGGCACATATCCTCACTCAGTTGCACAGGCCGTTATTCTATGCCGCCCTACTGACGTCTGCATCCGTTGAGTATCAGTCCTGGCTCGTAGCGCCTATTCGATGCAAGGACAAATCTGCCCCCTCGAACTCTTGTTCGTGACTGAGCCGCAAGCCAAGTACCTTGCGGATCACGCCATAGACGGCCAGGCCACCCACCAGCGCCACGGCTACACCGGCCAGGCTTCCCAGCAGTTGGCTGTAAACGCTGACCCCACCCAGCCCCCCCATCCAGACCTGCCCAAAAATACCGCAGGCGACTCCGCCCCATACCCCACACAACCCATGTAGGGGCCACACACCCAGAACATCATCGATCTTCCAACGGTTCTGCGCGGCGGTGAATGCCCACACGAACAGAACTCCGGCCACCAGGCCCGTAGCCAGCGCGCCCACGGGATGCATGATGTCGGAGCCTGCGCAAATGGCGACCAGCCCTGCCAGCGGGCCGTTGTGCAGGAACCCTGGGTCGTTGCGACCCACCAGCAGCGCGGCCAGCGTGCCGCCAACCATGGCCATTAATGAATTTATAGCGACCAGGCCGCTGACGCCCTGCAAGGTTTGCGCACTCATCACATTGAAGCCGAACCAGCCGATGATCAGTATCCAAGAGCCCAAGACCAGAAACGGGATGCTCGAGGGCGCGAACGCGACCAATCGCCCTTCACGGTAGCGCCCGCGTCTGGGGCCCAGTAGCACAACCGCAGCCAGCGCCAGCCAGCCGCCCATGGCATGTACCACCACCGAGCCGGCAAAATCATGGAACGGCGCACCGACATGCACCTGTAACCACGCTTGGACGCCAAAGTTGCCATTCCACACTATCCCCTCGAAAAAGGGATACACCAGTGCCACGATCAATGCCGTGGCGCACAGTTGGGGTGCAAAGCGCGCTCGCTCCGCAATCCCGCCAGAGATGATCGCCGGTATGGCAGCTGCGAACGTCAGGAGGAAAAAGCATTTGACCAAGGCGTAGCCATTATCGGCCGCCAGGGTTGCGGCAGGCTGGAAAAACGCAACCCCGTAGGCCACCCAATAGCCGACGAAGAAATAGGCGATCGCCGACACGGCGAAATCGCTCAAAATCTTGGACAGGGCGTTGACCTGATTTTTGTAGCGTACGGTGCCGACCTCAAGAAACGCGAAGCCGGCATGCATGGCGAGCACCAGAATGGCGCCTACCAGGATGAACAACGTATTTGAACCGTTTACCTGAGACTGAATCGCGCTTGAAGTCATATCCATGAAGCAGCAGCACCTGTCGGCGGCACCAACAATGCTCAGTCGACCCCCTTCCTGCACCGATTCGGTGCCTGGCAAGGCGGTTATGGGCACTTGCCACGAATGGACGGGAGCCCAATCTGGCAGTCTGGGCAATTTGGGTTAATGTTTAGGCGTGGCGGGTGGCACGCGCCCCGAAGCAGCGCAGCGCGTTGAGAGGGCGCCCTGCAACGATGCATAAACCAAGCAAAGCCTGTACCAGTGTGCTGACTTGAACCTTCCAGTAGCCACGTCACTCGAAGTACCAACATCAACCGACAGGGAGAGACACATGGCCAGCAATTCGGCAAAGCATGCACAAGATGTACTGATGGCTGACTTCCAGGCACTGGTCCGCGACACGGAGAAGCTGCTGGCCGATACCGCCAACCTGGCAGGTGACCAGGCGCAAGTGCTGCGCGAACAGATGCACGAGCGCCTGGCGCAAGCACGCGAGGCGCTGGAAGTCACCCAGGAATCATTGCGCGAACGCAGCCAGGAGGCACTGGGCAGCGCCGAGCAGTATGTCCAGGAAAAACCCTGGCATGCCATTGGTATCGCCGCCGGCGTTGGCCTGTTAATCGGCCTGCTGGCGAACCGTCGTTAAGGGGTTTTCATGGACAATGACGCCATCGGCACCGGTGCCACCGGCAAGCGGCTCGGTGCAGCTGTTCTTGGGCTGCTGCACAGCCATATAGAACTGTTCGGCATCGAACTGCAGGAGCAGAAAGGACGAACCCTGCGCCTGTTGCTGTTCGCAGGCCTGGCACTGGTTTTCGCGCTGCTGCTGTTGACAGCGCTTTCCGGGTTGGTGCTTGTTCTGCTCTGGGACAGTTATCGCCTGGCCGGCATAATTGGTCTGTGCGTGTTCTATGGACTGGCAGCGCTGTACTGTGGGCTGCGCCTAAAAGGCGCGGTGTTCGACGAGTCCTCGCCCTTCCACTCCACGCTTGAGGAACTGGCCAAAGATCGGGAGCGCCTTCTGCCATGAACCTGCCTGACTTGCCCAATACACGTAATCCGCGTGAACTGCGCAAAGCGCTGCTGCGCCTGCGCATGGAAATGCACCGCCAGGAAATCCGCCATGAAACCGGCCAATTGCTCGAGCCTGTGCGGCGCATACGCGGCATGGGTAGCTCGCTCCATGCCGGGCTTGGCATCAAGCATGCACCCTTGTGGGGCATAGGGGCGGTAGTGGCCATGGGCTTTCTGACAGGCAAGGGCGTTCGAAGTGGTGGTCTTCCCCGCCTTGTCCGTCTAGGTGCCAGCCTGATTCCCTTGGTCAAGCTCTTCATGCAGAGCAACCGTCGTCGCCGGTGATCCCCACCTCACGCCGCGTCAGTGGTTGTTCGCGAACAAGAACCACTGACACGGCGTATGCTTCGCTGCAACCCCTTCTGGAGACTGCGCCTTGGATTGGCATACCCTGCTCACCCGCGAACGCCTGGGCAAAGCTCAGTACAGTGCTGAAGAATTGGGACGCAGCCCGTTTCACAAAGACCATGACCGCATCATTTTCTCCGGCGCATTTCGTCGCCTGGGGCGCAAGACGCAAGTTCATCCTGTCACCAGCAACGATCACATTCACACGCGCCTGACACATTCGCTGGAGGTGAGTTGCGTAGGCCGGTCCCTTGGCATGCGCGTTGGGGAAACGCTACGTACAAGCCTGCCCGACTGGTGTGATCCGAGTGACTTGGGCATGGTGGTGCAGTCGGCCTGCCTTGCCCATGACATCGGCAACCCCCCCTTCGGACACTCCGGTGAAGATGCCATCCGTCATTGGTTTCAGCAGGCCGCCAATCGTGGTTGGCTGGACGACATGCGCGATGATGAACGTGCCGACTTCCTCAATTTCGAAGGCAATGCCCAAGGCTTTCGGGTACTGACGCAGCTGGAGTACCACCAGTTCGATGGGGGCACCCGCTTGACCTATGCCACCCTGGGAACCTATCTCAAGTACCCCTGGAGCGCGCGTCATGCCGATGCTCTGGGCTATAAAAAGCATAAGTTCGGGAGTTACCAGAGCGAATTGCCGCTGTTGGAACAGATTGCAGGTCGCCTGGGCCTGCCTCAAGTAGACGATCAGCGCTGGGCACGGCATCCCCTGGTGTATTTGATGGAGGCTGCCGATGACATCTGCTATGGCCTGATCGACCTGGAAGATGGCCTGGAAATGGAGCTTCTGCAGTACGCTGAAGTTGAAACGCTGTTGCTCGATCTGGTAGGCAGCGACCTGCCGGAAACCTACAGGCAGCTCGGTCCAAGTGACTCGAGGCGCCGCAAGTTGGCGATCCTGCGCGGCAAGGCTATCGAACACCTGACCAATGCGGCGGCACTGGCCTTCGTGGAACAGCAGGATGCACTGCTCGCCGGCCATTTGACCGGTGATCTTGTCGAGCACATGCACGGCCCCGCTAAACGTTGCGTACTGCACGCCAAGGCGATGGCGCGAAACAAGATTTTTCAGGACAAGCGCAAGACGCTTCACGAAATCGGTGCCTACACCACGCTGGAAATCCTGTTGAACACCTTCTGTGGCGCCGCACTGGAGCAACATGGGGGGCGCACTCCCTCGTTCAAGAGCCGTAGGGTATTGGACCTGCTAGGCAACAATGCCCCCGACCCCCATGGTTCGCTTTATCAGGCTTTCCTGCGCATGATCGATTTCATAGCCGGTATGACCGACAGCTACGCCAGCGAAATGGCACGGGAGATGACAGGGCGTTCCGGCTCTGCATGAAGATGCGCAGAAAATCTGTCGGCCTGCGCTTTCAAACGGGTGAATCAGGAAAGACTTACATCCAATTCAACCAACCTTGGATACCAAGTTCAAACCATAAACATCAGCTAACAAACAAGGTTTGACTTTGGTTGTTGATGCAACCGTACGTAAGTAGTTTTTGTTAAATTTGTAGGCCATTTCCTATATACGGTTATTGAGCCGCCCCCGCATTACTTGCCGCTTTCAACTGGGTTAAGGTGCCAACTGTCACCCTCATTGATAGCAGGGAAGTAGAACATGTACTCCATATTCATCGTCGACGACCATCCGGTAATCCGGCTGGCAGTGCGCATGCTTCTGGAAAATCAGAATTACAAAATCGCTGGCGAATCGGACAACGGCGTGGATGCCATGCAGATGATTCGCGAAACCAATCCAGACCTGATCATCCTGGATATCAGCATTCCCAAGCTCGATGGCTTGGAAGTACTGGCACGGTTTCAGTCGATGGCGATGTCACAGAAAATCCTGGTGCTGACCGCGCAGTCGCCAGCGCTGTTCGCAGTGCGCTGCATGCAATCAGGGGCAGCGGGCTATGTCTGCAAGCAAGAAGACCTGAGCGAACTACTCAGCGCGGTCAAGGCGGTTTTGGCTGGGTACAACTACTTTCCCAGCCAGGCGATGCAGACTCATGCACCTGTTGACAACGACCTGCAACTTCTAAGTACCGTCAATGATCGGGAATTGATGGTTCTTCAACTTTTCGCACAAGGGCGAACCAACAAGGAGATTGCAAAAGGCATGTTTCTAAGCAGCAAGACGGTCAGTACCTACAAGAAACGCCTCATGCACAAACTCGAAGCCAGCACGCTGGTCGATCTGATCGACATGGCTAAGCGCAACGCACTGGTCTGAGGGCTCCATGGCACGTTTTATCGCCCTCCTGCTCCTGGTCGCCACACTGCCAGGCAACCTGGCGAACGCCGGGCAGCAAGGCGCGTCCCAGCTGTCCCTGGTCGCTCGCTCCACCGCACGGCCCGCCATGCCTGCGATCACCCCTGAACAACAGCAATGGCTGAATGCTCGCCACGAACTGGTGGTCGGCACCTCTGCCCCGGATTATCCACCTTTTGACATCAGCAGTGGGGGGCGCGACTACCAAGGCCTTACCGCAGAGTACGCCAGCCTGCTGGGCAAGGCGCTTGACCTGCCGGTACGCGTGCTGCGCTATCCAAGCCGCCAAGCGGCGCTGCAGGCGCTCAAACAAGGCGACATCGATCTGCTAGGCAGTGCCAACGGCTATGACGCCAACTATGAAGGCGTGGTGCTGTCGCACGCCTACGCCATCGACCAACCCGTGCTGGTCACGCGAGAGGACGAACATCGGGCGCTGGACACTGGCCTGGCGGGCATGCGCCTTGGCATGCTGTATCACTACCTGCCCAGGAAAGAAGTACTCAGTGTCTATCCCGATGCCAAGGTCCTGGCCTTCGGATCATCCAGCGAAGCCTTGAATGCGGTGGCGTTCGGCCAGGCCGATGTCTTCATCGGCGACACGATTTCCACCCACTATCAACTCAACCGCGGGCACCTGCCAAGGCTGCGTATGGCCAGCTTTGGCAACCATGAAGCATTTGGCTTCGGCTTCGCCCTACGCAAGCAAGACACGGTACTGCTCGCGCTGGTCAATGCTGCGCTCGACAGTCAGTCCCCCGCCCTGCGTTCGAGCATATTCAAACGCTGGAGTGCAGGCAGCGATTTGCTTTTGACCGACCGCAAGCTTCGACTGACGCGCACCGAAGAGCAGTGGTTGCAGCGTCATCCAGTCATGCGTGTCGTTGTCGACGGTACGGCGGCGCCATTGTCCTACTTCGACAAATCGGGCTATTTCCGCGGCATCACCGCCGACCTGCTGGAACTGATCAGCCTGCGTACGGGCTTGCGTTTCGAGGTGCAACGGGCCAGTGGCATCGCGGACATGATTGCCCGGGTCAAGGACGGGCGCGCCGATGTGATCGCTGCACTGGCAAGCGGCGGCATCGACCAGAACGATCTGCAGATCAGTCAGGCATATCTGGACAGCACCTACGTGCTGGTCAATCACAAGGACAACGCGGCAGCCACTTCGCTTGACGATCTGCGTGGGAAGCGGATCGCAATCACGCGCTACAGCGCCCTGGACACCATGCTCTCGCGCTACCACCCGCAAATTGGCTGGATAGAAACGGAAAGCTCGTACTACTCCATGGCCCTGCTCAACAGCGGAGCAGTGGATGCGGTCATCACTACACTGATCGACGCCAACCATGCCTTGGCCAGCAATCCCGACCTGATCATCCGCACCACAGTGGGCAGCGAGCCTGCCAGTTATGCAATGGCCACCAGTACCCCCTCCAAAACCCTCATTTCAATTCTGGACAAGGCACTTTCGAGCATTTCACCTGAAGAGCTGGGGGTAATCAACAACCGCTGGCGAGGCTTCACCCTGTTCGAAGATGCCAAGGGCGAGGGGGTGCGCCGCTTGACGGTATTGGTAGCCCTGGGTGCGGCGGTATTGCTGCTGCTGGCCCTGTTATGGAATGCCCGCCTGCGTTTGCAGATCCGTCAACGCCAGCAAGCAGAGCGCGCCCTGAACGATCAGGTGGCATTCATGCGCGCATTGCTCAACGGTACGCCACACCCGATGTACGTCCGTGATCGCGAAGGCTGCCTGCAAAGCTGCAACTACAGCTACCTCGAAGCGGTCCAGGCCAGCGCCGAGGAGGTCCTGGGCAAGCAACTGGAGAGCAGCCTGTTTGCCGACTGCGAACAGACCCGACAAATCCAGAACGACTACGCCAAGGTGATGGCGGCTGGTACGCCGTTGATCATGGACCGTCCCTTGCGCATCAAGGGCCGGGAAATCACCATCTACCACTGGATCCTGCCCTACCGGGATTCGTTGGGCGAGGTACAGGGCATCATTGGCGGATGGATCGATATCAGCGACCGCCGCCAGCTGGTCAACGAGTTGCGTCAAGCCAAGCAGCAGGCCGATGACGCCAACCGGGCCAAGAGCACGTTCCTGGCCACCATCAGTCATGAAATCCGCACGCCCATGAACGCCGTCATCGGCATGCTCGAACTCGCCGTCAAGCGCGCCGAACAGGGTCAGGTCGATCGCGGCGCCCTTCAGCTGGCCCACCATTCGGCCAAGGACCTGCTTGGCTTGATTGGCGATATCCTGGACATCGTGCGCATAGAGTCAGGGCACCTCACGCTGGTCCCTGAAGTGGTCGACCTGGCTGAATTGCTCGAGTCGGTAGGGCGCATATTCGAAGGCCAGGCTAGGCAGAAAGGACTGGCGCTGGAAGTCATCATCGAGCCCGCGGCACGTTGTCATGTCCTGCTGGACCCCTTGCGTTTCAAGCAAGTGCTGTCCAACCTGGTGAGCAATGCCATCAAGTTCACCGAGCACGGGCAGGTACGCATCCACGCCAAGCTACTACAGAACGAAGACAGCGCCAGCTCGCTGTTAGACATGGAGGTGCGCGACAGTGGCATTGGTATCCGCCCGGACGACATAGAACGGCTATTCCATCCGTTCGTTCAGGCGAACCCGCACAGCCAGGGCGCACGCGTCGGCACCGGGTTGGGCCTTACTATCTGCCGCACACTCTGCGAAATGATGGGAGCCGACCTCAGTATCAAGAGCCTGGAAGGCCTGGGCACACAAGTCCGGGTGAAGATGCCGCTGCAACAGGCCGACACTGCAGTGCAATCGGCACCGGTACCAGCTGCCGAACGCTTGCTGACACCCGACCCTCACCTCAAAGTGCTGGTGATCGACGATCACCCTGCTAACCTGCAACTGATGGCGCAGCAGCTCGGTTACCTCGGGCTGCAGCACGCGACGGCTGAGGACGGTCGCGAAGGCCTGTCGGCATGGCGTGCAGGCGACTTCGATGTGCTGGTACTCGATTGCAACATGCCCCACATGAACGGCTACCAATTGGCGACTGCGGTACGTGCCGAAGAGCAACGAACAGGACGCAGACGCTGCACGATCCTGGGCTACACCGCCAACGCACAACCCGAGGTACGGCGCAAATGCCTTGACTCGGGCATGGACGATTGCCTGCTCAAACCCATCAGCCTCAGCACCCTGAGTCAGCACCTTGCAGCAGTGAACATGCAGCGCCGAAAAAAGAACCGACGCAAACCCTATTGCCTGGATGGACTCAACGCGGTGGTTGGGCATGACCCGGCTGATCATCTGCGATTCCTGCAGACGCTGCAACGAAGCCTGGAGACAGACTTCACGCTCTTGATGGACCTGAAGCCTGATCAAGATCAACAGGCCATCGCCGCCCAAGCGCACAAAATCCTGAGCGCAGCACGCATGCTGGAAGCGGCAGCGCTGATGCGGGCCTGCGCCGCCCTTGAAAGTGAGGACCTCACCCCTGCCCAAGTGCGAGTGCGACGACAAGCCCTGGCCAGGCACATGCGCCGTGTGCACCGAGCGCTGACGCTGGACTTGTCGACAACCACGTGCACGCAGGCGGGCAACCGGACGTGTTAACTGATAGACTGCGCGGCGTTATTACCTAAGAGGATTGTTTCATGGCCACAAACCGCTCCCGTCGTCTGCGCAAGAAGCTGTGTGTCGACGAGTTTCAGGAATTGGGCTTCGAGCTGAACCTGGAATTCAAAGAGGATCTGGATGACCAGGCAATCGATGCATTCCTCGACGCGTTCCTTGCCGAAGCCATGGATGCCAACGGCCTCGACTATGTCGGCGGTGACGATTACGGCTTGGTGTGCTCGGTCAAGCGTGGCTCGGTCACCGAAGAGCAGCGCGCTGCCGTCGAAAGCTGGCTCAAAGGCCGCAGCGAACTGACCAAGGTCGAAGTCAGCCCACTGCTCGACGCCTGGTACCCGGAAAAGCCGATCAACAAGGCAGAGTAATCTCTGTCGGGTTCGTTCGCAGAAGGCCACCCCCAGGGGTGGCCTTTTTACTTTCGGATCTGCACACAAGCCGCAGTGCAGAACAAACTCACCGTAGCGGTCCGATGTGAAACCCATGTGCATCGAACTGGCGCAACCCCGGGGGGCTTGGGGCATAATGCGTGTGCATTCGTTCTGGGGCCATCATTCCTCTACAGCCCCAATGCCCTTTCTCCTCTTTGCAGGGTATCCGTTGATCATGATCAAAACGCTCCGCCCCATCCTACTCGCCGGCCTGTTGCTGCCTTTGGCCCTGACCAGCCAGGCCGCTGCGGTCAATACAAGCCTTCCACCCAAGGTGCAGCAGGCACTCAAGGCCAATAAGCTACAAGACACGGCATTGTCATTGGTGATGCTGCCCTTGGATGGCCCCGGCACAGCCACGGTGTTCAACGCCGACGTGTCCGTGAACCCTGCCTCGACCATGAAGTTGGTCACCACCTATGCTGCCCTGGAGCTGCTGGGGCCGACCTACCAGTGGAAAACCGAGTTCTTCACCGACGGCACGCTCAGCAACGGTGTACTCAACGGCAACCTCTATCTCAAAGGTGGAGGCGATCCGAAGCTGAACATGGAAAAGCTGTGGTTGCTGATGCGTGACCTGCGCGCCAACGGTGTGCGCACCATTACAGGTGACCTGGTGCTCGACCGCAGCCATTTCGTGCAGCCCAATCTTCCGCAATTCAATGACGACGGGGGTGATCAGAACAAGCCGTTCCTGGTGAAGCCTGACGCATTGCTGGTCAATCTCAAGGCCTTGCGCTTCGTGGCGCGCAACGATGGCGGCAGGGTCAGCGTTGCCGTGGAGCCACCGATTGCCAGCATTCGCATAGACAATCAGGTCAAGGCTATCAACAGCAAGAACTGCGCCGGCGACGTACGCTACAACCCCGTGCCACAGCCGGACGGCATCACCGTGACGGTCAGTGGTCAACTGGGCGATGGCTGCAACTCCCAGACCTACCTCTCGCTGCTCGATCACCCGACCTATGCCGCCGGTGCGGTACGTGCCATCTGGAGCGAGCTGGGGGGTACCATCCAAGGTGCCGATCGCATCGAAAACGTGCCCAAAAGCGCCCGGTTGCTTGCGCGTGCATTCTCACCGGACTTGGTCGAAATCATCCGTGACATCAACAAGTACAGCAACAACACCATGGCTCAGCAGCTGTTCCTGAGCCTGGGTGCCCAGTTCCGGACCGATGCCGATGGCGATGACGCCCGTGCCGCGCAGCGTGTCGTGCGCCAGTGGCTGGCCAAGAAAGGCATCACTGCACCGCATCTGGTGATGGAAAACGGCTCAGGCCTATCCCGGGCCGAGCGCGTGAGCACTCGTGAGATGGCAGCCATGCTGCAAGCGGCCTGGAAAAGCCCTTACGCTGCCGAGTTCATGAGCTCGCTGCCGCTGGTGGGTATGGATGGCACCATGCGCAAACGGCTCAAGCGTACCGCCATGACCGGTGAGGGCCACATCAAGACCGGTACGCTCAACACCGTACGCGCAATCGCTGGTTTCAGCCGTGACAGCAACGGCCATACCTGGGCAGTCGCTGCTATCCTCAACGACCCCAAACCGTGGGGCGCCTCTCAAGTGCTTGACCAGGTGCTGCTGGACCTCTACCGCCAGCCCAGCGCAGGCGCCAGTACAGCCGCCAAGTGACCTGCACGGCCTGTGCCCTGCAAGGGCACAGGCAACGGCGCATCAACGCAACTGCAGCTTCCAGGCACGGTGGATGCGGTTGTTGCGGGCGAAGTCCGGGTCAAGCGTCTGGGCGGTGATTTCTTCCACGGCGTAACGAGCAGACAGGTGCTCGTCGAGCTGGAACTTGCGGAAGTTGTTGGAAAAATACAGCACGCCACCTGGGGCCAGACGCGCCATCGCCAAGTCCAGCAACTGAACGTGGTCGCGCTGGACGTCGAACACACCTTCCATGCGCTTGGAGTTGGAGAACGTGGGCGGGTCGATGAAGATCAGGTCGTAGCTTTCACGTTCGGCCTCCAACCACGCCATGACATCGCCCTGCTCCAGACGATTGCGCTCTGAAAAGCCGTTGAGCGCCAAGTTGCGCCGCGCCCAATCCAGATAGGTTTTCGACAGGTCGACGCTAGTGGTGCTGCGCGCCCCGCCTTTGGCGGCATGTACAGTCGCCGTCGCGGTATAGCAGAACAAGTTCAGGAAACGCTTGCCGGCCGCCTCACGCTGAATGCGTACGCGCATCGGCCGATGGTCCAGAAACAGGCCGGTATCGAGGTAGTCGGTAAGATTGACCAGCAGCTTGACCCCAGCTTCCGACACTTCCTGAAAACGACCTTCCGTGCCCTGGCGCTCGTACTGACGGGTTCCGCTTTGACGCTCTCGGCGCTTGAGCACTACGCGTTGTGGCGAAATACCAAGGGCCTGGGGGATGGCCGCCAGCGCGTCGAGCAGACGACCCTGTGCCTTGTCGGGGTCGATCGAACGCGGTGCCGCGTATTCCTGCACGTGCACCCAGTCCTGATACACGTCTACAGCCAGGGCGTATTCGGGCATATCCGCATCGTACAGACGGTAACAGCTGACCTGTTCGCGGCGAGCCCACTTGCCCAGTTGCCGAAGGTTTTTCTGCAGGCGGTTAGCGAACATCTGCGCACCCTCGGACAGGCGTGCAGGCTCGCTGGCCAATGGCGCCGGCTCGTGTGCTTGCGGGGCTTGCGGCTGTTCGGTCCGGCGCTCGCCGGTGACGAACTGGTCCGGCTGGACCTTGAACAACAGCAGTTTGCAGGGCAGTGCACCGTTCCAGAATGCGTACTGCTTGTGGCTACGCAGGCCCATGCGCTTGCCCAGCTGCGCAGCGCCGGTAAAGACGGCAGCTTCCCAACCCATGCATGCCTGACGCAGGCGTTCGCCAAGGTTCTGGTAAAGGTAAAGCAGGCTGGCTTCGTCACCCAGACGCTCCCCGTAGGGTGGGTTGCTGATGACCAAGCCTTTCTGGTTCTGGTCCGGGCGCGGCTCGAATGTGCTCACTTCGCCTTGATAGATCTTCACCCAATCGCTCAGGCCTGCACGCTCGACGTTGTTGCGCCCTGGCTGGATCAAGCGCGGATCGGCTTCATAGCCGCGGATCCACAATGCAGGTTTGGCCAGGCCAGCCTCGGCGCGCGCCTGCGCCTGTTCATGCACCTTGCGCCAGAGCGCGGGCACATGGCCCAGCCACGCCGTGAACCCCCAACGCTCACGCTTGAGGTTGGGAGCGATGTCCGCGGCGATCATGGCCGCCTCGACCAGGAAGGTGCCGACACCACACATGGGGTCGGCCAGTGCGCCGCCCTGGGCCGCGATGCGTGGCCAGCCGGAGCGAATCAACACCGCGGCGGCGAGGTTTTCCTTGAGCGGTGCTGCACCTTGCTGCAGGCGATAGCCCCGCTGATGCAGACTATGGCCGGAAAGGTCCAGCGACAGGATCGCTTCGCCCCGGTCAAGACGCAGGTGGACGCGCACATCCGGGTCGATCTTCTCCACCGACGGGCGTAGCCCGTCACGGTTGCGCAGTTTGTCGACAATGGCATCCTTGACCTTGAGGGCGCCGAAATGGGTATTGTCGATTCCCGACCCATGACCGCTGAACTCAACTGCCAGGGTACCATCGGCGGCCAGGTGATCAGCCCACTCCACGGCGTTGACACCGTGATACAGGTCGTCGGCGTTTTTCATGGAAAAACGCTTGAGTACCAGCAATACGCGGTTTGCCAACCGAGACCACAGGCACAAGCGGTAGGCGGTCTCCATGTCGGCAGCCCCGCGGATGGCCGAGGTGTGTTCACGGACCTCGTCCAGACCCAGGCTGCGGGCCTCTTCTGCAAGCAGGCTTTCAAGGCCTTTGGGACAAGTGAGGTAGAGTTCGAAACGGTCCGACATGAGTTATCCAGCACATTAGGGCTATTAGACTGGCGCTGCGACGCATCGCAACGCCCTGTTTACCTGCACGCCTTTCCAACAGGTGTGCAAGTGGCCATCTGCCCCTTGCGGAGGCGCAATGACCGGGCCGCCCGACTTACCCATCTCTGCCTGACGGCACAGACAGCTTAGATCATCGAGCAGTACATAAAATTCTTGCGAAGCCGGGGCCGATGTGACCCTTCGTCGCATTTCGAGCTATTTCAAACGCCTCGCAAGGGTGATGGCAAAATGGCGTCAAACTTCGACGAACCCTTGATTCTGCGGGCTGACAGCGGGAATAAAGATGAGTCGCATTTATTTACTTATCCCCTCACCCTTGGAAAGGTTACGTGCTTATGACAAATCGATCATTCCCACCGTCACCCGCATTGGTTAGAACTGAGCACAGGTCGCATCGCAACGAAGCGGCACTTCAGGCTCGCGACGCCGGCAGCGAGCCCACACCGGCAGAACGATTCTGCCCGGCCTCCAGGAGGCCGACGGGACATTACAGTCAACAAGTGAGGGCAACACCCTATGAGAAGACTTAAGCGTGATCCGTTGGAAAGAGCATTTTCACGTGGCTACCAATATGGAGTCACCGGCAAATCCCGGGAGCTTTGCCCCTTTACCCTGCCATCTGTTCGTCAAGCCTGGATCAATGGCTGGCGGGAGGGCCGCGGTGACAACTGGGACGGTATGACTGGCACCGCCGGTATCCACAGGCTCAACGAAAATCACGCCGTAGGCTGATAGAGGACATTCACCCGATTTACCAGGCACGCCCCACCAGGGCGGCGGGCTGAGGCCCAAGGGCCCCGTCAAGGGGCCCTTTTTTATGGGTGGGCTTACCGCTTGGGCATGGCGGCGATGGCGTCCACGGCTTCACGAATGAGTGCCGGCCCTTTATAGATGAAGCCTGAGTAAATCTGCACTAGGCTCGCACCTGCGGCGATTTTTTCTGCCGCATGCTTTCCTTCCGTGATGCCCCCAGCTGCGATAATCGGCAGCTTGCCGCCCATTTCACCGGCCAATACCTGGACGATACGCGTGCTTTTCTGGCGCACTGGCGCACCTGAGAGTCCGCCCGCTTCGCCGCCATAGGGCAGCGCCTCCACGCCCTCACGCCCGAGCGTGGTATTGGTCGCGATGACCGCGTCCATGCCTGACTCCACAAGCGCAGCGGCTACCAGTGCCGTTTCTTCATCGCTCATGTCAGGGGCAATCTTGATGGCCAAGGGAACGTGCCGGCCATGGCGCACGCTCAGCTGCGTCCGCCGCTCTGCCAAGGCATCGAGCAATTGCTTGAGCGAATCCCCGAACTGCAGGCTGCGCAGCCCCGGTGTGTTTGGAGAGCTGACATTGACCGTGACATAGCTGGCCGCGCTGTAGACCTTGTCCAGGCAGATCAGGTAGTCGTCCACCGCACGCTCGACGGGGGTGTCGAAGTTCTTGCCAATATTGATACCCAGCACACCCGTATAACGTGCAGCGCGAACACGGCCTAGCAGATGATCAACACCCAGGTTATTGAAACCCATGCGGTTGATGATGGCAGTTGCCTCTGGCAAGCGGAACAGGCGCGGTTTGGGGTTGCCCGGTTGCGGGCGAGGCGTGACGGTGCCGATCTCGACGAACCCGAAACCCAGCTGGGCGAAGCCGTCAATAGCCGTACCGTTCTTGTCCAGGCCAGCCGCCAGACCTACCGGATTTGCAAAATCAAGGCCCATGACCTTCACCGGCAATGAGGCCGGGCGCTTGCACAGCTTGCCGTTCACGCCAAGTCGGCCGCCGGCACCGATCAGGTCCAACGACAGATCATGAGAAGTTTCCGGTGACATTTTGAACAGCAGCTGGCGGGCCAGGTTATACATGGGCAGACAAGACTCGGGGTGAGTGAGGGGGCGATTATAGCTATCGCTGACGGGACAGGACAGCCCGATGTTGGCCTGCAGGTTTGCTGCAGGTGAACGTATAGACAAATGTGTAGCAGGCAAACACTGCCTTGGTTGGGCCTTATACCAGTGCTTGCCTGCTAGACATCACGTGCTGTCAGGCAGGCAAAGAAAAACCCGGCCTAGGCCGGGTTTTTCATGAGGCTTCAAACCAATTACTTGGCCTGGGCTTCTACCTGAGCTTCAACGCGACGGTTGATAGCACGGCCTTCTTCGGTGGCGTTGTCAGCAACCGGACGGGTTTCGCCGTAGCCAACCGAATCAACACGGCTGGATTCTACGCCGTACTGCTGGGTCAGAACCTGCTTGACAGCGTTAGCACGACGCTCGGACAGCTTCTGGTTGTAAGCGTCTGGACCTACGGAGTCAGTGTGACCTTCAACCACGGTGGTGGTCTGTGGGTACTGCTTCATGAAGTCAGCCAGGTTCTTGATGTCGCCGTAGCTGTTTGGCTTAACGACCGACTTGTCGAAGTCGAACTTGACGTCCAGCTCAACGCGAACGACTTCGGCAACAGCCGGGCAGCCGTCGGCGTCAACAGTGACGTTAGCCGGGGTGTCTGGGCACTTGTCGACGTTGTCGCAAACGCCGTCGTTGTCGGAGTCGGAGCAGACTTCAGCAACTGGAGCAGGTGCAGGAGCAGCCTGGTTCTTCGGGCTACCGCCGAAGTTCAGACCAACACCAACGCTTGGAGCCCACTCGGTGTCGCCCTGGTCGATGTTGTACTGAGCTTCAACGCCGGCACGGGCGTAGAACATGTCAGTGATGTACCACTTGGCGCCAGCGCCAACGTTGGCGAAGGTGGAGTGGTTACGACCACCGCGGCCGGTCTGGCCGATCGACTGGTGCGAGAAACCAGCGGAAACATACGGACGGATGGCGTCGTACGGGTTGTTGAAGTGGTAAACGGCGTCCAGGGCAGTGTTGGAGCCCTTGATGTTCTTGCCGTCGTCGCCACGAGCGTTGTGGACTTCGTCGTAGCCCAGACGCAGTTCAACGTCGTCGGTCAGGAAGTAACCGATGGAGCCGCCGAACAGGTTACCGTCGTTTTTGAAGTCGCGCTGGCTGTCGAAGAATTCTTTCTTGTAGAAGATTTCAGTTTCGACGGCGCCTTGGCCTTGTGCCATAGCGCCAATCGAGGTGGCGGCTACGAGCGAACCAATGGCCAAGCCCAAGGTGTTTTTCAGTTTCATCCGTTAAATCCCCATCTGGTGATAGTTAAGCAGTCCCACCAAAACCGGGGGGACAACTCGTCGGCGAGTCTAGCAGAACTCGCCGGTTCGTTAGAGATATTTGCTGGTCGTTAAGTTTCATCGAGACCGGCAAATTTCTCCCGAAGCTTGTCAAGCGCACGCTTGTAACGCATTTTTGTCGCGCTGAGCCCCATGTGCATGATGTCCGCGATCTCCTGAAACTCCAGTTCGGCGACGAATCGCAGCACCAGGATTTCCCGATCGATCGGGTTCACATGGACCAGCCACTTGTCCAGCCCGCCCTTTTCTTCGGCCTTGGGTGCCTTGTCCTCGGACGCCTCTTCGACGGGGTCCAGGCTCAGGGCATCCATCAACCTGCGCTTGCGGCGCTCCTTGCGGTACTGGGTGATGCATTCATTGTAGGTGATGCTGTAAAGCCAGGTCTTGAATTTGGATTTTCCCTCGAAATTCTTCAGGCCATAGAGCACTTTCAACATCACTTCCTGACAGACATCGTCCGCGTCTCGGTCGTTCCCCAAATAACGTGCACACACGTTGAACAGGGTTCGCTGGTAGCGACGCATGAGCTCCTCATACGCGCGAGTGACGTGGTACAGCTCCTCATGCGAGCGCGCCACCAACTCTTCGTCGGTGAGTTCGCGGGGGTCGTAGCGCATGGGCGGCGTGGGAACTTTATTCAAAACGGATCTGGCCGACAGTCAGGTCAATGTCGCCGCAAGTGCCCGGAGGGCCGTTTTTTGCGGCGGCATACATTAACAGCTTTGTTCGGTCAGCGGCTATTGACCCGCTGCTCGAGCAATTCCCGATTGGACAGGGAAACCAGCTCGTCATCGTCGGTGAGAATCACTGTCTTGACCGTGCCAATCTCCTCGATATGCCCTTCGACCTCGCCAATGCGCACCTGCTGGCCCACCTGGAACAACTCGCGGACATAGATGCCGGCCAGGATTTGACCCGCGATTTCGCGGCTACCCAGGCCCATGGCCAGCGCAACGGCCAGACCAACGGTAATCAGGCCGATGACGATCACATGGTTGAGCAGGTCGGTCTTGACCTCCAGTTGGCTGATTGCCACCGAAATGCTGATGATGATCACCAGGCCCTGAACGATGCGTCCAAGCCCTGCGGCGTACTCAAGCCCTACGCCTTCGGCGGCGCCGCGCACCAGGCCGTTGGCCACCTGCGCCAGAAGAACGCCCGCGAGCAATACCAACGCGGCACCGAATACCTTGGGCAGGTACAAGGCCAGCATGTCGAGCGTGGCGGAGACACGCTCCAGGCCCAGCGACTCGGCGGCCGACACCAGGAAGATCAGCAGCACGAACCAGTAGACGATCTTGCCGATCAGCGTGGAAATCGGTACCTGAATGCCAACGCGGCCCAGCATCTTGGTCAGCCCCGTACCAGCCATCAGGCGATCGAGGCCAAGCTTGGCCAGCAGTTTGGAGAGCAAGGTATCGAGCAGTTTGGCTACCACGAAGCCCAGCAGCACCACGACTAACGCGCCGAACAGGTTGGGGATGAAGTTCGCCACCTTGGTCCATAGGGCGGTCATGGCGGTGACCAGGCTCTGGGTCCAGAGATCGAGTTCCATATTCAGTCGGCCTTATCAGCTTTGCTGCCAGCGGCAGCGTTGCGGGAAGAATGTCTACGCACCGGCGCGACGTGCGCCGAGCCATTGTTGATGGCGATCATCAGCGCCTGGCTCCAACGGCCAAGCAAGCTGAACAGATCACCGGCGCCAACCTGGCGGTTGGCGGTCTTGAGCACGCGACCCAGGCAGGCGGCATCATCCTGGTCATGGCGGTCATTGCCGGACGGGGATGCCTTGAGCAGGTCACGCAGGGATTGTTCAAACGGATCGTGCATGGGCACCTCGCGTAGTATCAGCAAGAGACGAGACGGCTTGGCGACGGGTCACACCTTGCGTCGACCAGGCCGCCGGCGCGCCGGTGGCTACACCCACTGCAAGCGCCGGAACAACCACCATTGCCCTGCTGCCAGCCCTATTACCACCAGGCACGCCAGGAGAAACCCATAAGGGTTCTGCGCCCCAGGAATGCCACCCACGTTGATGCCCAGCAACCCGGTGATGAAGCTCATTGGCAAAAAGATGCAGGTGATGATGCCGAACCGGTACATGGTGCGGTTCATGCGTTCGCTGCGGCGGCGGTCTTCGCTCTCGAGCACCAGTGCCGCACGTTCGCGGGTGAGTTCGAGCTCCTCGAGGTAGCGGATCAGGCTGTTGTTCAGCTCGTTCCAGTAGTCAGCATCGCTCTCGGCAAACCAGCTCCACTTGTTGCGTGACAGATGTGCATAAATGTCGCGCTGCGGGGCCAAAAAGCGTCGCAGCCCGGCCGCGCGGCGGCGGATCTGTTGCAAGCTGCCCTGATCAGGCTGGTGCCGCTCGTCAGCCTCTACCTTTTCTTCTTCGACATCGACCAGCTCGGACAGGTCGCTGACCAAACCCTGGACTTTCTCGGTCAGTAGCTCGCCCATCAGCAACAGCAGCTCGGAAGCGGTCTTGGGCCCCCTGCCCTGCTCCAGCTGCAGCAGGATTTCGTCGCTGGCCCTGAGCGGGCGCAAGCGCAGGGAAATCACGCGCTGGGCCTGGGCGAAGATGCGTACCGAAACCATGTCTTCAGGCTCGGCGCCAGGGTTGAGGTTGACCCCGCGCAAAAAGAGCAACAATTGCTCGTCGGCCATCGGCAGCAAGCGCGGCCGCGTGTTCTCTTCAAGCAACAGCTCACAGGCGAATTCACTGAGGCCACTTTCGCTAAGCAGCCAAGACCGGGTTTGGGGATGACTGCGATCCCAGTGCAACCAGAGGCTTTGCTCAGGCTGCAGTTGCAAGTCGCCCAGCTGGGTTCGGGCGATGGCGCGTGCCCCGCCCTTGCCGTCGAGCACCAGGGCATGCACCAGCCCCCACTGCGCGTTGTCTTCCTCGAACATCAAAGCTCCATCAGCGCCTGCGGCGCGTCACTCCGGCATCTGCAGCGGGCTTGGCGAGACCAGCACGCCGTTGTTGTCGGCGTAGACGTATTCACCGGGCCTGAAGGTAACGCCCGCGAAATTCACCACGACGTTGAGGTCGCCAATGCCACGCTTGTCGGTCTTGAGCGGGTGACTGGCCAGCGCCTGTACACCTACGTTGGTCTGGATCAGTGCATCGACGTCGCGTACGCAACCGTAGATCACCAAGCCTTCCCAGCCGTTTTTAGCCGCTTTCTCGGCGAGCATGTCGCCCAACAGGGCGCGACGCAGCGAACCGCCGCCGTCGACCACCAACACCTTGCCCCGGCCATCGAGCTCGACCTGCTCACGCACGAGCGAGTTGTCCTCGAAGCACTTGATGGTGACGATCTGGCCGCCGAACGAATCACGGCCACCAAAGTTGCTGAACATCGGCTCCAGCACCTGCACGAGGTCCGGGTAGGCGTCACACAGGTCGGGCGTTACGTAATGCTGCATGGCAAGCTCCTGTCAGTCACAACGAAAGCGATTGTGGGCCAAGGCTACACCTTGGAGCACACCGCAGTCACCCGAGACCGCTCGGTCAGCGCCTTTCATACAGCTGGCACAAGCGCCAAGGCCTCGATGGAGGCATGCACCGGCAACCCGGGCTCACGTAGCCAGCGTTCTACCAGCGGCCATACCTGCACGTGAGCAGCCTGGCTGGCCAGCATGTCCGCATGGCCAAAGGCATCGAAGCCCGCCGCAGGCCCAAGGCAGAGGAATTGCTTGCGTGCACCCCCGAATTGCTCGAACAACATGCGGCAGGCCCACGGTGGGCTCTGCGGGTCGGCCGCGGCGGCCACGGCAAGCGTCGGCACGTCGACTTGCGCAAGGCCTGCCCACCAATCACCCTGCTTGTCGCCAAAACGCCCAAACAAGCCGTGCCAGCGCATGTGTTCAAAGGCAAGGCCGACGGGTTCATCCTCTGGGCCGCGCCCAAAGCGCGCGCCAGACAGGTGCCCCCAGCGGCGAAGCAGCCAGCGCACGCCCCACACCACCGGAGGCACTTTCAACGGCCAGTAACTGCGGCTTACCTGGGAACCGAACAGCGCCACGCCCGCTACATGCTGCGCAGCCAATGCGCCACTACCCAGGGCGACCGCCAGCGTGGTGCCGCCCAACGAATGCCCGATCCACAGGGGCGCCCTGCCTGCTTTCTCATGCACGAAGGCACCGATGGCCGGCACGTCATCACGCGCATAGGCAGCCACCGTGTTCTGTGCCCAATCCCGATTGCGCGGCGACAGCCCGTGCCCACGCATTTCGGGAATCCACACATCGAAGCCGGCCCGGGCCAAGTAAGCCCCGAGGCCACCCCCCTTGGGTGAATACCAGAAACGCCGATTGGAAAAGCTGCCATGCAGCAGGATGACCGGTATACCCTGGGCGCTGCTCTGATCAGCCAGGCCCAGGCGAGTCACGGCCAGCTCCACGCTGGGATCGGGCCCCAGGCCGGCCTTGATCCGATAGACATCTTCACTGAGGTCGCCGCGGCGCTCGGCACTGAGCAAGGCGACGGGAAATAATGTACTGCTGCTTTGCATAGGTCGGTTGCTTGTCGCACAAAAAAGGGCGAAATCCATCGCTGGAACTCGCCCTGGAAAAACCAGGCGAGGAGCGCCAGACGCCCCTCGCATCTTTCGGTATCAGGTCGCGCTTTGGCCTTCGGCCAGGTAGAACCAGGTTTCAAGCACCGAGTCCGGGTTCAGCGACACGCTGTCGATGCCCTGCTCCATCAGCCATTTGGCCAGGTCTGGATGGTCCGAAGGGCCCTGACCGCAAATGCCGATGTACTTGCCGGCCTTGTTGCACGCTGCGATGGCGTTGGCCAGCAGCTTCTTGACCGCAGGATTTCGTTCATCGAACAGGTGGGCAATGATGCCCGAATCACGGTCCAGACCCAACGTCAGCTGAGTCAGGTCGTTCGACCCGATTGAGAAGCCGTCGAAGTATTCGAGGAACTCGTCGGCCAGGATGGCGTTGGACGGCAGTTCGCACATCATGATGACGCGCAGACCGTTGTCGCCACGGGCCAGGCCGTTTTCAGCCAGCAGGTCGACGACTTGGCTGGCCTCACCGAGGGTACGCACGAACGGCACCATGATTTCGACGTTGGTCAGGCCCATTTCATTACGCACGCGCTTGAGGGCGCGGCATTCGAGCTCGAAACAATCGCGGAACGCTTCGCTGATATAGCGCGAGGCCCCACGGAAGCCCAGCATCGGGTTTTCTTCTTCCGGCTCGTACAACTTGCCGCCGATCAGGTTGGCGTACTCATTGGACTTGAAGTCCGACAGGCGCACGATCACTTTCTTGGGATAGAACGCCGCTGCCAGGGTGCTGATGCCTTCGACCAGCTTCTCCACGTAGAAGCCGACTGGGTCGTCGTAGCCAGCGATGCGCTTGTCGACGCTGTCCTTCAGGTCGGCCGGCAGGCCGGCGTAGTTGAGCAAAGCCTTGGGGTGCACGCCAATCATGCGATTGATGATGAATTCCAGGCGCGCCAGGCCTACACCGGCGTTGGGCAACTGGGCGAAGTCGAAGGCGCGGTCCGGGTTGCCGACGTTCATCATGATCTTGAACGGCAGCTCGGGCATGGCGTCCACCGAGTTCTGCTTGATGTCGAAGCCCAGTTCACCCTCGAAGATGAAGCCTGTATCGCCTTCGGCGCAGGAGACGGTCACGCCCTGGCCATCCTTGAGAATCTGGGTAGCGTTGCCGCAACCGACAACCGCCGGGATACCCAGCTCACGAGCGATGATGGCCGCATGGCAGGTGCGCCCGCCACGGTTAGTGACGATGGCGCTGGCACGTTTCATGACCGGCTCCCAGTCCGGGTCGGTCATGTCCGAGACCAGCACGTCGCCTGGCTGCACCTTGTCCATCTCGGACACGTCGTTGATCACGCGGACCTTGCCGGCGCCTATGCGCTGGCCGATGGCGCGGCCCTCGACCAGCACCGTGCCTTTTTCCTTGAGCAGGTAACGCTCCATGACGTTGGCGCTGGCGCGGCTCTTCACCGTTTCAGGGCGGGCCTGGACGATGTACAGCCTGCCATCGTCACCGTCCTTGGCCCACTCGATGTCCATCGGGCGCTGGTAATGCTGCTCAATGATCATCGCCTGCTTGGCCAGCTCAACGACCTCCTCGTCGGTCAAGCAGAAGCGGGCACGCTCGGCGCGATCGACTTCGACCGTCTTGACCGAACGACCGGCCTTGGCTTCTTCGCCATAGACCATCTTGATCGCCTTGCTGCCCAGGTTACGGCGCAGGATGGCGGGGCGGCCGGCTTGCAGGGTGTGCTTGTGCACGTAGAATTCATCGGGGTTGACTGCACCCTGGACCACGGTTTCACCCAGGCCGTAGGCACCGGTGATGAACACGACGTCACGGAAGCCCGACTCGGTGTCGAGGGTAAACATGACGCCGGCGGTACCAGTTTCGGAGCGAACCATGCGCTGCACACCGGCCGACAGGGCGACCAGCTTGTGGTCGAAGCCCTGGTGCACACGGTAGGAGATGGCACGGTCGTTGAACAGCGAGGCGAACACTTCCTTCGCCGCACGGATCACGTTGTCCACGCCGCGGATGTTGAGGAAGGTTTCCTGCTGGCCGGCGAACGAGGCGTCCGGCAGGTCTTCGGCGGTGGCCGAAGAGCGCACGGCCACGGCCATGTTGTCGTTGCCATTGGCCATTTCGGCGAAGGCGGTGCGGATCTCGGCGTCCAGACGCGCCGGGAACTCGGCTTCCATCACCCACTGGCGAATCTGCGCGCCGGTCTTGGCAAGGGCGTTGACATCGTCCACGTCCAGGGCTTCGAGCGCCTCATGGATGCGGTCGTTGAGCCCACTTTGCTCGAGGAAATCACGGTACGCCTGAGCCGTAGTGGCAAAGCCGCCCGGCACGGACACGCCGGCACCGGCAAGATTGCTGATCATCTCGCCCAGGGATGCGTTCTTGCCCCCCACATGCTCTACATCATGGACGCCGAGCTTTTCGAGGGAAACTACGTACTCTACCAAGGTGATCTCTCCACTAGCTGTATTGGAAAAGCTCAACGGCGCCCGCCTGTCTTCTTGACTGGGCCGGACGCATGTGGCCTGTACCTGGAAAATAAGTGAGAATGCCGACAGCCGCATTCGGCAAAGCGAACTTATCATAATCAAGAAACGTCATCATCACTAAGGCCCCGATCGCAAATGAAACGAACCGCGTTCTTCATCTCCGACGGCACCGGCATCACTGCCGAGACCCTGGGCCAGAGCCTGCTCGCGCAGTTCGAGAGCATTCCTTTCAGCAAATTCACCCGGCCCTACATCGACTCCCCTGAAAAAGCGCGCAACATGGTCCAGCAGATCAATGCGGCCGCCGAGCGCGACGGCATGCGACCGATCATCTTCGACACCATCGTCAATCAGGACATCCGCGAGATCCTGGCCACCTCCAATGGGTTCATGATCGACATCTTCTCCTCGTTCCTGTCACCGCTGGAGCAGGAGCTGACCGCCCATTCCTCGTATTCGGTGGGCAAATCCCACTCCATTGGTGGCAACTCCAACTACATGGAGCGCATCGAGGCGGTGAACTTCGCCCTGGACAACGATGACGGCGCCCGCACCCATTACTACGACAAGGCTGACCTGATCCTGGTGGGTGTATCCCGTTGCGGCAAGACGCCGACGTGCCTGTACATGGCCATGCAATTCGGCATCCGCGCGGCCAATTACCCGTTGACCGAAGACGACATGGAGCGCCTGCAACTGCCGGCGGTATTGAAAAAGCACCACAGCAAGCTGTTCGGCCTGACCATCGACCCCGACCGGCTGACCGCCATTCGCCACGAGCGCAAGCCCAACAGCCGTTATTCGAGCTTTGCCCAGTGCGAATTCGAGGTGCGAGAAGTCGAGAGCCTGTTCCGCCGTGAGAACATCCCAAACATCAATTCCACGCATTTTTCGGTGGAAGAGATCTCGGCCAAGATTCTGGTCGAGAAAGGTGTGGAGCGGCGTTTCAAATGACGCAGTAGTGGGTTTGCCTGATGATGCCGTGGGTTTTGAGCGCCAACATCGTGAACAGCACCCAACAATAAAAAAGCCCCGGCATCACTGCCGGGGCTTTTTCAGTTCAGCATTGACTCAAGACGGCATCACAGTCGCCTGCCCGCTCATGGCCAGATCGACCAGTTCGCGGTTGGCCACTGCATACATCGCGTAGTCATGGCCCGAAGCGCTGCGCAGGTCATCGAGCATGGCGCGCCAGCGTTCCACCATCACCCGATGCTGCTCGGCCCATAGCGCGACCCGTGCATCCATGTCCTGCGGAGCATCGGCCATCTGCAATACCGAGATGGTGATCGCGCGTTGTTGCAGGTCGATGTCGTCGCGGAAGGCTTCCCGGGCCAGGGCCTGCCAGTTGTTCTCCACCGGCAGATTGCTGATTTCCTGCAAGTACCAGGTCAGGTCAAGCGCGCTGCCCACGGCGAAGAACGCCTTGGCCACCTGCGCTGGCTCGTGACCTGTCACATCAGCTGCCTCGATGATCGGCAGCAAGGTGTACAGATGGCTGGTGCCCGCCACCATACGTGCCAACAGCTCTGGCACCCCCGCTTCGACGAAGCTCTGGTAACGCACCATCCAGCGTTCGCGGGTTGGGCCTTCGAGCAATTCGTCGAGCTTGAGCCCAAGCTGGGCGATCTTCGGCCCGAAGTGGGCGCAATCACGGCCAGCGTCCTGCTCATTGCGACGGCTGCGCAGGAACCAGCGCGTGGCACGGCGGCCCAGGCGCATCAGTTCGTCCATCAGGGTCAGCTGGATCTCGGCAGGAACCTGGTAGTCCAGCGCCTCGATCTGACGGAACCAGTGCGGCAGGTGGAAGATGTCGCGCACGATCACGTAGGCCCCGGCCACGTTGGCAGGGCTCATGCCGGTCGATTCCTTCAACCGCTGCACGAAGGTGATGCCCATGTTGTTGACCAGGTCGTTGGCGATCTGGGTGCTGACGATCTCGCGCTTGAGGCGGTGGCGGCGCATGGAGTCGGCGAACTTGCTGACCAGCGACGGCGGGAACGCGGTTTCCATGTCGCGGGTCAGGTAGTCGTCGTCCGGCACCTGGGACTTGAGCAGCTGCTCTTTCAAGTCGATCTTGCTGTAGGAGATCAGCACCGAGAGCTCTGCACGGGTCAGGCCCTGGCCTGCGGCGAGGCGCTCGGCCAGCTGTTCCTCTGAAGGCAGGAACTCGATGGCCCGGTCAAGCTTGCCGCGGGCCTCGAGGTCGGCCATCAGGCGCTTGTACTCGGCAATGCGCTCGCGCACGCGGCGCGCTGCCAGCGACAGCGCCTGGGTCTGCTTGTAGTTGTTGCCCAGCACCAGGCCAGACACTTCCTCAGTCATGCTGCCGAGCAACTGGTTGCGCTGCTTCTCGGTCATGTCGCCACCCTGCACCACCTCGTTGAGCAGGATCTTGATGTTGACCTCGTGGTCGGAGCAGTCCACGCCGCCGGCGTTGTCGATGAAGTCGGTGTTGGTGGCGCCGCCGTGCAGGCCGAATTCCACCCGGCCAAGCTGGGTCATGCCCAGGTTGCCGCCCTCGCCTACCACCTTGCAGCGCAGCTCGTTGCCGTTGACACGCAAGGCGTCGTTGGCCTTGTCGCCCACATCGGCGTGGCTTTCGCCACTGGCCTTGACGTAGGTGCCGATGCCACCGTTCCAGAGCAGGTCCACAGGCGCCTTGAGCAGGGCATTGAGCAGCTCGGTGGGCGTCAGGCGGTCGGCCTCGATGGCAAAGCGTTCCTTCATCTGCGCCGTGATGGCGATGCTCTTGGCGCTACGCGGGAAAATGCCGCCGCCTTCGGACATGATGCTGGTGTCGTAGTCGGTCCATGCCGAACGTGGCAAGTCGAACAGGCGCTTGCGCTCGGCAAAGCTGGAGGCCGGCTCCGGGTTGGGGTCGATGAAGATATGCAGGTGGTTGAAGGCCGCTACCAGCTGCAGCTTGTCGGACATCAACAGGCCGTTACCGAAGACGTCGCCTGCCATGTCGCCCACCCCAATCACGGTGATCGGGTCTTCTTGCACATTGATGCCGCGCTCACGGAAGTGACGCTGGACGCCAACCCAGGCCCCACGGGCGGTGATGCCCATTTTCTTGTGGTCGTAGCCTGCCGAGCCACCCGATGCGAAGGCATCACCCAGCCAGAAACCATAGTCGATGGCGATGCCGTTGGCGATGTCCGAGAATGTGGCCGTGCCTTTGTCGGCCGCCACCACCAGATACGGGTCGTCATCGTCGTGACGCACCACGCCAACCGGCGGTACTACGCCACCGTCCTTGAGGTTGTCGGTAATGTCGAGCAATCCCGAGATGAAGATGCGGTAGCACGCTACGCCCTCTGCCGCGATCTCGTCTCGCGTGCCGCCCAGTGGCAGGCGCCGTGGCAGGAAACCACCCTTGGCGCCGACCGGCACGATTACCGAGTTCTTCACCTGCTGCGCCTTGACCAGGCCCAGCACCTCGGTGCGATAGTCTTCCTCGCGGTCCGACCAGCGCAGGCCGCCGCGCGCAACGTTGCCAAAGCGCAGGTGCACCCCCTCGACCCGGGGTGAATAGACGAAGATCTCGAACTTGGGTACCGGCTTGGGCAGTTCGGGCACAAGCTTGGGGTTGAACTTGAAGCTGAAATACGACTTGTTCTGGCCGTTGGCATCGAGCTGATAGAAGTTGGTGCGCAGGGTGGCCTTGATCAGGTCCAGGTAGCGACGCAGGATGCGGTCTTCGTTGAGTACCTGCACCTCGTCCAGCGCATTGAGGATCGCTTGCTCAAGCCGCTGCTGCTTGTCCTCCAGGTCATCCTGGGTCAGCTTGCGGGCCAGGTAGAAACGCGTCTTGAACAGGCGGGTCAGCTCGCGCGCGATGTCGGTATGGTTGTTCAGCGTGCTGGCAATGTAGCCCAGGTCGAAGCCCAGGCGAATTTGTTTCAGGTAGCGTGCATAGGCACGCAGCAATGCCACGTCACGCCATGGCAGGCCCGCTGTGAGCACCAGGCGGTTGAAGGCATCGTTTTCGGCATCGCCGCCGACGATGTGGATGAACGCATCCTGGAAGGTGTCATTGAGCTCTTGAATGTTCAAGCTCAGGCCTTCGCTGTAGGTGAAGGCGAAGTCGTGAATCCAGTATTCGCGGCCATTGGCGTGGCGCAGGCGATACGGGAACTCGCCCAGCACGCGCAGGCCGAGGTTTTCGAGGATTGGCAGCACGTCCGACAGCGCCAGGGGGGTGTCGGCGTGGTACAGCTTGCAGTGCAGGGTGCGCTCGCCAACCCGCGTCAGCGGCTGGTAGAAACTCATGGCCAGTGGCTTGCTTTCCGACAGGGCCAGCACATGCTGTAGGTCCACCACGGCCGAATGGGCGGCGAAGCGCTCGCGGTAGCCGGCTGGGAAGCCTTTGGGGAAATCGGCCAGGATGTTGGTGCCTTGGGCCTCGCCGAAGTTCTCCACGACCAACGCCGAGAAATCGTCCTGCCAGGAGCGGCAGGCCTGGATGACCTCACGCTCGAGCTGCTGTGGGTCGATGTCGATGCGGTTCTTCGGGTCCACCCGCAGAATCAGCTGCACACGGGCCAGTACCGACTCGGAGAAGAAGGTCCAGAATTCGCAATCGCTGGCCTTCAGGCGCTCCATCAACACCTGCTGGATTTTCTGGCGAACCTCGGTGGAATAGATTTCACGCGGTACATAGGCCAGGCAATAGCAGAAGCGTCCGTACGGGTCCTTGCGCAGGAAGACGCGAATCTTGTTGCGCTCCTGAATCTGCACGATGGACATGACCGTGCTGAACAGCTCATCCACCGGGGTCTGGAACAGGTCGTCGCGCGGCAGCACTTCGAGCACCTGCGCCAGTTCCTTGCCCAGGTGAGCCTTGGTATCGAAGCCGGAACGGCGCTCGACTTCAGCGACCTTGACCCGGATGTAAGGGATGGCATGAACGCTTTCGCCGTACACCGTGGAGGTGTACAGGCCCATGAAGCGGTGTTCCTTGAGCACGTTACCCGAGGCATCGAGCTGGCGGATGGACACGTAATCAGGGTAGCCCGGGCGGTGTACGCGGCTTGGCAGCGCAGCCTTGGCGAAGGAGAGCAGCAGTGGCTCGGCCAGGTAGGCCACGGCGTAATCTTCGATGCGCAACTCTTCAGGGGTCAAGCCCACGCGCAGGCGACGCGGCAGACCAAGGAACGACTGCTCGTCGTAGACCATCTGCCCGCCAGCCTGATCGGCCTGGACGGTGAACTCTTCGTATCCCAGGAAGGTGAAGTGGTTGTCCAGCAACCACTCAAGGAATGCCTTGACCTCACCCTTTTCATGCTGGGCCGGCCCGTACGGGGTCTGCTCGACCAGCGCCACGACCTCCCGCAGCTTGTTCTTCATCGGTTCGAAATCATCGACCGCCACGCGGACCTCGGCCAGCACCTGCTCGATTTCCCGGGCCAGCACGCTCAACTCCGCAGCGTTGGCGCAGCGGTCGATTTCCAGGTACATCAGCGACTCGTGCCCCACCCCTTCACCGTGGGTGCCCTTGGGCAGCAGTTCCAGCAACTCGCCGTTGGCGTTGCGGCGCACGCTCAATACCGTGGTCTGCAGGGTATGAATGCTGTAACCGCGTCGGTTCAGTTCGGTGCGGACCGAGTCCACCAGAAACGGCAGGTCATGGTGCAGCACCTCGACGACCGTGTGGGTCGACTGCCAGCCGTTGCGCTCGTAATCGGGGTTGTACACGCGCACCTGCGGGTGCTCGGGGTCGAAACGCTCGACGATGCGCCAGGCCGACAGGGTGCAGCCGGCCAGGTCGGAAAGCCTGCGCTGGGTGAGTTCGTCCAGAGAGATGATGCCGAAGAACTGCTCGGCGAACAGCGCCACTTGTGGCAGGGACTGTTCGCTGATGTGCTGCGCCAGGGCCGCTTGCAGTTGATGCTGGAAGTCGGCTTTGCTGGCCGCGGTGAAGAACGCCATCTGTGGTACTCCGCTTGGGCTTTGTAATAGTTGAAGCGTCGCTGCGTGCGCCGTGCCGGGGTCAACGATAGACGATTGCAGGCAGGGCGAACGATGAAAACCAGGCGTTGAGCGTGTGCATGCACGCCCAGGACTGGGCGAAGCTTAACGACTGACCGGTCATCAAGGCTTGCAGCGCTGCGACAATTTCGTTCAAGGGGCGGTAACTTTACGTTTATGCATGTAAGCAAGACTGTCAGAATTCCCTTCCGTTTCCTTAGATCCGAGCTTGCCATGCAAATCGACACCGCCGTGCTGTTCGCCACCCCCTGCGATGAAGAGGAGGACAACATGGCAACCCTGTGCTGCCACAGTGACAAAGGTCAGATGTTCTTGCTGACCCGCTACCCTGACGAAGACACGGTTGATCTGACCCTGGACGATGAGCCCTCGACCCTGGACGGCTTGAAAGTGACCTTGAAGGCAACGAGCCTGTTGATCGAAGTGGCAGCAGGTGACCGGGACGCCTTGCGCGGTGATGAGGTGCTTCAGATCAACCTGACCAGCACGCTGAGCGACCTGGACGAGATCAGGCAAACCTTGGAGAACATCCTGAGCGGCACCGGCACTTTCGTCTGCGAGCTTTGATCCGTCGATCACTGGGCAGGCTTGCCGCGTGCCACGGGGGCTAAGCCAGGGCGCGCTGCATCGCCTGCGCCTGCTCGCGCAGTGTCTGGCAGAACGGCTCGACTGCCGCCGAGGCCGGTCGATGGTCTGGCCTGACCAGCATCACCTGGTAGGCGATCGAGATGTCCAGCGGCCTGATGGTTAAGCCACTCTGAGCGGCCTCCAGCCCGCTCAGGGGGTTGATGATGGCTACGCCCAGGCCCTGCCTGACCATGGCGCACACCGAGGCGGCGCTGGTGGTCTCGATGACCGTGCGACGGTTCACTCCAGCCGCGCGAAAATGGTGGTCCAGACGCTGGCGATAGGTGTCCAGGCTGGCCAGGTTGATGAAATCGACCTCATGGAAATCCGCCAGGCTCAGCCGTGACCTGGCCTGCAACGGGTGTTGCTCAGGCAGCACGCAGACCATGTTGGCGCTGAACAGCAATTCCCCGCTCGCCCCGCGGGGTATCTGCGCGACCTCCGTCAGGCCCAGGTCATGCTGCTGGGTGGCCAGGGACTCCTCCAGCAGCGGCGACTCCTGGGCTTTGATGCTCACGCTCACCCCAGGGTGCTGCTTATGAAAACGCTGGCAGACCTTGGGCAGCAGGGTCTGCGAAAACAACGGCAGGCAGGTGACGGCCAACTGGCCCTGCTGGAAGTTGCGAATGGCCTGGGCACAACGCTCGATGCGCTCAAGCCCCACATACGCCCGCTCTACCTCCTCGATCAGCAGCAACGCCTGGGCGGTGGCTTCCAACCGACCGGCCGTGCGTTCGAACAGATGCAGGCCCGTCACGTGCTCCAACCGCGCCAGCTCACGGCTGATGGTCGGCTGCGAGGTGAACAACAGACGCGCCGCGCCTGTGACGCTACCTGAGGCCATGATGGCGCGGAACACTTCGATGTGGCGGGCGGAGAGTTTCATGGGAGCACCGACTGCATTTTCAGGGCATATCAGAGATGAATGGACGGCGCAAAAATAGCTATTTTTCTGAATCGAGTCTACGGGCCATGCTGTCGGCTTCCACCTGTGCCGAGCGATTCGATCATGACCATTCCCTTCTCTGTCCTAGCCAACGCCGTTCGCCAGTACGGTTCACCCCTGTGGGCCTACGACGCCGCCACCATCCTCAGCCGGATAGAACAGCTCAAGCCATTCGATACCGTACGCTTCGCCCAGAAAGCCAATCCCAATCTGCAGGTGTTGCGCTTGATGCGCGAGCACGGCCTGGTACTCGATGCAGTATCGCTTGGGGAAATGGAACGCGCCTTTGCAGCCGGCGCCAGTGTGGCGGGCGAGCCTGCGGGGGTGGTGCTGACCTGCGACGTGCTGGACCGCGCTACCCTGGCACGCGTGATCGTGGAAAAGATCGAAGTCAATGCAGGCTCCATCGACATGCTGCGCCAGTTGGGCGAGCATTCGCCAGGGCACCGTGTCTGGCTGCGCATCAACCCGGGGTTCGGCCATGGCCACAGCCGCAAGACCAATACCGGGGGCGAGAACAGCAAGCATGGCATCTGGCATGAAGACTTGCCGCAGGCGCTCGCCTGCATCAGGGCCCATCGCCTGCACCTGGTGGGCGTGCACATGCACATCGGCTCCGGCGTGGACTACACCCATCTGGAGCAGGTGGCTCGCGCCATGATCGAGCTGATCGCGCGCCTGGACACCGATATCGAAGCGTTCTCGATCGGCGGTGGGCTCTCGACGCCGTACCGCACTACCGACACGCCGGTGGACCTGCAGCGCTACGCGCAAACCTGGGCAGTGGCACGCCAGGAAATCGAAGCGCTGCTGGGCCACCCGGTGCGCATGGAGATCGAGCCAGGGCGTTTTCTGGTGGCCGAGTCGGGCTATCTGGTGACCGAAGTCCGTGCCGTCAAGCAGGTGGGCCGCAACACGTTCGTGCTGGTCGATGCTGGCTTCAACGACCTCATGCGCCCTGCGATGTACGGGGCCTACCATGCCATGACCCTGCTCGATGCCGATGGCCGCCCCGTGGACCGCCCGCGGCAACCGACCGTGGTGGCCGGCCCACTGTGCGAATCAGGCGACGTGTTCACTCAGGATGACCAGGCACTCTGCCCCCAGGACTTGCCCCAGGCCCAGGTCGGCGACTTGCTGGTGATTCACGATGCCGGTGCCTACGGTGCCTCCATGTCGTCCAACTACAACAGCCGGCCCTTGCTGCCGGAGGTCATGATCGAAGGCCAGGCCGTGCGCTTGATCCGACGTCGGCAGACCATCGAAGCGCTGCTCGCGCTTGAGGAAGGCTTGTAACGGCCAATTCCTGCATGCCGACCTCCCTCGACAGCCGGCATGCCAGGGATAGATCGTTGAGCGCTCCCTAGACACTCCGCTCGGCTACACAGTTACAACTGCAAAAACCAAATAATCCGCAATCAAGCCTCAACTTTTAAGAAGATCAAGCAATTCAATCGCACTTATCACGCACGCTACCCCACGCTTCGCAACATCTACACACAATCCACCCTTACAATTGGATCCATTCCCACAATGGATCCCGCCATGCAAACACTCGAAATGGATTACGCCCCCGGCGATCACGTGGCCAGCCACTGCCACGCCCACGACCAGCTGATCTACGCAGCCAGTGGCACTGTGCATGTGAGTACCGATTCGGGAAGCTGGGTGATTCATGGGGGCAATGCGCTGTGGGTGCCGGCCGGCGTCAGCCATGCGATTGTCATGGAAGGCGTTGTCAGCATGCGCTCCCTGCTGCTGGCGCCCCACGTCGACCACTGCCAGGTGATCGTGGTGACGGGGTTGCTGCGTGAGTTGATCCTGGCTGCCTCGCGCATGCTCGGTATCCGGGAGGGCGAGCACGTACGGGCGCTCATTCTGGGCGAGCTCGCCCATGCAAGGCGCATCGACACATTCATAGCACTGCCGACGCACCCACGCCTGAGGGCCTGGTGCGAGCGCATGCTGCAGGCACCAGCCGAGGAACATGCCCTTGAACAGTGCGCCACGGCGCTGAACATGAGCACACGCAATGTGGCCCGGCTGTTCCAGCGCGAGCTGGGCATGTCCCACGGCCAATGGCGCGCTCGGGCACGGGTGATGTTGAGCCAGCAGTGCCTGGCGGCAGGTCAGCCGATCATCAATGTGGCGCTCGAACACGGCTACCAGAGCCCCAGCGCCTTTGCAGCCGTGTTCAGGCGCATCCTGGGGTGCGCGCCCAGCGACTGGCAGGACGGTAGCGCACGCCCCCGCTGAAACGGCTCGGATTGTCCGGCTGGCGCGCATGGTTGTCCCGCTTGCGGCAGCCTTGGCCTGACTGGTCTCGTTAACGTTGCATCATGACTGCCAAGCGATGTTCATGATGCCCACTTTGTCGATGATCCCCTCCCCCGTACGCCTTTGCACTGTGCTGACGTTCGGCCTGCTGGCAGGTTGCACGCACCCTGTCGTCTGCGAACAGCCCCCTGCGGCCATGCGGGTCAACCCTTTGACCGAGACCCAGGCCGGGGTTAGCGCACAGCCTTTACCCGGGCGCTGGTGGCAGCTGTACCAGGACCCGCAACTCGAGTACTGGGTGGAGCGCGCATTGGCCAATAACCAGGACCTGGCTCAGGCTCAAGCCAACGTGCGCGCACTGCTGGCCGGCATTGGCGAGTTCCAGGCGCAGCGCCTGCCTGCCACCTCGCTGGGCATTGCTGCGACCTACGGCAGGGACAGTGACGATCAGACCCTGGCCCAGGCCCGTGACAGCCGAGCTACTTCCTCTTGGCAGTTCAATCCGGGCATGGAGCTGGCCTATCAGGTGGACCTGTGGGGGCAGGTGCAAGCCCAAATCGATCGCGCCAAGGCGCAAGCGCAGGCCGCGGCCGCCGCACACGATGCCGTGGGGCTGCAGGTGGCAGCCCAGACCAGCCGTGCCTACATCGAACAATGCGTCTACACCGCTCGCCTGAGTCAAGCCAGGCAAGCCCTACACACCCTTGATCGCAGCCTGCTGTTGAGCGACCGCCAGCGTCAGGCCGGCATCGCTACGGCGCTGGACGGTGAGCGGCTGCTTGGCCTGCGTGAGCAGGTTCGCGCCCGGATACCCGTTTTCGAGGCGCGGCGCCAGGTGGCACTGTTCGAGCTGAGCACGCTGGCGGGTGAGGTCACGGTCGATCACACCCAACCCTGCGCTGCCATCCCTTCGCTTACGGCAGCGCTGCCCACAGGCGATGGCTGGCACCTGCTCGAGCGGCGCCCCGACGTACGCCAGGCTGAACGAGCGTTGCAAGCCGCCGGCCTGGAAACGGACATCGTGCGCGCCGACCTGTACCCCAAGGTTCGCTTTGGCGCCCAGCTGGCTAGTGCTGATCGCCACGTCAATGGCCTGGGTGCCAGCCGCGCCATCACGTTCGGCGTCGGCCCGCTGATCAGCTGGGAATTTCCCAACCTGCAAGCCAATCGTGCCCGGTTGGGCAAGGCCCAGGCTTTGCAGCAGGCCCAGCGCGCTCACTATCGCAGCGTCGCGCTCAAGGCCCTGAAGGATGTGCGCCAGGCCTTGGCCCGTCATGCCGGTGAGCAGCAGCACCTGTCTTCGCTGCAGGCCGCGCTTGAGCACAGCCAGCGTGGCTTCGCCCTGGCAGAGGCCAGCTACCGTGCGGGCACCCAGGACGGGCTGGCCCTGCTTGACAGCGAGCGCGAGCTGATTGCCCTGCATGACCAGCTCCTCGAGCCGCGCGGCAAGGTGGCCAGGGCGCAGATCGACCTGTTTCGCGCACTGGGCGGGGGATGGTGAATCCGCCACGCCCCAGGCACCGCTCACCACCCAACGCCCACCGCTCGCAAAGCGCAACTGCCTCCACTCGACAATGGAACCCCACCATGAACGCTGCTGTAGAAACGCCCACCCCAACCCCGACTACCGAGCATGCAACCATTCGCACACGACGGCGGTTGGTCTATATCGGCGGCGCAGGCCTGGGCGTGCTGGCGCTACTGGCCCTTGCTGGCTACTGGTTCACCACCGGGCGCTACCTGGAAAGTACCGATGACGCCTACATCCGCGCCGATTGGGTGGCATTGAGTTCGCGCGTGGCAGGCTATGTGGCGACGGTAGAGGTCGAAGATGACCAGCCGGTTCAAGCCGGCGCTGTGCTGGTGCGGTTGCAGGATCGCGATTACCAGGCTCGCAGGGATCGCGCGCGCGCTGCCGAACGCCAGGCGCAGGCGGCCATAGACGCGGCGCAGGCTCACCGCGAGCTGGCCGTGCAGCGCATCGAGCAGCAGGCCCAAGCAACCCTCAAGGCCGAAGCCGCCGTGCACAGTGCCAGCGCCGAACGTCGTCGCAGCCAGCTGGACCTGCAGCGCTACCAGGGCTTGGTACGCGATGAGGCCGCCACGACCCAACGGCTGGAGCAGGCGCTGGCCGCCGCCAACCAGGCCAAGGCTGTCGAGCAAGGGGCCAAGGCAGCATGGCGTGAACAACAGGCACAGCAACGGATGGCCAAGGCCGGCGCTGCCCAGGCCGAGGCCGACTTGCAGCAGCGCCAGGCCGCCTTCGAAAGCGCCAGCGCCGAACGCCGGCTGGCCGAACAGGACGCTCAAGACACCGTACTGCGCGCCCCGGTGGCAGGCGTAGTGGGCCAACGCCGCGTGCGTGCAGGGCAATACGTGGCGCCAGGCCAGCCGTTGCTGGCGGTGGTGCCGGTGGCGCAAGCCTATGTCGTGGCCAACTACAAGGAAACCCAGTTGGCTCGGATGCGCCCAGGGCAGCCTGTGCAGGTTCAGGTAGACAGTTTCCCTGGCCATGCATTCAAAGGTCACGTGGCAAGCTTCTCGCCGGCCTCGGGTAATGTCTTCGCGCTGCTGCCGTCGGACAATGCCACGGGCAACTTCACCAAGATCGTCCAGCGTTTTCCGGTGGGCATCCTGCTCGACCTGCCCGCAAACGGGCCGCAGATACTGCCCGGCATGTCGGTGGTAACCACCGTCGACACGCGCACGTCGGAGCCTGCCGATGCGCGCTGAACAACCGGTATCCCTGCGCGCCTGGGTGGCCGTGCTGGGCGGGCTGTTCGGCTGTTTCATGGCCGGAATGAACGTGCACGTCACCAGCGCCGCACTGCCCGAGATACGCGGCTCGCTAGGCGCCAGCTTCGAGGAAGGCTCATGGATATCCACCGCCTACCTGGTGGCAGAGATCGTGATGATCCCCCTGACGGCCTGGCTGGTGGAGGTGTTCTCCCTGCGCCGGGTGATGTGGACGGGCTCGCTGGTCTTTCTGATCGCGTCGGTGGCCTGTTCGTGGGCGCCGAACCTTGAAACCATGATCGTGATCCGGGTAATTCAGGGCGCCGCCGGCGCCGTCCTGATTCCGCTGTCGTTCCAGCTGATCATCACCGAATTGCCAGCCAGCCGGATGGCCATGGGCATGGCCTTGTTCAGCCTGGCCAACAGCGTGGCGCAGGCCGCAGGCCCTTCGATCGGCGGCTGGTTGACCGATGCCTATTCCTGGCGCTGGATCTTCTACCTGCAGCTGTTTCCTGGTATCGCGTTGCTGTGCGCCATTGCCTGGTCCATCGAGGCCAGGCCGATGAAGTTGCAGCTGCTGCGCCACGGTGACTGGCTGGGCATCGCCGCCATGGTAATCGGCCTGGGCGGGCTGCAGATCGTGCTGGAAGAAGGCGGCCGGTTGGATTGGTTCGGGTCTTCGTTCATCACCGGCATGACCGTGGTGTCGGTATTGGCCCTGGTGCTGTTCGTGACGGCCCAGCTGTTCGGCCCCCGCGCGTTCATCAACTTGCGGTTGCTGGGCCGTTACAACTTCGGCGTGGCCAGCCTGGCGATGTTCATATTCGGCGCGGCCACCTTCGGGCTGGTGTTTCTGGTGCCCAACTACCTGTCGCAACTGCAGGGCTTCAGTGCACGGGACGTGGGTGTGGCGTTGATCGCCTACGGGCTCGTGCAGCTGCTGCTGGCGCCGTTGATGCCGCGCCTGATGAGGTGGACCAGCGCAAAGTTCATGGTGGCCAGCGGGTTCCTGATCATGGCGCTGGGCTGCTGGATGGGCGCCAGCCTGACTGCTGACAGTGCCGACAATGTGATCATCCCTTCCACCGTGGTGCGGGGCATCGGCCAGCCTTTCATCATGGTCGCGTTGTCCGTGCTGGCAGTGGCCGGGCTGGACAAGCGCGAGGCCGGGTCCGCCTCGGCGGTGTTCTCGATGCTGCGTAACTTGGGTGGCGCCATCGGCACGGCCGGCCTGACCCAACTGGTGGCCACACGCGAACGCCTGCACAGTGCGCGCATCCATGAGCACGTGACCGTGTTCGAGCCGCAGCTGCACGCGCGCCTGGACCCGACCGTGCAGACATGGCTCTGGCACTCACAGCAGTGGCTCGAAGGTTTGTCGGGCACCATCGGCCGCGAAGCCTACCTGATGGCCTACAGCGATGCGTTCTACCTGGCCTGCCTGGCGTTGCTCGGCTGTGCGGTGGCAGCGTTGCTACTGAGGTCGCACAAGGGGCAATGAGGCCATGGAGGGGAGCTTGGCTCGGGAGCGACCGACGGCTGGTACACTGGCGCCTTTGTACAACATCCAGACAGGTTCGACCCATGCACCAAGCCCGCTATGCCACCGTGGCCAAGGACTTGATCGAGGCAATCGCCAGCAGCCGCTACCCGGTCGGGGGCCTGTTGCCCACTGAAATGGAGCTGTGCGCGCTGTATGGTGTAAGCCGGCACACGGTTCGCGCGGCGGTCGAGCAGTTACAGAGCCTGGGCCTGGTGTCCCGGCGCAAGCGCGTTGGGACACGTGTCCAGGCGCGCCACCCCCAGATTGGCTACCGGCAATCGATCACGAACCTGGCAGAGCTCTCCCATCATCTTCAGGCACCCTTGCGTCAGATTCGCGATATCCGCCAATTCGTGGCCGCCCCTGAAGAGGCCGAGCGCCTGGGACTGGTGCCAGGGGAACAGTACTTCTGCATCGAGGCGCTGCACCGTACCTCTGCCGGGCACGCCTTGGCGCTGTGTGCAAGCGCCGTCTATGCCCAATCCGACTACGTGCAGGTGATCGAGCTGGCCCAGGCACATCCCGAGCAGTTGATTGCCCGCCTGATCGAGCAGCATTACGGGCGAGTCATCGCGGTGATCGACCAGCACATTCAGGCACAGTCGCTCACCCTGCAACAGGCACAGGTATTGAGTGCCGAGCCGGGTTCACCGGCGCTGTGCGTGGTGCGCCACTACCGCGAGGAAAACGGCGACCTGATGGCGGTCTGCGAAAACCTTTACCCCGCTGATCGCTACAGCCTGGTCAACCAGCTACGCCGCGACCGCATGCCCGCCAGCGCCGCTGCTTTCCCCCCAGCGTTCTGACGCACCACAGCCACTCATTGGAGATCGACCCGCATGGCAGCAGATTCGACACGGATGCTTACCGTAGGTGAGGTGGCTCGCCGCAGCGGTATCGCAGTATCGGCACTGCATTTCTATGAAAGCAAAGGTTTGATCGCCAGCACGCGCACAGCTGGCAACCAACGCCGCTATCCGTCGCTGGTGCTGCGCACCCTGGCGATCATCAAGGTGGCCCAGCGTACCGGTATTGCCCTGGATGACATCAAGCAGGCGCTGGGGCGCTACCCGCCCAACAGCAAGCTCACGGCGGCTCAGTGGGGCGAAATGTCCAGCGCGTGGCGAGAAGACCTGAACCAGCGCATCCGTCTGCTCCAGGCGTTGCGCGACAACCTGGACAACTGCATCGGCTGCGGCTGCCTGTCGCTGGAGCAATGCCCGCTACGTAACCCACAGGATGTATTGGGCGAGGAAGGCAGCGGGCCGAGGATCCTGGAACGGCATGTGCGTGAGGGCACGTAGCAGCGGCAGGTGCACGGGGCGGCAGTAGTTGGGACCGCTTTCGTTGGAACCAATGGGCGGCGCTAAAGCCCTAACCTTTTGCTATTTAACCAATCCCGTTAGCGAAAGGATGACCGAACCATGAAACGCGAACAGATCGAAGGTGTAGCAGAGAACATTGCCGGTAAAGCCCAGAGCGCTGTAGGTCGTCTGATCGACGATCCGGCCCTGGAAGCCGAAGGCGAAGGCCGTCAGGCTGCCGGCCAGGTGACCAAGACTTACGGTGATGCCGTGAACTGCGTCTCGTCGTTCGTCAAGGAAAAGCCGTTTGCAGCTGTAGCCATCGGTGCCGCGCTGGCCATGGTAGTCTCGCGCCTGCTGCGCCGCTGACCCAATGCATCAGGCCCACGCTGTTGCGTGGGCCTGATGGGCTTTGAATGCAGGCTGAACTCAGTTATCCAGTTCATCCTTGACGATACGGCCATCGTGCGGGTCGACCTTGAACTCGTACTGCTTGCCGTCAGCTTTCATCCCCTCGCCTTCCCAGTGACCGTCATCGGCTTCGATCTTGGTGATCTGGGTGTAACCGGCGCCTTTGAGGGCAGCTTCGGCCTGATCCTTGTTCACTTTCCAGTCGGCGCCGGGCTGATCGGCCCAGGCAACAGAAGCGCCCATCGCGCCAACCAGGGCCAGGCCAGTGAACAGTCGAGTCATCGCTTTCATTGCAGGTTTCCTTCTTGGAGGGTGTGAACATGCGACCCTTAGTCGGTGCGCCGCGTTCATTCCAATCCCCCCACACCGCCCAGACGCGGGTCGATCATTGCCAGGCTCAACCCGGCTGGCTGACCATCGCATTGCTGACACTGCGCCCGAGCACCAGCACCGTCACGAAACCGCAACCTACCAGTGCCGTGGCCGCACTCAGCAGCACGCCGGTGCCCAAGTGATCGACCACCTGACCACCGAAGAACGAGCCCACGGCGATGATGACCTGGAACATGGCCACGAACAGCGGCATGCCCCGTTCCACATCCTTGGGCGCGACCACGAACATCCAGATGTTCGCGCAGGCAGGAAACGCCCCGAAGGCAAAGCCCCATAACGCGATCAGCATGGCAGCGCCCGTCATGCCAGTGGCAAAGTGCGGGAACAGCGCCGTGCTGGTGGCTATCAGCAATGCCACCAGCAGCAGGGTATGCCGCACACTGCGGTTGGCCGCAAAGCCGGCGAAGATGTTGCCCATGAAGCCTGCCACACCGTAGAGCAGCAGCAATGAGCCAATGGTTGGGCCATCGAAGCCGGCGCTTTGCTTGAAGAAAGGGGCCACGTAGGTGTAGGCCGCGAAATGCGCCAGGCCGATCAGCAACACGGCAATCAGGCCCACGCGCGCTTGCGGGTTGATGAACAACGCCGGCAGGTCGCTGATGCGGATCGCCTTTTCCGGCATCAACCGGGGCAGCAGCATGACCTGCGCCAGCAGTACCGGCACCCCTACCACAGCGGTGACCAGGAACGTCATCCGCCAGCCCATCAACCCGCTGAGCCAGGTACCCACCGGCACGCCGATGACCGTGGCCAGGGTGACGCCGGCCATGATGATCGAATTGGCCTTGGCCACCCCGACGCCCTCGGGCGCCAGGCGGCTGCTCAAGGCGATGGCGGTCGCCCAGAAGCCACCGATACTCACCCCCAGCAGCACGCGCCCGAGCAGCAACAGGTGGAAGTTACCGGCAAAGGCGACGATGGCGTTGGCCAGGATCATGATCAGGGTCAGGCCAATCAGCAGGTAGCGCCGGTCCAGGTTGCCGACACCGACAGAAATGGTCGGCGCCGCCAGGGCCGCCATGATGCCGGGCAAGGTGACCATCAGCCCGGCAAGCCCTGCGCTGATGCCCAGATCGTTGGCGACGTCGTTCAGCACGCCTACTGGGAGAAACTCGCTGGTCACCAGGGCGAACGCGCCCACGGCCACGGAGAGAATGGCCAGCCACTGCTGGAGCAGGCTTTGCTGTTGGTGTTCGGGCAGACCACGAGGGGCCGGGCTGACGCTTGGCATTGTGCACACTTCCATGACAGGGCGCCTGAGACAGGCGCACGAGAGGCTAAATCAGGCCGCGAGTATAAGAGCAAGGGCTGCCAGGCGAGAGGCCGGCCGCTCGATAGTGGTTATCGCTGTGATCGATAGCGTGCAGGGCTCAGGATACCGAGGTGTGAGGGATTCTTTGTGGGAGCGGGCTTGCCGGGGGGCCGGACTGACCGCAATGGGCGCGAAGCGGCCCCAATATTTCAGCTTTGCAGCCGAGAATGTCGGGGAGCCACTTTGCGGCCCATCGCGGCTAAGCTGCCCCCCCGGAAAACCCGATAGCCTACGGATTTGGTGCAAGGCAGCCCCACTCTGCACCCGAACACCCTAGACAGGATTAGGATGCACCACCCGCCCCGCTACGCCCGGCCGGTCGATGAACAGCACGTCCAGTGAACTGCTGCGCATGCCCTTGACGGCATTCCAGTGCGCCGAGGTATGGATGTAGCGCTGGCGCAATAGGGTTTGCTCCGGCTCGGTCAGTTCCAGCGATGGGCAGGCCCCCAACGCATAGGCATGCAACTTGTCGCTGATGCCACGCAGCTCCTCCGGTACAGCGTGCTGCCTGTGCCAGCCCAGCGGTGCAAAGGGCACGCCCGCGCGCGCTGCGTACTCGCGCATGATGCTCAAGTAGACCCGTGACAGCTGCCCGGCTACCTGTCGCCTTCGACCGATGGCGGCATAAACCTGTTTCTGCGGTTCACGGGGCTCCCCACCAGGCACAGGATGTTCCCAACTAACCACCCGCGCAGGCGGTTGGCCAAGGTCCTTGAACGCGGTGACCATCAATGCGGCGACGGCTGTGTAGACGCCGGTCTGTTGTGCAGGCACCCCAGCCGCTACCCGCTGGGACTGGGGCTTGCACAGCAGCACGTCTTCGTCGACCACATCCTGATAGCCACCACCGATATTCGAATGCACACCCGGTAGCACGATGTCGTGCCCACTGCCTATCAGGGGAAAGTTGTGGCGCTGCTCATCCCCGGCCACCAGTTGCACGACATGGTTGGCAATGCCTTCGGGCAACCCGAGCTGCAGCCCACCCTGACGGGTATCGGCGGGGTCGAAATCCCCTTGCAGGGGTGCAACGATGGCTGCCACCGTGTCGAACAAGCCGATGAAATGGATGACGATCGGGCAGTGTGGAAACAAACGCGCGGGCTCGTTGCGCAACACATTGGCCATATGCCTGGCCGCCGCTGCACCGCGGCTGAAACCGAACAGGTCCACACTTATCCGCTCGATGCGCGTTTGCCGATGGCCTTGCTGCCAGTCGCGCAACAGCGGGGCGATATCGGCCAGCGCTTGCTCCACACGCGCCTCGATGCCCGTACGCCCGCGACCGGTGGCCGATGCATAGATGTCATCGGCTTCCCCAGCCTGGGTGCCAATCCCCTGGACATAGTGCTTGAGCACGACGCGCTGCCCATCGCCTTCTGGTTGCTGCGCATAGAGGTCATGCAGCAGTGCGACGTTGCTCAAGGCATTGCCATAACTTGCACCCTTGCCGTGCGATAGCGTGGTGTTGTGCTGATTGTTGCCCGTGCCGTCGAAGAATAGGCCCAGACGTATTTCGATGGCGTCTGCCCTGTGGCTCCCGGTGATGTGCGTCTGCATTGTAGTGCTACCTGCCTGGCTGAAAAGCACAAGCAAGCGCCACGGCACGATGCCGAACCATCAGGCAATGGCGATCATCGGGCAGGACATTTCCGGGTGCCAGGCAGCCGAGGATGGATAAATTTCCAAGCCGCCATTGGTCGCCACCCCCTCGGATGGATTAAAGTATCAACCCTTGCCGGGCCGCTGCCATCAGCCGCCTGGTCCTCTATCAGGAACCGTCGCCGATGGAACACCGTGAGGCGCTGATCGCGCTGCGCACCTTTCTCTCTTCCCAGATCCTTGGCCAGGAAAAGCTGGTCGAGCGGCTGCTGATCGTGCTGTTGGCCGATGGCCACATGCTGGTGGAAGGTGCACCGGGCCTGGCCAAGACCAAGGCCATCAAGGAACTGGCCGAGGGCATCGAGGCGCAATTTCACCGTATCCAGTTCACCCCTGACCTGCTGCCCGCCGACATAACAGGCACCGAGATCTATCGGCCCGAGACGGGGAGCTTCGTGTTCCAGCAGGGGCCGATCTTTCACAACCTGGTGCTGGCGGACGAAATCAACCGGGCGCCGGCGAAGGTGCAATCGGCGCTGCTCGAAGCCATGGCCGAGCGTCAGGTCAGTGTGGGGCGCAGTACCTACGACCTGTCGCCGCTGTTCCTGGTCATGGCCACGCAGAACCCGATCGAGCAGGAAGGCACCTATCCCCTGCCCGAAGCGCAGCTCGACCGTTTCCTGATGCATGTCAAGATCGGCTTCCCCGACGCCGCCGTGGAGCGCCGCATCCTGGCCCAGGCCCGTGGCGAGGCGCTGGGGGGTGAGACCAAGCCCGAACGGCGGGTCAGCCAGCAGGCGATCTTCGCAGCACGCAAGGAAATCCTCGGTCTGTACATGGCGGACGCGGTGGAGGAGTACCTGGTGCAACTGGTCATGGCCACGCGTACGCCGGCCAAATTCGACAACGAACTGGCCGACTGGATTGCCTACGGCGCCAGCCCGCGCGGTTCGATTTCCCTGGACCGCTGCGCACGGGCCCACGCGTGGCTTGCCGGGCGCGATTTCGTCAGCCCCGAGGACATTCAGGCGGTACTGTTCGACGTGTTGCGCCACCGCATCATCCTGTCGTTCGAAGCCGAGGCGGCGGGGGTCGACCAGGACCGGGTCGTGCAGCGGATCCTTGACGTCGTGGCCGTTGCCTGACCCCATGTCCAGCGCCCCGCTGATCGAACCCGGCATTCGCATCACCCTTGCCGAACTCATCGACATGCGCCACCGCGTGCGCGAAATCCAACTGTTCTCCAACCCCGGCCAACGCAGCCCGCTGGTGGGCCTCCACCATTCCAAGTTGCGGGGCCGGGGTGTGGACTTCGATCAGGTGCGGGTGTACCAGGCCGGTGACGATGTGCGCAATATCGACTGGCGGGTCACTGCCCGTACCCAAGAGCCCCACACCAAGCTGTTCCACGAAGAACGCGAGCGGCCGATCTTCATTCTCGTTGAGCAGAGCCAGCGGCTGTTCTTCGGCTCCGGGCTGGTGTTCAAGTCGGTACTGGCGGCTCAGGCAGCTGCCCTGTTCGGCTGGGCCGCGCTGGGGCACAACGACCGGATCGGGGGGCTTGTGTTCGGTGACAACGATCCCCACGAGATCAAACCCAGGCGCAGCAAGCAAAGCCTGCTGCAACTGCTCAATCGCCTGGCCAAGGTCAACCAGTCGCTGCACACCGAAGGCGTGGCCCAGGCCGATAGCCTCGGCCTTGCGCTGCGCAGGGCGCGGGAAGTATTGAGGCCTGGCAGCCTGGCCATCGTGATTTGCGATGAGCGCTCGTTGACGCCCCAGTGCGAACAGCACCTGGCCATGCTCTCCCGTCACTGCGACCTGTTGCTGATGCCGGTATCGGACCCACTGGACCACGCCCTGCCGGCAGCCGGCTTGCTGAGGTTCGCGCAACGGGGTGCGCAGCTGGAACTGGACACGCTGGACGAAGGGCTGCGCCAGGCCTACCGGCAACAGGCCGAGGCGCGCATCGAGCGCTGGGAATTGATGGCGCAAAAGCTCAGGGTGCTGCTGATGCCCCTGACCACGCAAAGCGAGATGATCGAGCAATTGCGCGATTACCTGAGCGCACAACGCCTGGGCAACGCCTCATGAACCCGCTTGACCAGTTGCAGCCATTGATCGCGCCCCCGCCGATCAGCCCATGGCCGCCGGCGCCTGGCTGGTGGCTGTTGCTGGCGTTGGTGCCCGTGCTGGCCTGGGGCCTGTGGCGCGTGCGTCACTGGCGCCCCCGCAAACGGCCGGTGCCGCGCACCGAGCAGCCGCTGGACCCGGTGCGCGTGGCCGCCCTCGAGGAACTGGCGCGCCTGCCCCGCCCTTATGACAAAGCGCCTGCCGGCGCCTGGCTGCAGCAGATCAACGCCCTGCTCAAACGGCTGTGTCGCAGTCACTACCCCTTGGCCAACAGCCACACGCTCAATGGCCGGCAGTGGCTGGCGTTTCTTGACAACCGCTGCCCGGCGGCAGGCCTGACCCGCTGGATGGTGTTGGTCGAAGGGGCCTACAAACCCGAATGCCGCCTGGACGACAAGGCCATCGCCGGGCTCAGCCAGGCGGTGGAAACCTGGATTCGCAAGCATGTTTGAACTGGCCTGGCCGTGGATATTCGCCTTGCTGCCCCTGCCTTGGCTGGCACGGCTCGTCCTGCCTGCCGCCGACAGTGGCGAGCCCGTGCTGAAAGTCGGCTTCCTGCACGAGCTCGAAAGCCTGGCGGGGCGCCGCGCCCGTCTGAACCTGCCAACCTGGCGCCAGCAGGCCCCGTTCGTCGTGATCTGGCTGCTGTTGCTGTGCGCCGCCGCTCGCCCCCAATGGCTGGGCGAGCCGATGCCGGTGGCAGCCAGTGGGCGCGATCTACTGGTGGCGGTGGACGTGTCTGGCTCGATGGACTTCCCGGACATGCAGTGGCAAGGCGAGGACATCAGCCGGCTCGACCTGGTGAAGGCCCTGCTGGGCGACTTTTTGCAGGACCGTGAAGGTGACCGAGTGGGGCTGATCCTGTTCGGCAGCCAGGCCTACCTGCAGGCTCCGCTGACCTTCGACCGGCGCACGGTGCGCACCTTCCTCGATGAAGCCCAGATCGGCATCGCCGGCAAGAACACCGCCATCGGCGACGCCATCGGCCTGGCCGTCAAGCGGCTGCGCCAGCGGCCCTCGCAGAGCCGGGTACTGGTGCTGATCACCGACGGGGCCAACAATGGCGGGCTGATCCACCCCCTCACCGCCGCCCGTCTGGCCGCTCAGGAGGGCGTGCGCATCTACACCATCGGCATTGGCGCCGACCCGCAAGCCACCGGCACCCCTGGCCTGCTGGGCCTGAACCCCAGCCTGGACTTGGATGAAGCGTCCTTGCGCGAAATCGCCGAGACCACCCAGGGCGCGTATTTCCGCGCCCATGATGGCGCCGAACTCGACGCCATCGGCGACACGCTGGACCGGCTGGAACCTGTGGCGCAGCAGCCGACCCAGGCGCGTACCGCCAAGGCCCTGTATGCCTGGCCGCTGGCCCTGGCGTTGCTGCTGAGCGTGCTGCTGGTGATCAGCGAACAGTGGCCGGACAACCCGCTGCAGCGCCAGCTGCGCAAGCCGCGCTTTCTGCAACCGCACCCACAATGGCGGCAGCGCCTCAAACGCCTGCGCCTGAGGAGGCCGCGATGATTGATCTGTGGCCCCAATGGCTACGCCCGCTGTGGTTGTTGAGCGTGCCCGTGCTCGGCTGGTTGCTGTTCAAGCTATGGCACCGGCGCAGGCGCGCCGGGCGTTGGCAAATGATCCTGCCCCCGGCCTTCCACAACGTGCTGCTCGGTGGCGGCAGCGGCGCCACCAGCAAGCTACCCTGGATAGCCCTGGGCCTGGCCTGGCTGCTGGTGGTGCTGGCCCTGCTGGGCCCGAGTTGGCAACGCGTGGAGGAAAACCACCAGCGGCCTGCCGACCCTCTGGTCATTCTGCTGGAACTGACCCCGCAGATGCTGGCCGAGGACAGTCCGCCCAATCGCCTTGAGCAGGCGCGCCGCAAGGTCCTCGACGTACTTGAGCACCGCCGTGACAGCCAGACCGCACTGGTGGTCTACGCGGGGTCGGCGCATACCCTGGTGCCGCTGTCCGATGACCTGGCCACCACCCGCAACCTGCTCGAAGCGCTCGACCCCTCGATCATGCCCAAGCCCGGCCAACGGGCAGACCTTGCCGTGCACAAGGGCTTGGCGCTGCTCGCCCAGAGCGGCCTTGGCCAGGGGCGATTGCTGTTGGTCGGGTCCTCGCTCAGCGCCGCCGAGCGCCAAGGCATCAGCCAGGCACTGGGTCGCCATGGTCCGAGCCTGCTGATGCTGGGCATCGGCAGCCGTGACGGAGCGCCAGTGCGCCAGGCCAACGGCGAATTTCTCAAGGATGACCAGGGCGCGATCCTGTTGCCAAGGCTGGACAGTGCAGCCCTTAGAGGCTTCATCAACGGCACCGGCGGGCGCTACCGGCATGCCCGCATCGATGACCTGGACCTGCGCGGCCTCGGGCTGTTCGACAACCCGCGCAGCACACGCAGCGAGGGCCAGACCTTGCAACTGGACAGCTGGGCCGACCAAGGGTACTGGCTGCTGATTCCATTGCTGTTGCTGGCAGCCTGTGCCGGTCGGCGGGGTTGGCTATTCTGCCTGCCCCTATTGCTCGCCCTGCCCCAGCCCGGCCAGGCGTTCGAACTCGAGGATCTGTGGCTGCGCCCCGACCAGCAAGGCCAGCGCTTGCTCGAACAGGGTCGAGCCGCCGAAGCCGCCGGCCGCTTCCGTGACCCCCAATGGCGGGGCATGGCCTTGTACCAGGCGGGCGACTATGCCGGCGCCGCCGAGGCCTTTCTGCAGGTGGACACCGCCGCCGCCCACTACAATCGCGGCAATGCCCTGGCGTACAGTGGTGAACTGGAAGCAGCGCTGGACGCGTATGATCAAGCCCTGGAGCGTCAGCCGGACTTGCAGGCGGCGCTGGACAATCAGGCCCTGGTCGAGCAAATGCTGGCCCAGCGCCAGGGCAAAGCTGCCGAACAGCCCGCCAGCACCGAAGCCCAGAGTTCGCCAGGCCGTGAAACCGAGGGGAACAGCAGCGCACAAGGCAGCCCGGCAGAGCCTGCGCCCGGTTCCGACGAGCAGGCGGGGGACGGCGCCTCGGCGCAAGGCGACGGCAGTGACCAGGGTGCACCTGGCAACCCGCCAGGCGAGGATGACGATGTGGTCGAACCACCCCACACGCCTGTCACCACCGCGCTGGATGCCGAGCAACGCCAGGCGCTTGAACAATGGCTACGAGAAATCCCCGACAATCCCGCGCAGTTGCTCCGGCGCAAATTCTGGTACGAACAGCAATTGCAACAGGAAACCCCACGATGAGTCGCTGCGGCGTCTTTCTCCTCATGCTGCTCTGGAACCTGCTGGCTCATGCCGAGCCGTCGCTCAAGGCCAGTGTCGACCGTACCCGCCTGGAAGCCGGCGAGAGCCTGGAGCTGACCCTCGAAAGCCAGGATGTGACCGAGTTCGGCAAGCCTGACCTGCGAGCCCTGGAAGGCGACTTCGAGGTGCGCAGCACCCGGCAGCTGAATAGCTTGCACACCCTCGATGGCGAAACCCGCGCCAGCACCCGCTGGATCATCACGCTCCTGCCCCGGCGCAGCGGCAGCCTGCAGATTCCTGCTCTGCAACTGGGGCAGTCGTTCAGCCAGCCGGTGGACCTGCAAGTGCTGCAAGCCGATGCCAACCGCGAGGACAACGCCCAGGTATTCATCGAGGCAACCCTGGACAGCACCGATGTCTACGTGCAGGCCCAGGCTGTACTGACCCTGCGCATCTACCATTCGGTGGCGCTGTATGACGACAGCAGCCTCAGCCCGCTGCAACTGGACAACGCCAAGGTCGAGCCCTTGGGCGAATCGCGCACCTACGAAAAGGAAATCCAGGGTGTGCGCCATGGCGTGATCGAAACGCGCTATGCGGTCTATGCCCAGCAAAGCGGCACCCTGGACATTCCTTCACTGACCTTCACCGCCACGGCTGCGGCCAGCAGCCAGGCCGAGCAGAACGGCAACGGCGCTGGACGTGCCGGCCGCCAGATACAGGTCAGCTCACTGCCGCTGCGCCTGACGGTACGGCCCGTCCCGGCCCAGTGGCCAGCCGGACTGCCCTGGCTGCCCGCGCATAGCCTGACCTTGGAGGAACGCTGGAGCCCCGATCCTGCCGCTCAGCAGACCCAGATCGGCGACTCGTTGACCCGCACCGTCACCCTGCGCGCCGAAGGCCTGTCCAGTGCTCAGTTGCCGCCAGTGCCGCCCACCGAGGCCAACGGCCTGCGCCGCTACCCCGACCAGCCGTTGTTGCGCAACGAGATCAGCGAACGGGGCATGACAGCCACCCGCGAGGAACGCGAGGCGCTCATCCCTACCCACAGCGGCCCGCTGGCCTTACCTGCGCTGGAAGTGACCTGGTGGAACACACGCGAAGATCACCTCGAGCACAGTGGCCTGCCTGCACGCTCGATCACCGTGCAGGACAACCCCGCCCTGGTGGCCGAGACTCCGGTAGTGGGCAATGGCAGCAGCATGCTGCTGTGGCCTTGGCAGGTGGCGACCCTTGTGCTTGCGTTGACCACGCTACTGGGCTTCACCCTGTGGTGGCGCGCCCGTTCGCAGCCAGCGGTGCTGCGTGCGGCACAGACAGGGCCCAGCCCTCGGACCCTGCTGGACGACCTCAAGCGTGCCTGCCTGGCCAACGACCCCCAGGCCACGCGCCAGGCCCTGGATGCCTGGGCGCGGCAACAACCGCAGACCCTGGCCGAAATGGCAGCGCGCTTCGTGCCCTTGTCCGACGCCCTGGATGGATTGAACGGTGCGCTGTACAGCGAAAGCGGCCAGCACTGGCAAGGCGAAGACCTGTGGCGGGCGATCGGCACCATTCCACCGGCCGAACAGGTGCTGCTGCCCACTGGCGAGAGCGGCAGCCTGCCACCGCTGTACCCCAAGTGAGCCGGTAGCGCCGCACATCGTCGACCGGCGTCGCGCCGCGTACTGACCGGCTTTACCAGCCCGCACAGCGCCGCGTCCATGGGGTACCATAACGCCCTTGCCCGCCCGTGCACCTTCATACCCACAGGTCATCCATGCGTCTGTTTCACACTTCCGATTGGCACCTGGGCCAAAGCCTCCATGGCCAGGAACGCGACTTCGAACACGCCTGCTTCCTCGACTGGCTGCTCGGCCAACTGCACCTGCGCCAGCCTGATGCGCTGTTGATCGCAGGCGACGTCTTCGACACCGTCAACCCGCCGGTCAAAGCCCAGGAGCGATTGTACGATTTCATCGTCAGGGCCCACGAACAGCAGCCGAAACTGGATATCGTGATGATCGCCGGTAACCACGACTCCGGCTCGCGCATCGAGCTGCCTGCGCCGTTGATGCGCCGCCTGCGCACCCATGCACTGGGCCGCGTGCACTGGCTGGACGATGGGCAACTGGATGTCGAGCGGCTGCTGATTCCGCTGACCAACGCGCGCGGCAAGGTGACCGCCTGGTGCCTGGCCTTGCCGTTCCTGCGGCCGGCGGAGGTGACCGGCCTGCAACTGGGCGACGACTACCTGCAAGGCATCACGCGGGTCCACCAACAACTGATCGCCGCCGCCCAGGCCAGGCAGCGCAAGGACCAGGCGCTGATCGCCATCAGCCATGCGCACATGGCCGGCGGTGCGGTCTCCGAAGACTCCGAGCGCAGCCTGATCATCGGCAACGCCGAGGCATTGCCGGCCAAGCTCTTCGACAAGGCCATCAGCTACGTTGCCCTGGGCCACCTGCACAAGCCCCAGAAGGTCAACCGCGAAGACCGTATCCGCTACAGCGGGTCGCCCATTCCGTTGTCGTTCGCGGAGGTCAACTACCCCCACCAGGTGCTGGAAGTCACTTTCGACGGCGCGGCGCTGGCCAGTGTCGAGGCTCGCCCAGTTCCGCGTGCGGTGCCGCTGCAACGCATAGGGCCGGCCCCACTGAACGAGGTCTTGACGCAACTGGCCGACCTGCCCGTGGTGGACCTGCTCGATGACCCCAACCGCCAGCCTTGGCTGGAGGTGCGCGTCGTGCTGAACGAGCCGCAGCCCGACCTGCGCCAGCAGATCGAAACCGCGCTGCACGACAAAGCCGTGCGGTTGATTCGCATTGGTGCCGAGTACGCCGGCCGAACGGCCGACGACGAAGGCCCGGCGTTCGTCGAATTGGCCCAGATGACCCCGCAAGACCTGTTCAGCCGTGCCTGGGCGCAAGCCTATGGCGACCCTGCCGATGAGCAGACGCTGGCCGATTTCGCCCTGCTGCTGCAGGACGTACAGCACGAAGAAGAGCAACCATGAAGATTCTTGCCATTCGCCTGAAGAACCTGGCATCGCTGGCGGGCCCGATCGATATCGACTTCACCCAGGAGCCCCTGGCAGGCGCGGGTCTGTTCGCCATCACCGGCCCCACCGGGGCGGGTAAAAGCACCCTGCTCGACGCGCTGTGCCTGGCGCTGTTCGGTACGGTGCCACGTCTGAATGACATCGGCCGTGAGGCCAAGGTGCCGGACGGCGATGGCGAGATCCCCACTTCGGACCCGCGCAACCTGTTGCGCCGCGGTACCGGCAGTGGCTTTGCCGAGGTGGATTTCGTCGGCGTCGACGGGCGCCGCTACCGGGCGCGCTGGGAGGCGAACCGTGCTCGCGACAAGGCCAACGGCAAGCTCCAGCTCAGCCGCCAGAGCTTCTACGACCTGGACAGCGAGCAGGTGCTGGGCAGCGGCAAGAACGAATACAAGCAGCTGATCGAGACGCGCCTGGGCCTTAACTTCGAACAGTTCACCCGCGCCGTGATGCTGGCGCAAAGCGAGTTCGGGGCGTTCCTCAAGGCCGACGACCGCGAACGCAGCGAACTGCTGGAAAAACTGACCAATACCGCGATCTATTCGCGCCTGGGCCAACGGGCCTTTGCCCGAGCACGCGAGGCGGGCGAGGCGCATGCCGCCTTGAAAGAGCGAGCCAGCCACCTGCTACCCATGGCCGCGGATGCCCGCGCCGACCTGGACCAACGTCTGGAACAGGCGCAACGCGAGCTCAAAACCGCCCAGGCTGGCGAGCGACAGCTAGAGCAGCAGCGCAGTGGGTTGATCGAACATGACCAGTTGCAAGCCCAGCAGGCGCAGGCCCGCACTGCCCTGGAGGCTGCCGAGCAGGACTGGCAAGCCTTGGCCGAGCCGCGCCTGGACCTGGCGCGCCTGGAGCGTCTTGCCCCGCAGCGCCATCAGTTTCACCGCCAGCAGGCACTGGCGGCGCAGCGCGCGCCGATCATTGCCAGGCTTGCCGAACACACCCGGCATCACGCCGAGCTGCAACAGCGGATAGCCGAGCAGCAGCAGGCGTTGGAAACAGCACATCTTGCATTGACCGCCGCCCAGGCCGCCCATAGCGACGCCGGCCCGCTGCTGCGCCAAGCCTATACGGTTCAGGACAACCTGGCCCGCCTTGATCAGCAACTGGCCGTCCAGCGCAGCGACAGCCAGCAGGCCGAACATCAAGTGGCTGAGGGCCAACAGCAGTTGCAGCAACTGCAAGCCAGCCAAGAACGCAGTCAACAGCAACTGGCCCAGATCGACACGGCGTTGGCCGAGAGCCAGCACCTGGCCGGGCTGGCCGGTGCGTGGCATGCCTATCTGCCGCAGCTCAAGCAGGTGATGCTGATCGGCGGCCGGCTGGGCAAAGGCCGCGAGGAACTGCCCGGCCTGCAGGCTCAAGCCAGCCAGGCCACTGCCCACCTGCAGGCCGAGCGCGACGCCCATGACGCCCTATTCCGCGAAGCCAAGGCGCAGCCCGACGCCCTGGTAGAACAGATTGACCTGCTCGGCAGCATGCTGCAGGACAACCGCAAGCAGCATCGCGCCGTGGAGCAATTGACGCGTGTACACGCCCGCGTGCTCGAGTTGAGTCAGCAACAGGCCACCCTGCGTGATCGCCAGCAGCACGCCATGGTCGAGCGCCAGCGCCTGATTGGCGAAGGCACCGCCGCCAAGGCTGAACTGGAAAGCGCCGAGCAGGCGCTGAACCTGACGCGTCAACTGCTGGAGCGCCAGCGGCTGGCCCGCAACACCACGGTTCAAGCCCTGCGCGAGCAACTGCGCGACGGCGAGCCCTGCCCTGTGTGCGGCAGCGCCGAACACCCGTTCCATCAGCCCGAGGTGTTGCTGCAAAGCCTGGGCGAACATGACCAGGCCGAAGAAGAGGCTGCCCAGCGTCAGGTGGCAGCGCTCAACACGCGCCTGGTCGAGCTGCGCACCCAGCTAGGGGTGGTCAATGCTCAGCTCAAGGACTTTCAGCAACAACTGCCGGCGCTGGACGAGCAGTTGCAGCCTTTGGTTGCGCAGCTTCATGAACATGCCCTCTGGCCTGCTCTGGCGCCCCAGGACGACCATGCCCGTAGCAGTTGGCTCGACGGCCAATTACGGCGCCTGGATACAGAGATCGGCAACGACGAAAAGCGCCAGCGGGCTTTGCTCAGCCTGCAGAAAGAGGCCGCGCGTCTCAACCAGCAACTGCAAGCCGCCCAGGACGCGCACCAACAAGCGCAGCGGCACCTGGAGCAACAACACCTGGCCCTGGAAAACGACGAGCGCCTCCTGCAGCAAGGGCTCGCGGACTTGGCTGGGGTCATGCCCGACGAAGCGCTCAAGGCGCTGCGAGACGATCCGGCCAACGCGTTTCTTGCCCTTGACCAACAGATCGCCCAGCGCCTGCAACAGCTCGACCAGCGCAAGGATGAGCTGGAAGAACAGCAAGCTCGCCAGGTCCAGCTGGACAAACTGCACGATCAACAGCAGGTGCGTGTGCAAAGCCTCGCCCAGCGTGACCAGCAGCTCAAAGCCCTGGAGGAGCAGCGCGAGCATGCCCAGGCCATGCTCGCGCAGTTACTGGGCGAGCACGGCAGTGCCGAGGCCTGGCAACAGCACATGGACGCCGCGCTGGAGCAAGCGCGCGCGGTCGAAGCGGACCTCGCCCAGCGCCTGCAAGGCCTGCACACCCAGGCTGTGCAGGTGGCCGGTGAACTGAAGGCCAGCACCGAGCAGTTGCAGGCGCTGGAGCAAGAAGCCGAGCAACTGCAGGATCAGATCGCCCAGTGGCGCGCCACACACCCGGAGCTGGACGATGCAGGGCTTGATCGCCTGCTGGCCATGGACGACACCCAGGCCAGTGAACTGCGCCAGCGCCTGCAGGGCGCGGAAAAAGCCCTCGAGCAGAGCCGTGTGCTGCTTCAGGAGCGCGAGCAGCGCCTGCGCCAGCACGCGGCGCTGATGACGCTCGACACCTCGGTCCAGGATGTGGACCAGGCGCTGCTCGAACTGCGCGAGCGTCTGGTCGTTCACGAGCAGACCTGCGCCGAACTGCGGGCCCAACAGGCCGATGACCAGCGACGTCAGCACGCCTCGCAGGCCCTGGCCGAGCAGATCGAGCAGGCCCGTCAGCAGTGGCAGCGCTGGGCTCGGCTCAGCGGCCTGATCGGCTCGGCCTCGGGCGATGTGTTCCGCAAGATCGCCCAAGGCTACAACCTCGATCTGCTGTTGCACCATGCCAATGCCCAGCTGCGTCAACTGGCGCGGCGCTATCGGCTCAAGCGCGGCGGCAGTGCGCTGGGGTTACTGGTACTGGACACCGAAATGGGCGATGAACTGCGCTCGGTGCACTCGCTGTCAGGGGGTGAGACCTTCCTGGTTTCCCTGGCTTTGGCCTTGGGGCTCGCCTCGATGGCATCGAGCACGTTGCGCATCGAGTCGCTGTTCATCGACGAAGGTTTCGGCAGCCTCGACCCCGAGTCCTTGCAACTGGCCATGGACGCGTTGGACGGCTTGCAGGCCCAGGGTCGCAAGGTCGCGGTGATTTCCCACGTGCAGGAAATGCACGAGCGCATACCGGTGCAAATTCAGGTCCGGCGTCTGGGCAACGGCCTGAGTGACGTCGAGGTGTGCGGTTGATCCTCTATTCGTTTCGCCGCTGCCCCTGGGCCATGCGTGCCCGGCTCGCGTTGCGCTATGCCGGCTGTGAGGTGACCGTGCAGGAGGTGGCAATGAAACACAAGCCCGCCGCCCTGCTGGCGCTGTCACCCAAGGGCACCGTTCCGGTGCTGGACACCGGGAACCAGGTGCTCGATGAAAGCCTGGATATCATGCGCTGGGCACTGGCGCAGAACGACCCGCAAGACTGGCGCCTGTTGAGCTCGCCCGAAGCGGCGCAGCAAGCCGAAGCGCTGATTGCCGTCAACGACACCACCTTCAAGGCCCAAGTGAACCTGTACAAGTATGCCGAGCGCTATCCACAGCACTCACAGCACGACTATCGCGAAGCTGCGCAACACTGGTTGGAACGCCTGGAGCACCTGCTTCACGGCCGACCCTACCTGCTGGCCAAGCACCCAAGTATCGCCGACGCCGCACTGTTGCCGCTGATCCGGCAGTTCGCCGCGGTCCAGCCCGACTGGTTTGCCACAGCCCCCTACCCGCGGGTGCGTGGCTGGCTGCAGGGCTGGTTGGACTCGGACTTATTCAGAGCCATTATGGCCAAGTGACAACAGCTGTCATCGCACGCGAAGGTCAGCGCATGAACTTCAGATCCGACGGCGCCGGCTGATCGAAAGTCTGTACCGTTTCCCCCAGCTTGCCCGTGAGCGGGTCGCGGCGCATGACTTTGATCTGGTTGCTCTTCTGATTGGCGACCAGCAGGAACCTGTCACTGGGGTCCAGCGCGAATTCACGGGGGTGGTCACCTTCGACCGACCGACGTTGCACCAACGCCAACCGTCCATCCTGCTTGCCGACGCTGAACACGACGATCTCGTTGGCCGTGCCGCGGTTGCTGACGTACAGAAAGCGACCGTCTGCCGACAGGTGCAAGCCCGCGCCCGCCTTGGCAGCCGCCTCCTGGCGCTCGGTCAGTGGCAGACGCTGGCGTTCGATCAGGTCGCCCTCCCGGACATCGAACATCACCACTTCGGCATGCATCTCCAAGGTCAGGTAGGCATGCTTACCGCTGGCGTCGAACAACAAGTGGCGTGGTCCACTGCCCGCAGGCAACGAAACCGAGGCAGGCTGTGACGGGGTCAGTGGCTTGTTCGTGCTCGCCCCGTCATAGCGGTAGACGAACACCTTGTCAGCACCCAGGTCGCTGGCATAGACATGCTGGCCGTCCGGGGACGGCACCACCGAATGGACATGGGCGCTGGCCTGCCGCTCGGGGTTGACCCCGCTGGCCTGGTGGCGCGCCTGCTGAATCACCGGCTGCAAGGCACCCTGCCTGTCAACCGGCAACACCGAAAGGCCGCCGCCTGGGTCGGGATCGACCGCGTAGTTGGCCACGAACAGGTAACGCTGGTCCTGGCTAAGGCTGGCGTGGGTAGGCTCGTCGCCCTGGCTAGACAGTTGATCGAGCAGGCGTACATTCCCATCACTGGCAATGTTGAATGCGCTGACGTGACCGTCTGCGGTTTCATTGACGGCAAACAGCAGGCGCTTGTCTTCGGAAAGCACCAGCCACGAGGGGCTGACGCTCTCTACCACCTGCAGCGGCTCGGGGCGGATTGTGCCGGCTTCGCTGTCGAAGGCGTAGCGGTAGATGCCTTGGCTGGCACCGTCTGTGTAGGTGCCAACCAGCAAGGTGGCAGCCTGGGCAGTGTAGGTCAGGGTCATGCAACTAGCGGTTAGCAGGGTCTTCCAGGTCCGGTTCATGGTCTTCTTCCGGGGCGCGAAATGCATCCAGACAGATGAGTCGGTGCTCACTTTCGGCAGTGCAGATGCGCCAGTCGTTCACTTCTTTACTGGCTGCATCGACCTGCGCGGCGGTGAATACCCAACGGCGCAGTTGGCGGCCGTCCATGCATTCGATGGCAAGGCCCTGCTCGTCGCAGGTGAAATCGAACGCGTGAAGGCCGTCTATCAAAAGCATGTCGCAGTGTTGCAAGGCGCTGGCGAGAGGGGACATGGGGGTACCTGTACGGGACATTGCGTGTGGAAAAACCCCGCATTATACCCCCATGGACGCACACCAACCGGTCGTTTCAATGGGCGAAAATCGAGCCCCCCGCCTTGCCTGCCATCTTCTCGGGCTTGATCAGGAACCGCGCCAGCGCCGGCAGCAGCCACAGCGCCCCGAACATGTTCCACAACAGCATGAAGGTCAGCATCAGGCCCATATCCGCCTGGAACTTGATGGCCGAGAAGATCCAGGTACACACCCCGATGGCCAGGCACAGGCCGGTGAACAGCACAGCCTTGCCGGTGGAGCGCAGGGTCTGGTAATAGGCCTCCTGCAACGGCAGCCCAGCGCGCAGGAAGCTCTCCAAGCGGCTGTAGATGTAGATGCCATAGTCCACGCCAATACCCACGCCCAGCGCAACCACCGGCAGCGTCGCCACTTTGACGCCGATGCCCATGTACGCCATCAACGCGTTGCCCAGCACCGAGGTCAACACCAAGGGCAGCACGATGCACAGGGTTGCGGCGAAAGAGCGGAAGGTGATCAGGCACATGATCGCCACACACAGGTAGACCAGGATCAGGATGGTCAGCTCGGCCGACTTGATCACCTCGTTGGTGGCCGCTTCGATACCGGCATTGCCGGCAGCCAGCAGGAACTGCAAGCCTTCCCTGTCGTGGCTGTCGGCAAAGGCCTTGGCAGCCGCCGTAACCCGTTCGAGGGTCTCGGCCTTGTGGTCATTGAGAAACACCAGCACCGGCGCCAGCGAGCAATCGCCGTTGTACAGACCATCGGCCCGTGCGATGGAGTTGTTGAGGACATCGGGGTTGCGCGAGAGGGTTTCCCACTTGAGGCTACCCTCGTTCATGCCCTTGATCACCTGTTTGGACACGCTGACCAGGGAAATGGCCGACTGCACCCCAGGCGTGTTTTCCATGGTCCACATCAGCTCGTCGATCGGCGCCAGGGTCGAATGCACCGAACACTGCTCGGCGGCCGTCTTGACCATGATCACCAGCACATCGGAGCTGGTGGAATAGTTGCTGATGATGAAGTTGTTGTCCTGGTTGTAGCGCGAGTCGGGCCGCAGCTCCGGTGCCCCTTGGTCGAGGTCGCCGATCTTCAGGTTCTGGCTGTACCACAGGCCCCCGGCGAAGGCGACCAGGGCCAGGGCAATGGAAACAGGCGCCACCCTGGGGCTGGCAAAGCGCGACAACAGACGCCAGAACGGATGCTCGCGCGTAGCATCGCGCTTGCTGCGCTCGATGGCTTTCTTGCTGATACCCACATAGGAGATGGCCACCGGCAGCAGGATGAGGTTGGTGAAGACGATCACCGCGACGCCGATGGAGGCACCGATAGCCAGTTCGCGGATCACGCCGATGTCGATGATCAACAGGGTGATGAAGCCCACGGCATCGGCGAGGATGGCAATCATGCCCGGCAGGAACAGCTGCCGGAACGTGCGCCTGGCCGCCGTCAGGGCGTTGTCTGCATCGCTCGATTGCAGGGCGATGCCGTTGATCTTCTGCACACCGTGGGAAATACCGATGGCAAAGATCAGAAACGGCACCAGCATCGAATACGGATCCAGGCCGAAGCCGACCGCGTGCATGAGCCCCAGTTGCCACACCACCGCCACCAAAGTGGTAATCAGCACCGCGATGGTGCTGCGGATGCACCAGGTGAACCAGTACAACAACACCCAGGTGATTAACAGGGCGATGCCGAAGAACATCACCACCATGACCAGCCCGTCGATGAGGTCACCGACCTTCTTCGCGAACCCGACGATATGCACCTTCACATTGGGGTTCTGGGCCTGGAACTTGTCGCGGATCTTTTCTTCGAGCAAGTGGGAGAACTGCTGGTAGTCGAGCTTGACCACCCGCCCCGGGTCCTGCGGGTCGGGGTAACTTTCCAGCAGTGGCACGTCGATGATGCTGGATTTGAAGTTGTTGCCCACCAGCCGGCCTATTTGCCCGGACCTCAGCACGTTTTCGCGCAGGGTATCGAGGCTGGCCTGCGAGCCGTCATAGGTGTTGGGAATCACCTCGCCACCGGAAAACCCCTCCTCGGTGACTTCGCTCCAGCGCACGCTCGGGCTCCACAGCGACTTGAGCCCGGCCCGATCGACGCCAGGGATGTAGAACACCTCGTCGTGGATCTGGCGCAGAGTCTCCATGTAGTTTTTGTCGAAGATGTCGCCTTTGACCGCCTCGACCGAGATACGCACGGTGTTGCCCAGGTTGGCCAGATCGTTGCGGTGCTCCATCATCTGTTCGATGAAGGGGTGCTGCAACGGGATCATTTTCTCGAAGCTGGTGGAGGGGCGAATTTGTGTGGCTTGCCAGAACAGGAAGAGGCTGACCAGCACACAGAGGATGATGACCGCCGGCCGGTTGTTGAAGATCAGGCGTTCGAGCAGTGTGGCTTTGTCCTGATGATGCGGCTGCATGGGAAGGTGCTCCTGGCTGCTCATGGCTGTGCCTCACTGTCGGCGGCGTCGAGCCCCTTGGCATTGGCGATGTGGGCGCCGCCCTGCCCTACCAGCAGGAGCTCGCCGTTGGGCAGGGCGCTGACACCGGACAGGGCGATGCGGTCCGGGCGGTTGTGGACGCTGAAGGTCTGGCCGGCATCGGTGCTGCGCAGCACGCTGCCGCCGTTGCCGACCACCACGACGGTGCCATCGTCGAGCAGCGTGGCACCGGCCAGGCCGAACTCGAGCTCGCCTCGCGCAGCCTGCAAGGGGATGGATTGCCAGGTGTCGCCGAAGTCGGTGGAGCGCAGCAGGTTGCCGCGCAAGCCGAACGCCAGCAAGGTACGCGGCTGGGCAGTGCCGATCACGCCGAACAGCGACCCCTGGTAAGGCCCTTCGACTTTCTGCCAGTGCTGCCCACTGTCCTCGGAGCGGAACATGCCGCCCTGCTCCCCAACGATGAACAAGCCAGCGTCACGCACCTTGGCGATAGCATTGAGGTGCAACTGATCGGGGTTGTCGAGGCGCTCGGCCACGTCCTGCCAATGCTGGCCCCCGTCCGTGGTTTCGAGCAAGGCGCCGTAGGCGCCCACGGCCAGGCCGTGCTGGGCGTCGAGGAACACGATGTCGAGCAAGGGTGCTTCGCGTGACAGGTCTTCAAACTGTTTGCTCCAGGTCGCCCCGCCGTCGCCAGTGGCGAGGATCTGCGCATCGTGGCCGACGGCCCAACCGCGCTTGTCATCAAGGAAAAAAACGGCCGTCAGCAGCTGGCGGGTTGGCACACGGGCCTGGGTCCAGGTGCTGCCCTGGTCGTCAGAGAACAGGATATGGCCCCGGTCGCCGACCACGACCACACGCGTGCCTGCATGGGCAGCGTCGATCAACAGCCTTTGACTGGCCTTGGCCGATTCGGTGGAGTATTCATCGGCTGACGCAGCCTGCGCGCCTTGCCATCCACTCAGTGCAAGGGTGAGCGCTGCAGCGGCCGCTACCGGCCATCCAGCGCGCCTGCTCCATTTCCTCATGACTGCCCCCGATTGTATTTTTGTTGGGTGGGTCAATACCTTGCAGGACGCACAAATGCCCGCAATAGAGGCCTGCAAGGGCGTGCGGTGATCGTAACGGGAGGATTTGGCGGAGCACAACGGGCGGGGTGTTATGTTTTGTTATCGGCGCAGGACGAGCCGTTCGCGGGCAGAGGATTCAGCGCCTGCGGGCGAACACGACTCACCCGCAGGTGCTGCCTGTGCAGCGTAACAACGTCGGCAGTTGAAACCGTGGCCCTCAAGCGGGCCCCGGCGTCATGCCAGGCTTTTACTTACCACTTCATAGACGTCGCTGGAGAGCTCACCAGAAGCCAGAATCCGCTCCAGCTCACCCTTCATCAGGGCCTGGCGGGCGGCGTCGTATTTGCGCCAGCGGGTCAGCGGCGCCAACTGCCGGGAGGCGATCTGCGGGTTAAGGGCATTGAGCTCGATCACCAGATCCGCCAGGAAGCAATAACCGGAGCCATCGGCGGCATGGAAGTTGACCAGGTTCTGGCCGGCAAAGGCACCGACCACCGCGCGCACCTTGTTCGGGTTCTTCAGGGTGAACGCGGGGTGCTGCATCAACGCCTTCACCCGTGCCAGGCCCCCTGGCAAGGTACTGGCCGCCTGCACGCTGAACCATTGGTCCATGACCAGGGGGTTGTCCTTGAAGTGCTCTGCAAAGCTTTCCAGGGCCTTGGCGCGCTCGGCCTCGAAGGGTGAGTTCACCAGCACCGCCAGGGCCGTGAGGCGCTCGGTCATGTTGTCGCACTGCTCGAACTGCTCCAGGGTCGCTTGCAGCACCTGCGGTTCAGCGCTGAGCATCAGGTACGACAGGGCGATGTTCTGCAGGCTGCGGCGGGCAAAGTGCTCGGCAGAGGCAACGTACGCGGTGTCACGCGAGACCGCGCGGTTGGCCTGGTAACGCGTCCAGAGTGGCTCGAACAATTGCTCGGCAATTTGCCGGCGGGCGAACTCGCGGGCTGCGTGGATGGCGTCCACATCGGCCACCTGGCTGATCTCGGTCAGGTAGCCCTCCCCTGGCAGCGAGAGCATTTCGGCCACCATGGCAGCATCGAGCGAAGTGTCGCCCAGTACCGTAGCCAACGCCCTGACCAGACGCGGGTCCAGTTGCAGCGCCTGACCACGCTGGTGCTGGCCGATCAGCTCCTGCAGCACCTGCACGGCCAGTTGCTGACCGGCTTCCCAGCGGTTGAAGCCGTCGCTGTCGTGCTGCATCAGGAACATCAACTGGTCACGGTCGTACGGGAAGCTCAGCTTGACCGGGGCACTGAAACCGCGCAGCAGCGACGGCAACGGCCGTGCCTGGATGCCCTGGAAGACGAAAGTCTGCTCGGCCTCGGTCACCGACAGCACCCGGGTGCTGCCCACTGCCGAGGACTCGCCCGCCAATTGCAGCGGCAGGTCGTTGCCCTGGGCATCGAGCAGGCCCAGTTCGACCGGGATCACGAAGGGCAGCTTCTCGGCCTTGTCCGGGGTGGGTGGGCAGCTTTGGCGGAACGTCAGGCTATAGGTGCTCGCCGCTTCGTCGTAGGCGTCGGTCACTTCCAGGCGCGGCGTACCGGCCTGGCTGTACCAGCGCTTGAACTGCGTCAGGTCGACACCGTTGGCGTCTTCCATGGCCTTGATGAAGTCGTCGGTGGTCACCGCCTGCCCATCGTGACGCTCGAAATACAGGTCGCTGCCCTGGCGGAAGCCTTCGGCCCCCAGCAACGTGCGCACCATGCGTACCACTTCCGAGCCTTTCTCGTACACGGTCAGGGTGTAGAAGTTGGAAATCTCGATGAAGCTGTCCGGGCGCACCGGGTGGGCCATGGGGCCCGCATCCTCGGCGAACTGATGGGTGCGCAGGTAGGCAACGTCCTCGATGCGCTTGACGGTGCGTGAATTCATGTCGGCACTGAATTCGGCATCGCGGAACACCGTGAAGCCTTCCTTGAGCGACAGCTGGAACCAGTCGCGGCAGGTAACGCGGTTGCCCGACCAGTTATGGAAGTACTCATGGGCCACCACGGCTTCGACCCGCTGGTGCGCGGCATCGGTGGCCGTCTCGGCGCGCGCCAGCACGCAGCTGGAGTTGAAGATGTTCAGGCCTTTGTTTTCCATGGCCCCCATGTTGAAGTCGTTGACCGCGACGATCATGAAGATGTCCAGGTCGTACTCGCGGCCGTAGACCTCTTCATCCCAACGCATGGACTTTTTCAGACTGACCATGGCGTGGTCGCACTTGTCGATGTTCTCCGGCTCCACATAGATGCGCAGGGTCACATCACGGCCCGATTGGCGGGTGAAGGTGTCTTCCACGCACCACAGGTCGCCTGCGACCAGGGCGAACAGGTAGGCCGGCTTCATGAACGGGTCTTCCCAGGTCGCCCAGTGACGGCCGTCCTCGGCAGGGCCGCTGCCTACCGGGTTGCCGTTGGAGAGCAGCACCGGGTAGCGGTGCTGTTCAGCGATCACCGTGGTGGTGAAGATGCTCATCACATCGGGGCGGTCGAGGTAGTAGGTGATCTTGCGGAAACCCTCGGCCTCGCACTGGGTGCAGAACATCTTGCCGGACTTGTACAAGCCCTCGAGCGCCGTGTTGGTTTCGGGATGGATCCTGACGGTGGTGTCGAGGGTGAAGTGCTCTGCCCGTGGCTGAACGGTCAGGCTGCTTGCGTCGATCTGGTAGTCGCCTTCCTGCAAGGGTTCATCGTCCAGGGCGGCGCGCACCAGTTCGAGTTGCTGGCCGTCGAGCACCAGCGCAGGCAGGCCGCCCCCGTGCACCGGGTTGCGGCGCATGATCAGTTGCGCGTGGACCAGGGTGTGGTCTTCGAACAGCTCGAAGGTCAGGTGCGTCTCGTCGATCAGGTACTCAGGCGCCTTGTAGTCCTTGAGATGGATCACTTGCGGTTGTTCGGTACGCATCTGCAGGTCCCTTTTACTGGAGCACGGCCAACTGGTAGGCCGTGTACTTGCGAATATTGATCACACCGGTGTCGAAGATCAGGTACTGGCCCTTGATGCCCAGCAGCGTACCCTCCACGACCGGGTTCTTGTCCAGGTTGAAGCTGACCACTTTGGTCGGGTAAGCCTGGACCGGGTATGTCATGTGCACGACCTCGGCGTCGGTCAGAGGCTGAATCGCCTGCAGGCCGAAGCGCGCCTGCAGCTGGCCAAGCCCTTCTGCACATGCTTCCAGCACCTGATCGCGCAATGCCGGCAGGTCGAGCAGCTCGGCGTCACCCTTGAGCAGGGCGCGCCAATTGGTGCGGTCCGGCACCTGACTGCGCAGCAGGTCTTCGACCAGCCCGGACTGCTGCCGGGTGGCCACCCTGAGGATAGGCAAGGCCTGGCTGGCCCCCTGGTCGAGCCAGCGGGTGGGCAGCTGGGTGGCGCGGGTGATACCGACCTTGATACCGGAGGAGTTGGCCAGGTAGACCACGTGATCGGTCATGCAGAACTGCTCGCCCCAGGACGGATCGCGGCAGGTGCCTGCGTCGTAGTGGCAGCGCTCCGGAGCCATGATGCACATGTCGCACTGGGCCAGCTTGGTCATGCAGGGGTAGCAGTAACCCTGGCTGTAGCTGCTCTTGGTGCGCTTGCCGCAGTGGCTGCAGTGGATGGCACCCAGGTATTGCAGGCGCAGCGGCTTGCCGATCAGGGGGTTGACCGGCACCAGGGTATCGCCTAGGCGAAAGCTGTATTGCACCACGGGGTCGGCCAGGCTGACGGCCATCTTGCTCAACGAGCCACGAGCGAGTTCGATCAATGTACCGAGTCCGACTTGAACAGGATGTTGGGGACGGGGGCGGATTTGGACGCGCATTCCTGCGGGCCCATGTAACCGGTGCGCTGGTCCTCGGGCAGGTTTTTCATCTCCCAGGCAATGACCGCTTGCAGGGACAGCTCTTTCTGCTCGGCAGTCAGCTTGCGGCCGTCCGACCATTTGCCGATTTCCACGGCCAGCTTCAGGCTCTCGTAGATTTCCGGGGTGATGTTTTCGATCATTTGCGCGAAAGTGGACATGTTGTCTCCTGATTCAAGCCGACAGTTTACGCCGGGCGAGCGCCCCACCCAAGAGCCCGGTCAGGCATCCGATGAGCAACCCACCGACGTGCGCGGCGTTGGCGATCTGGCCCAGGCCCAGCGTGCCGACGACGCCGGTCAGGCACACCACCAGCCAGAGGAGCATCATCACCAGCACGCCCTTGGGCAGGTTGAAGTGCGGGTTCGGTGCCCGCCATTGATACAGCCAGATGTGCCCGAGCAGGCCATAGAGCACGCCTGAAAGCCCACCGAACAGGCCAGGCCCTGTGGTGTAGTGTTGGGCCAGGTTCGATACCAGGCTGAACAGCGCGGTGAGCCCCAGCAGCGTCCATGGGCCCTGGCGCAACTCGATGCGCTTGCCCAGCTCCCAGAACCACAGGCTGTTCATGGCCAGGTGCAGCGCACCGAAATGCAGCAGCATCGGCGAGACCAGCCGCCACCATTGCCCGTGCGCCAGACCCTCGGCCAGCGGCGTGAAGTACAGGTAATCGCCCTGCACGTGAAAATCGAGAAACGTGAACCAGCCGATGGTGGTGAAGTTGTCGCCCAGGCCCGTAAGCCCGGCGACCACGAACGTCAGCAACAGCGTCAGGGCGGTGACCTTGCAGGCCTTGGCCTGGGCCAGCAGCGACGGCTGTGACATGTCCTGCCCCTGCTGGTCGGGTAGCGCGGCGTCAGGCTCGGCCTGCAGGTCGGCGTTGCCATCGGGGTAGCGCTGGTAGAGGTGCAACACCTCGTCAGCCAGGGCCTCAGGCGCCCAGAGTACCTGGTCCTCGCCCTCCTCGCTGACCCGGTGCGGCACCTGCAAGCGTTGCAGCATCTGCACGAAACCGCTGAGGTCGACCGTCAGCGGCAGGCGCATCACTTGGATAATGTTCATTGGCTAGCCTGTGGTCGGTCGACATCCACCCAGACGAACTTGCGGGGGTCGATACGGGTTTCATCGTCCAGCCTGTAGGCGACCAGCTTGCCGTACAGCACGGCGCTGTAGTCCAGGCAGGCCAGGTTGCTGCGAATCGGTGCGGGCCGGCCGCTGCGCCAGTAATGGCCAACAAACAGCATGGGCTCGTCCTCGGCATAGCGCAGCAACGCGCTTTTCTGGCTGTGGCTGAGCGGTGTGTTGGCCACCTCCGCCGGCAGCGCATCGGGCTGGAAGACGATATCGCCATAGGTCTGCGGATCATCTTCCCAGAACTTGGTGCGGAAGAACGCGCGGGTCAGGCCATCGCCACCGGTCAGGGTCAGGCCATCGGGCAGGCGCATGTCGGTGCCACGCAGCAAGCGGTTGCAAACGTTGGCGGCAAAGCTGCCGCTCACCGCCGAGGCTTGGACGAAGTGGCGGTCGACGCGCCCATCGGGGTACTGGCGCCGCAGCGGCTCGATCAGGCTTGCATCCCAGCAGGCGTGCACCAGGCGGAATCGACCGGCATCGATGAACAGTGGCAGCGTCTGGAACCAGTCGAGAAACGCCTGCCAGTCCGCAGGGTGATTGGCGAACTGGGTGAGGGTTTCGTCGATGAGCCTGGCGTGGCGAGGGGTATGTTCGCGCACGAAGGCCTTGCCGCTGCCCGGCAGTGCCGGCGTCACCCAGCCCAGTGCACTGTATTCGTGATTGCCCATGATGCAGTGCGCCTGCCCGGCGGCGACCATGTCGTAAACGATGTGCAGGGCTTGGCGGATACGCGGGCCGCGGTCCACGATATCGCCCAAGAACAGCGCCTGCCGCCGAGGGTGGCGCCAGACGCCGGCAATGCGCTGGTAACCGAGGACATCGAGCAAGCGCTCAAGGGTCAAGGCACAGCCGTGAACGTCACCGATGATGTCGAAACTGCGCGCCGGATCCAGCATCAGTCGTCCCTGCCCCCCAGGCGGCTGCCCCAGCCAAGCTTGGTGCGGCAGACTTCGTAGTAGTTGTGATCCAGCGGGTGGATCAGGCGCAGCTTCTGGGGCTTCTTGCTCACCGTGATGGTGTCACCGGGTGCGCAGGTGAAGTGGTTCTGACCGTCGCACGACACCTGCGGGTAGATCTGCAGGTCCTTGGCCACCACGATCTTCAGTTCGCTGTTGCCATCGACGACGATCGGCCGCCCAGACAAGGTGTGCGGGTACATGGGCACGATGACGATTGCATCGAGCTTGGGGTGCATGATCGGGCCGCCGGCGGACAAGGCGTAGGCCGTGGAGCCGGTCGGGGTGGCGACGATCAGGCCGTCGGCCTTCTGGCTGCAGACGAACTGGCCGTCGATGTAGATCTCGAATTCGATCATGCGGGTGGACTTGCCTGGGTGCAGGACCACGTCGTTTAGCGCATCGCCCTGGCCGATCGCCTCCTGGTGACGGCGCACTTCGGCTTGCAGCAGGAAACGGTTCTCGACCAGGTAGTGACCATCGAGCACTTCGGAGACTTTCTCTTCCAACTCATCCGGACGGATGTCGGTAAGAAAGCCCAGGTTGCCCCGGTTGATGCCCAGTACCGGGATATTATGCCGCGCCAGCGCACGCGCAGCGCCCAGCAGGCTGCCGTCGCCGCCGACCACGATGACCAGGTCACAGACCTCGCCCAGCAGCTTGCGGGTGGAGGTCTGCAGCCCATGGCCCGGCAGGACTTCACCGATGGTGTCTTCGAGGATCACGTGCAAGTGGCGCTCGAGGAGGAATTTTTTCAGTCGGCGGATGGTGTCCAGCACCTGCGAGCTGCCGAGACGACCGATGATACCGATATTGCGAAATTGCTCCATGGGGCTCCTGCAAGGCTCTGCGACGGGTGACGATGCAGCGATTATGGGCGAACCACGAAGCAGCGGCAAACCGGCTATGCTCGCAGGATGATGCTATTTCCTTCGCTCGTGCACCTGCCCCGGCTATTACAGCGCCCTGCGGTGCGTGACCTTGCCTGGACCCTGCTCTCGCCGCCGCTGCTCGAGCGCGCAGGCTGCCCCCAGCGCCACCCGCTGGCAGGCAGCCTCTGGATCGAACGGCCGCAGGCATTGCAGGCCTGGTTGTACGGGCTGGACATTGATGACACGCCCTTGCGGCACTGGCTCAAGGGCCTTGGCAGTCGCCGCCTTGGGCTGTATTACGAGCGCCTGTGGCAATTCGCGTTGCAACAGGCGCCCGGCGTGGAACTGTTGGCGGCCAACTTGGCTATCCGTGAAGACGGCCGGACCCTGGGCGAGCTGGATGTGGTGCTGCGTGATCGCGACGGGGTGCATCACCTGGAGCTGGCCATCAAGCTGTACCTGGGCCCCGAGCGCTTTGGTAACGACCCGGGCGGCTGGCTAGGGCCTGGCTGCCACGATCGCCTGCAAGCCAAGCTGGAACACATCCGCCGCCACCAGTTGCCCATGTCGGCCAGCACCCAGGGCCGTACCGCCCTTGAGCGGCTCGACCTGCCCCCGGTGCAGGCCAGCATGTGGATGGGGGGCTACCTGTTCTACCCGGCGCTGGCCCCGAGCGAGGCGCCACTGGGTGTACACCCCCTGCACCTGCGTGGCCGCTGGTTGCATCGCAAGGACTGGATCAGCGCACCCGGCGCGCATTGGCAACCGCTGGTGCGCAGTGCCTGGCTCGCCCCCGCACGGTGTGCGGCCTGCGAGGTCTGGAGCGCAGCTCAGTTCGCCGCCTGGCTGCACTTGCTGGCACCCGATGCGCCTGCGCAATTGCTGGTCAATGTGCAGCGGCAGCAGGACGGCAGCTGGCAAGAGATAGAGCGGGTGTTTCTGGTTGCTGATCAGTGGCCGGGCGACTTGGCCCTCTGACCTCAGATCCCGCTCATGGGCGGCAACATATTTTTCACCGACCTAGAGCAATGATACAGCCTGGGTAAATCGTAAACTGGACCTGAGCGCCACCAAGAGCGCCACCCCACCGACCGATGAGGAACAAGCATGGTTTCGAGCACCCCGGCGCGCCATTACGCGCGCGTGTCCATTGTCCTGCACTGGCTGATGCTGGTGCTGCTGGCCGCTGTCTATGCCTGTATCGAGTTTCGCGGAATCTTCCCGCGCGACAGTGCAGAGCGCAACCTGATGAAAGACCTGCATTTCATGTTGGGCCTGAGCGTATTCGTGCTGGTGTGGCTGCGCCTGGCCATGCGCGTGCTTCATCGCGCGCCGCCCATATCCCCTAAACCCCCTGCCTGGCAAACCGGGCTGGCCCATCTGGTTCACCTGCTGCTCTACCTGCTGATGATCGGCATGCCGCTGGCCGGCTGGTTGATACTCAGCGCCGCCGACAAACCGGTGCCGTTCTATGGCCTGGAGTTGCCGCACCTGATCGGCCCTGATCTGGACCTGGCCAAGTTCATCAAGGGCTGGCATGAGCGTATCGGCACCTGGGGCTACTGGCTGATCGGACTGCATGCACTGGCCGGCCTTTATCATCACTATGTCAAACGCGACAATACGTTGTTGCGCATGCTGCCTTACAAGTAACCCCGGCGGCCCTGCAAACCGCCGGTATGGACGAACACCAGACGAGTGCCGGGCGCGAACAGCCCGGCTTCGACCTGAGCCTTGAGCGCAAGCAATGCCTTGCCGGTGTAGAGCGCCTCGAAAGGAACGCCGGCCTGCTGCTCGCAGTCGGCGATGAAGGCCAGCAGTTGATCGTCGAACTTGCCGAAGCCGCCCAGGCTGGCGCTGTGCAGGCGGTAGCCCTGCGTACCGGCAAGTGCCGCCACGGTCTCGGCCACTCCATAGTGCTCGGGTACGGCCAGCGCCCCATGCACGGCATGGGCTCCTGATTCGGCCAGCACCAGGCCCGCCAGCGTGGTGCCCGTGCCAGCGGCCAACCACCAGGCGTCATAGTCCGACCAGCCCAGCGTCGCAAGCTGCGCGTGCAATTGAGTCACGATCGACGCGCACCCCTGCGCACCGGCCTGCCCGCCTCCGCCTTCGGGGATGCAGTGCCAGCCGGGATAGTGCGTGTGCCAAGGCGTCCAGAAACCCGCCTCGTTACGACCACGGTAGCCCTCGTAGCCCAGCCAGTGCAGTTGCATGCCCATGGCCTGCAAATCCTGCACGGTGGGTGTTTGGCGTGGATGACCCCGCAGCAGGCCGGCCGTGGCCAGGCCCAAGCGCTTGCCGGCAGCGGCCAGAGCATGCAGGTGGTTGGAATGGTTGCCGCCCAGGCTCACCAGGCCGGGGGCCTTGGCATCGAGCGCCTGTTCCAGATGGTGGCGCAGCTTGAACCACTTGTTGCCGCTGACCAGGGGGTCGATCAGGTCAAGGCGCAGGATGGCAGCCTCGACCTGGGCCTTCGCCAGCCAGGGCAATGTCAGGCGTTGCAGAGGGGCCAAGGGGAGTTCGACAGGCATGGGCGCCAGTCTATCAGCAGAGCATCTGGCGCGGGCGGTGAATCAAAGCTGCGCCGCCAACCTCGACCCCTGGTCGATCGCCCGCTTGGCGTCGAGCTCTGCCGCCACGTCAGCACCGCCGATCAGGTGTACCGACTGCCGCGCAGCCACCAGCCCGTCCTGCAATTCGCGCAGCGGGTCCTGGCCTGCGCAGATCACCACGTTGTCCACCGCCAGCACCTGCGGCTCGCCGCCGCCAATGCGCACGTGCAGGCCCGCGTCATCAATGGCCAGGTACTCGACCCCATTGAGCATCTTCACCTGCTTGTTCTTCAAGCCGGTACGGTGGATCCAGCCAGTGGTCTTGCCCAGGCCGTCCCCCACCTTGGAGGTCTTGCGCTGCATCAGGTACACCTGCCGGGCAGGTGGGTGGGGCTGGGGTGTGATACCGGCCACACCGCCGCGGGCTTCGAGGTGGGTGTCGATACCCCACTCCTTCCAGAACGCTTCGCGGTCCAGGCTGGTGGACACGCCCTGATGCACCAGGTATTCGGATACATCGAAACCGATGCCCCCTGCGCCGATCACAGCCACTGTCTTGCCCACAGGCTTACGCTCGAGCAGCACATCCAGGTAGCTGAGCACCTTGGGGTGCGCGATCCCCGGGATCGCCGGTGCACGGGGCAGGATGCCGGTCGCGAGGATGATGTCGTCATAGCCGCCGGCCACAAGCGCTGGCACGTCGACGCGCGTGTTCAAGCGCACGTCGACGCCAGTGCTGCGCAGCTTGTTGCGAAAATACCGCAGGGTCTCGTTGAATTCCTCCTTGCCTGGCACGCGCTTGGCAACATTGAACTGACCGCCAATTTCGCTGGCCGATTCGAACAAGGTCACCACATGGCCACGCTCGGCAGCCACCGTTGCAGCGGCAAGGCCTGCTGGGCCGGCGCCCACGACGGCAATGCGCTTGGCCATGCGCACGGGCAGGTAGTTGAGTTCGGTTTCATGGCAGGCCCTTGGGTTTACCAGGCAACTGGTCAGCTTGCCGCCAAACGTATGGTCCAGACACGCCTGGTTGCAGCCGATACAGGTATTGATTTCATCAGCACGCCCGGCGGCAGCCTTGTTGACGAAGGCAGGATCGGCCAGGAACGGACGGGCCATGGACACCATGTCCGCATCCCCTTCGGCCAGCACCGCCTCGGCCACTTCTGGCGTATTGATACGGTTGGTGGTGATCAAAGGAATACCCACTACCCCGCGCAACTTGGCGGTGACCTTGCTGAAGGCTGCACGCGGCACCTTGGTGGCGATGGTGGGAATGCGCGCCTCGTGCCAGCCAATACCGGTATTGATCAACGTTGCCCCCGCCTGCTCGATGGCCTTGGCCAGGGTCTGGATCTCGTCCCAAGTGCTGCCGCCTTCGACCAGGTCGAGCATCGAAAGGCGGAAGATGATAATGAAGTTAGGGCCCACCGCGCGGCGCACCCGGCTGACGATTTCCACGGCCAGGCGCATGCGATTGTCGTAGCTGCCACCCCAACGGTCGGTGCGATGGTTGGTGTGGGCGGCGAGGAACTGGTTGATGAAATAGCCTTCCGAGCCCATGACCTCGACACCGTCGTAACCAGCTTTCTGCGCAAGCAGCGCGCAGTGGGCGAAGTCGGCAATCTGCTTTTCGATCCCCGCCTCGTCCAATTCCCGCGGCTTGAACGGGTTGATCGGCGCTTGAATGGCGCTTGGCGCCACCTGGCGCGGGCTGTAGGCATAGCGCCCGGCGTGAAGGATCTGCAGGCAAATCTTGCCCCCTGCGGCGTGCACCGCCTCGGTGACGATACGGTGCTGCTCGGCTTCGGCTTCGGTGCTGAGTTTGGCGGCGCCTGCGTAAACACCGCCTTCATCGTTGGGTGCAATGCCACCGGTGACCATCAGGCCTACGCCGCCCTGAGCCCGTTCGGCAAAATAGGCAGCCATGCGCTCGAACCCGCCTGGACGTTCCTCAAGCCCCGTGTGCATGGAGCCCATCAGGGTACGGTTGCGCAACGTGGTGAAGCCCAGGTCCAGCGGGGCCAGCAGGTGCGGGTAGCGAGTGTCGGTCATGGTTCGGCTTCTCTGGTGATCACGGTAAACGGGCATTGCGCCCTGAGGCGGCCCTGTCGTTATATGAAGCAGACAGTAAACAGCCGTTTGAACCGGCTCAATGACCAGAACTGACAAGTTATTGATCATCCCGAACAGCGCGTCTACCCTAAGGCTCCTTCATGCCCATTGCCTTGTAGCGTTTCATGAAAAAATTTCTGACAAGTGCCCTGCTGCTGGGGGTGATCGCCGCCCTGTGTGGTTACGCCTTCTGGACCCAACAGCGCCCACAGGGGCACTACCTGTCCGATCTGCGCATCGAGCTGGCAGTCAACCACGGGCAACCCGGCGAGCATGGCAACCTGCTGGGCGTCGAGCCGCTGCTGTACCCAGGGGACTACCAGGACCTGCAACGCCTGCACCGCAAACTTGCCGCCTACCTCGAGCAGGCGCGCACGCTAGGCCTGATCACGCCTCGCACCGTGGTGGTATTGCCTGAGCACATCGGTACCTGGCTGTGGGCACGTGGCGAGAAAAACGCGTTCTACCAGGTGACCCAGCAGCGTGAAGCACTGCAATGGTTCGAACTGAGTAACCCGCTCCGCTATGGCTGGGCCATGCTTGCGGCCGAGGGCGATGACCGACGGGCCGATGCCCATCTGCGCATGAAGGCCGATCAGATGGCAGCCGATTACCAGCAGGTGTTCGGCGGCTTGGCCAAGGAATTCGGCGTCACCCTGGTAGCTGGCTCGATCGTGCTTCCGCAGCCCTATGTCAGCGAGGGTGCATTGCACCCCGGGCGCGGGCCGCTGTTCAACAGCAGCGTGGTATTCGCCGGTGACGGTAACATCCTGGGCCAACCCCAGCGCCAGCACTATCCGGACAGCGAGAACAGGCGGTTCATCCACCCTGGTGTGGACCAGCCTCTGCAGGTGCTGCACACGCCTGCGGGGCGGCTTGGGGTATTGGTGGGGAGCGACAGCTGGTATCCGGAAAATCACCAGCAGCTGCTGGCCCAATCGGTCGAACTGGTGGCCATCCCTGCCTTTCTGAGCGGCAGGCACAGCTGGTTGACACCCTGGCGCGGCAATCGCCACCAGCCTGTCAGCACGCGCTTGCCCGTCAAGCGTGGCGAGGTCAGCGAGCAAGAGGCCTGGCACCGGCTGACCGCGCCTGTCGGTCATCAGGTGAGCAGTGTGAGCGTCTTCATGCGCGGCCAGTTCTGGGAGCAAGGCGCCGATGGGCAAGGATTTGCCTGGCAAGCCGGCGACCTGTTGACCGGGCCACCCAGCCCAGGTGCCCGCTTGCTGAATATATGGCTCTAGCACCATGAGCCGCCCGCAGGTAAGGCTGGGCGACCTGTCGGTAGGCTTCGTGCAACCCTTGGCGGACGCGATTCGACGGCTGGGCCACGACCCTGCACCCTTGCTCGAACGCTATGGCCTGGACACGGCGCGGCTGGCCCAGGCCAATGCGCGCCTGTCGATACCGCGCTACATGCACCTGGGCCACGCCGCCATCGCATTGTGCGCCGAACCTGCACTGGGTTTGCAGATTGGCCAGTTGAGCCGGCTGGCCCATACCGGGCTGGCCGGGGTCACGGCAGCGCAAGCGCCAACCCTGGGCGAGGCGGCGCGCACCTTGCTGCGCTTCGAACCGCTGTACGCCTCCAACTATCGAGGCCACTCCACCTACTGCGAAGATGGCGAAGGCGCCTGGCTGCGTTTTTACTCCATCAGCCCGTACAACGCCTACAACCGCTTTGTGGTCGACTCGCTGCTCGCCGGCTGGCTGGCCCAGCTGGGCGACCTGGTCGGTACGCCAGTGCTGGCCGAGCGCGTGGACATCGAGTTTGCAGCCCCAAGCTACGCCCCCCTCTATCAGCCCCTGTGCAGCGCGCCGGTCCGCTTTGCCGCCGAGTGCAACCAGTTGCGCCTGAGCCGCGCCACGCTGCAACTGCCAAACCCCAGGCATTGCCCCAGCACCTGGCATCAACTGCTGACCGTAAGCGAGGCACACATGCAGCAGCTGACGCGCGTGCGTAGCCTGGGCGAACGCATCACCCACCTGCTCGGGCCGCTGCTCAATGGGGGACGTGAGCCGGAGCTCGACGAAATTGCCCTGCAGCTTCAACTGCCGCCCTGGACGCTGCGGCGCAGGCTGGCAGAAGAAGGCACGCGTTTTCGTGACCTGTTGAACGGCACGCGGCGTGACCTGGCCGAGACCTACATCCGCGATACCCAGTTGAGCTTCGGCGAAATCGCCTACCTGCTGGGGTTCGCTTCGGCAGAGGCCTTCCAGCGCGCGTTCAAGCGCTGGACTGGCCTTACGCCTGGCACGTACCGCCGCACGCAGCGACGCGGGGACTAGAGTTCGGTTGCGTCTTCTGCCGGTTCGGGCGTGTCCATCTCGTGGGCCTGAAATTCCAGTAGCTCTTCCTGGTAATCGTCCATCTTCCTGCGTCCTTATCCGAATACGGGTTGCTGAGTTCGTCGGCACCTTAGCGGTGACATGACATGGGGGTGACGTGACGATGCTTTTCGCGCCGTGCGCCCTCTCGTATCAGGAACATGGACCTGTGGGCGGGCGCGTTCGTTTAATCCAATACGTCCCTAACACGGACCGACGCGGCGCGCGCTTGCAACAATGGTTCGGTAATCGCCCAGAAACTGCCTTGACCACTGCGCCCATGGCCCGGCTTGCGGCAAGCTAGCTCACGTTCATCCCCCATCAAGCGCCAGCCAGTGCTGGGCGCATCGTGCACTGCACGATGGCATTTTTAAAAGCATCGACGGGAGCTACGCCTTGATCGACAAGACCCATGCAACCATTGCCAGCGCCGTGGCGGGCATCACCGATGGCTCGACCCTGCTAGTCGGCGGCTTCGGTACCGCTGGCATGCCCTCTGAGCTCATAGACGGGTTGATCGCCACGGGTGCACGCGACCTGACCATCATCAGCAACAATGCTGGCAACGGCGACACCGGCCTCGCTGCATTGCTCAAGGCCGCACGCGTGCGCAAGATCATCTGTTCGTTCCCGCGCCAATCCGACTCGTATGTTTTCGACGCCTTGTACCGGGCTGGCAAGATCGAGCTGGAGGTCGTACCGCAAGGTAACCTGGCCGAGCGCATTCGCGCGGCAGGCTCTGGCATCGGCGCCTTCTTTTCACCCACCGGCTATGGCACCTTGCTCGCCGAAGGCAAGGAAACGCGGGAGATCGACGGTCGCCAGTACGTACTGGAGATGCCGTTGCATGCCGATTTCGCCTTGATCAAGGCGCACAAGGGTGATCGCTGGGGCAACCTGATCTACCGCAAGGCCGCCCGCAATTTCGGACCGATCATGGCCATGGCTGCCAAGACTGCAATCGTCCAGGTCGACCAGATCGTCGCGCTGGGTGAGCTGGACCCGGAGCATATCGTCACACCGGGCATCTTCGTGCAACGCGTGGTGGCGGTCCCGGACGCCGCCCATCCAATCACCCATTCTGAGGCCCGTCCATGACCATCACCCAACGACGCTCGCGTGAGGCAATGGCCCAGCGCGTTGCAGCCGACATCGAGGAAGGTGCCTACGTCAACCTGGGTATCGGCGCACCCACCCTGGTCGCCAACTACCTGGGCGACAAGGAAGTGTTCCTGCACAGTGAAAATGGTGTACTGGGCATGGGCCCAAGCCCTGCGCCAGGCGAGGAGGACGATGACTTGATCAACGCTGGCAAGCAGCATGTGACGCTGCTGACCGGTGGCGCCTATTTCCACCATGCCGATTCATTTTCGATGATGCGCGGTGGGCACCTGGACATCGCCGTGCTCGGCGCTTTCCAGGTTTCCGTAAACGGCGACCTGGCTAACTGGCACACCGGCGCCGAGGGGTCGATCCCGGCAGTGGGCGGTGCGATGGACCTGGCCACCGGCGCCCGACAGGTGTTCGTGATGATGGACCACCTGACCAAAACCGGCGAAAGCAAACTGGTGAGCAAATGCACCTACCCGCTGACAGGCATTGGTTGCGTGAGCCGCATCTACACGGACCTCGCGGTAATGGACGTGACACCAGCGGGGCTCGAAGTGGTCGAGATTTGCGCGCAAATCACGTTCCAAGCGCTGCAAGAACTCAGCGGCGTGCCGCTGATCGACCGGTCTGTCAAACCTGGCTAGGGCCTGGCCGCCTCGACGCCCGAATCGTGGCGGCACCGGCCCTGCAGACTCATGGCGTCGAGGGCTGGCCTTGAGGGGCCGTTTGATCCTGCGGGGCTGGCGTGACCGGCTCAGCCTGCTGCACCTCGATGGGTGCTGCATCGGCGGGAGGCGCGACGGGCTGCGAGCTCAGTTGATCCCCACTGGCAGGTGCCTGGACAGTCTGCTGGTCGGGCGCGAACGCGGCGGGTGAGGCACCGTCCTTGGGGGCCGTGTCTGGCGCAGCCGGTGCAGCCTCGACCGGTACCGGCGCCGGGCTGGCCGCAGCCTGCTCCGGCAAGCCCAGTTCCACCGCAGGCTTTTCGGTCTTCGGCGCGGGTTGTTCGGCCTTGGGCTGGCTCAACGATTGCGCCTTGGGCTTGGGCTTGGGCAGGTAACTTTCCACCAACGCGAAGTAGCGGTCGTAAAACTGCGCGGCCGTGACTGTCTCACTGGCGACTTTCACCATCGAGTCATCGCTCGAGCCAATCGGCATCGACACCGAACCCAGCACCCCTACGCCCAAGCTTGCCGATGTATTGGACTTTTTCAGGGCATAGCGGTCCTGCAGGGCATTGGCGAACATGGTCGAGTGCTGTTCGTCGCTCGCATCCGGGGCACACGTGACGTTGAAGCTGATCTGCAGGTGGTTATCGCTGTTCTGCTGGAAGCTCTTGTTGCCGACCACCTGGTTGGGGCCGCTGCTGGTGATGATATAGCCTTGGCTGAGCAACGCACGGCGGGCCGCTTCGCAGGAGTTGGCATCACCTACGGGAAAGCTGCGCGAGAACGTGCCTGAGTCATCGAAGTTCTCATGCTCGTACACCGCAGGTTTCTTGGACGCACAACCGCTCAGTACGGCCAACAGGGCGGTCAGCACGAGCGCACCAGAAACGGAAGATCTTGTCATCGAGGGTTCCGGGTATTTCAAGAAGGTGCCTATTGTGCAACACAGCAGCCAGGTACAGGAACCACTGGTCGGTGAAGTACCCGCAAGGTTTCATGCAGGCGGCAAGGTAAATACGGCAAACGCCAAAAACGCAAAAAGCGACCCGAAGGTCGCTTTCACGTAGCGCCAAGGTGTTCAAAGGCCCTTGGAGCGAAGATGGCGCAGCGGACGGGACTCGAACCCGCGACCCCCGGCGTGACAGGCCGGTATTCTAACCGACTGAACTACCGCTGCGTATCATTCAGGCTTACGCCCGATTGAAACTTGGGTCTACCCACCAGATAAGCTGGGGGAAGGCATGAAAAACGGTGCAATGACCATTCGTTCATGGGTGCCTCAAGGTGTTCTAGGGACCTTGGAGCGAAGATGGCGCAGCGGACGGGACTCGAACCCGCGACCCCCGGCGTGACAGGCCGGTATTCTAACCGACTGAACTACCGCTGCGTATCGTTCAGGCTTGCGCCCGATTGAAACTGGGTCAGCCCAAGGTGCTGGACCTTGTGGCTTCAGACCGGCGACAAGCACCCATCTGTTAATCAAAATGGCGCAGCGGACGGGACTCGAACCCGCGACCCCCGGCGTGACAGGCCGGTATTCTAACCGACTGAACTACCGCTGCGCAGTGCATTCCTCTCTGGCTGTTAGCTTCTTGCGAAGCCTTGAGCGTCAGGAACATCTCAGGAAGTGGTGGGTGATGACGGGATCGAACCGCCGACCCTCTGCTTGTAAGGCAGATGCTCTCCCGGCTGAGCTAATCACCCTCGCGATGTAACGTGTTGCGTTTGCTTCGCTGAGGCCGCGAAATTTACGCAGGTGACGACGCTAAGTCAATAGCCCTGTTGAGTTTTTTTCCAACTCGCAGGTGCGGCTAACGCTAACCCAGTGCAAAGCCGAGCACACCTTGATTTGTGCCCAGCCAAGCCCGGGCACGAAAAAGGGACCTTGCGGTCCCCTCCTCTTCTGGTCTGTCCAAAAGGGCCTTCAGGTGTAAATCATCTTGCGGGTCATGCCGCCGTCGACCACGAACTCCTGACCGGTCACGAACGCTGCTTGCCGGGACAGCAGCCAGGCGACCATCGCTGCAACGTCCTCGACGGTGCCCACGCGTCCGGTAGGGTGCTGGGCGTGGTCAGCATTGCTCAACGGCTCGGCACGGCGCTGAGAGGGATCCCGGGCATCGATCCACCCCGGGCTCACGGCGTTGACACGAATCTCCGGGCCCAGGCTGATGGCCAGCGCATGGGTGAGTGCCACAAGGCCCCCTTTGCTGGCGGCATAAGCTTCAGTGTCAGGCTCGGACTGCCGCGCCCGCGTGGACGTCAGGTTGACGATGGCGCCATTGTGCGCGCGCAGGTAAGGCGCACAGTGCTTGGCCAGCAGCATCGGGCCATTGAGATTGACGGCCAGCACGCGGTTCCATTGAGCCAGGCTCAGGCTTTCAAGCGTCTGGCTGTGGGGGTTGGCAATCGCAGCATTGCACACCAGCGCGTCAAGCCTGCCGAATTGCCCGAGCACCTCGGACACCCCGGCACTGACCTGGGACTCATCTGCCACATCCATGGTGATGAACCAGGCGTTATCCCCCAGGGCCTTGGCCGCTTTCGCCCCCCGCTGGCGGTCGAGGTCACTGAGCACCACCTGCCAACCTTCGCAGATCAGCCAGGCGGCGATGCCAAGGCCGATACCGCGCGCAGCACCGGTGACCAAAGCGACCCGGCCGTTGTGACCGGGCGTGTTGAGACCAATTTCGATCACAATGCCGCCAGTCCACGCGCCAGGTCGGCCTGCAGATCCGCCACGTCCTCCAAGCCCACGGCCACACGAATCAGGCTGTCGCGGATGCCGGCAGCCGCACGTTCCTGGGGCGTCAGGCGGCCGTGGGAGGTGGTGGCCGGATGAGCGATGGTGGTCTTGCTGTCACCCAGGTTGGTGGTGATCGAAACGACCCGTGTAGCATCGATGAAGCGCCAGGCCCCTTCCTTGCCGCCCTTGACTTCGAAGCTCACCACAGCGCCGAAGCCACTCATCTGGCGCTTGGCCAATTCGTGCTGCGGATGGCTTGGTAGGCCGGCGTAATGCACTTTTTCAATACCGTCCTGCTGTTCCAGCCATTGCGCCAGTGCCTGAGCACTCTCGCAGTGAGCCCGCATACGCAGACGCAGCGTCTCCAGGCCCTTGGTGAATACCCACGCGTTGAATGGGCTGAGCGTCGGGCCTGCCGTGCGCAGGAAACCGACCACTTCCTTCATCTGTTCGGCACGGCCTGCCACTGCACCGCCCATGCAGCGGCCTTGGCCATCGATGAACTTGGTGGCGGAGTGGAAGACGATGTCGGCACCGAGTTTGAGCGGTTGCTGCAAGGCCGGTGTGCTGAAGCAGTTGTCGACCACCAGCATGGCCCCACGGGCATGGGCGATTTCGCTGAGCGCAGCGATATCGACCAATTCGGCCAGTGGGTTGGACGGCGACTCGACGATCAGCAGCTTGGTATTGGCCTGTATGGCCTGCTCCCAGCCGGCAAGATCGACCAACGGTACGTAGTCCACCTGCAAGCCGAAGCGCTTGAAATACTTCTCGAACAGGCTGATGGTCGACCCGAACACGCTCTGAGAGACCAGTACGTGATCGCCTGCACTGCACAGCGACATGACCACGGCCAGAATCGACGCCATGCCGGTGGAGGTGGCCACGGCCTGCTCGGCACCCTCCATCGCCGCCAGGCGCTCTTCGAATGCCCGTACGGTCGGGTTGGTATAGCGCGAATAGACATTGCCCGGGGTTTCACCGGCAAAACGCGCAGCCGCATCGGCAGCTGTACGGAACACGTAGCTGGAGGTCAGGAACAGCGCTTCGCTGTGCTCGGCCTCCGGTGAACGGCACTGACCGGCGCGCACTGCCAGGGTGTCGAAGCCGACACCCTCCAGGTCGCTGTCCAGTCGCCCGGCATCCCATTGATCGGTCATGCCATCGCTCCCTGAAATCAGTTGTTGTAGAGGTCGATGATTGCGCTGACCGCCTGCGTCTTGACCTTGGCCAGGTCATTGCGGGCCTGCTCGATGCGGTCAAGGTAGGCTTCGTCGATATCGCCAGTGACGTACTCACCGTTGAATACCGCGCAATCGAAGTGCTCGATCTTGATCTTGCCGCCACCGACCGAATCGATCAGGTCAGGCAGGTCCTGGTAGACCAGCCAGTCGGCGCCAATCAACTCGGCCACCTGCTCGGTGGTACGGTTGTGGGCGATCAGTTCGTGAGCGCTCGGCATGTCGATGCCGTAGACGTTGGGGTAGCGCACTGCAGGGGCTGCGGAGCAGAAATAGACATTCTTGGCGCCGGCCTCGCGCGCCATCTGGATGATCTGCTTGCAGGTGGTGCCGCGCACGATGGAGTCGTCAACCAGCATGACGTTCTTGCCGCGGAACTCAAGCTCGATGGCATTGAGCTTCTGGCGGACCGACTTCTTGCGGGCAGCCTGGCCCGGCATGATGAAGGTGCGGCCGATGTAGCGGTTCTTGACGAAGCCTTCGCGGAATTTCACTCCCAGGTGGTTGGCCAACTCAAGCGCGGCCGTGCGGCTGGTGTCCGGAATGGGGATGACCACGTCGATGCCGTGGTCCGGGCGTTCGCGCTGGATCTTGTCGGCGAGCTTCTCGCCCATGCGCAGACGCGCCTTGTACACCGAGACACCGTCCATGATCGAGTCCGGGCGGGCCAGGTAGACGTGTTCGAAAATGCAGGGCTGCAGTTTCGGCGCCTCGGCACACTGCTTGGTGTACAGCTGACCTTCTTCGGTGATGTAGACCGCCTCGCCTGGCGCCAGGTCGCGAATCAGGGTGAAGCCGAGCACGTCGAGCGCAACGCTTTCCGAAGCAATCATGTACTCCACGCCTTCGTCGGTGTGGCGCTGACCGAAGACGACCGGGCGGATACCGTTGGGATCGCGGAAACCGACGATGCCGTAGCCGGTGATCATGGCAACGACAGCGTAACCGCCGACGCAACGGCTGTGTACATGGGAGACCGCGGCGAACACGTCCTCTTCGGTAGGCTGCAACTTGCCGCGCACGGCCAGCTCATGGGCGAATACGTTGAGCAGCACTTCGGAATCGGAGTTGGTGTTGACGTGACGCAGGTCCGACTCGTAGATCTCCTTGGCCAACTGCTCGACGTTGGTGAGGTTGCCGTTGTGGGCCAGGGTGATGCCGTATGGCGAGTTGACGTAGAACGGCTGGGCCTCGGCGGAGGTCGAGCTGCCCGCCGTCGGGTAGCGCACATGGCCGATGCCGATGCTGCCCACCAGGCGTTGCATGTGGCGCTGCTGGAACACATCGCGCACCAGGCCATTATCCTTGCGCAGGAACAACCGGCCGTCATGGCTGGTCACGATACCGGCAGCGTCCTGGCCGCGGTGCTGGAGGACCGTAAGCGCGTCATACAGCGCCTGATTGACGTTCGACTTACCGACGATACCGACGATGCCACACATGCGACGCAACCCCTACTTTGATGAAACTTGAGTGAATAGCGCTCAAGGCCGGGTCGGCCCGAGCAGCTGCTCCTTGAACGGAAGATCAGACGGTGTACTGATCGCTCCGCCGGACATCCATTGGCTGGTGAAGCCCACAACCAGGTTTTTGGACCAGTCGGCTACCAGTAGAAACCGAGGTATCAGGCGAGACTCCTGCCACCACGTGTCTTGTTGAACCGGCCCCAGGCTCAGCAGCCCGAGTGCCACGACCACCAGCAGGCCGCCCCTGGCGGCGCCGAAGACCATGCCCAGAAAACGATCGGTGCCCGACAGGCCGGTGACACGAATCAGTTCGCCGATGAGAAAGTTGAGCATCGCCCCCACCAGCAAGGTGGCGACGAACAAGATACCGCAGCCTGCGATCACGCGCATGGAGGGCGTCTGGATATAGCTTGCCAGGTACACCGAAAGCGAGCCACCGAACATCCACGCCACCGCACCGGCAATGATCCAGATGAGCAAGGACAGGGCTTCCTTGACGAAGCCGCGTTTGAGACTGATCAGTGTGGAGACGGCGATGATCGCGATGATCGCCCAATCAACCAGGGTAAATGCCACGGTGCTGCCTGCAGATCGTTGAGGCGGCGGATTTTACCAGAGCGACGAGTGCTTGGGTAAGCGGAATGTCAGTGGATGATCCAGCCAGCACAGCAAGCCTGCTGGGCACCGCCCGCAGGCTCGCTGCCTGGCACGGGACGGCGATGCCGCCCCTCGCCTTCAGCTGCGTTCCGGCTGGAAGCGCACGACAAAGCCCTTGAGGCTGTTCTGGCGGTTGATGGCATCGCGGGTGCGCTCGGCGTCGGCACGCTCGATAAGCGGGCCGACATACACCCGGTTCATGCCACCGGCCGCACGGATATAGGCGTTGTAGCCTTGGCTACGCAAGGTCTGCTGAAGCTTCTCGGCGCCTGCCCGGTTGGACAGGCTCGCCAACTGGATCGACCAACTGACCGGCAGGCCGTTGGCGTCGAGTTTGGACGACGCGGCAGCTTTGGTCGACGTCGCAGCTGGCGCAGAAGCGGCCGGCGCCTTGGGCTCGGCCTTGGCCACGGCCGCCGGAGCAGGCTGGGCCTGCTGTGTCTGCGGCGACGGCGTGATGGGTTGGCTGGGCGCACGCGCAGGCGCGGACGACTCGTCTACCACCACCGGCGACGGGTCCGCTTGCTCCGGCAAGGCCTGGGGTTCTGGCACGGCAACAGGGTCGACCTTTACTTCAGGCAGCGACGGTGCAGCAGGCGCTTTTGGGGCATCGACATGCACCTCACGCATTTCATCCTGCCGCGAAAACAGCATCGGCAGGAAAATCACCGCCAGCGCCACCAGCACCAGCGCACCGATCATGCGCTGCTTCATTCCTTTATCCAGCACTGCCATCTATCCCACCCTCCTGGGGATGCCGCTGCAACCATTCCAGCGCCTGAGCGACACAGAAAAACGAACCGAACAGCAGGATCTGATCATCTGCCGTGGCGTTCGCGCACTGCCCCTCCAGGGCAGCGTCGACGCTGGCATAAGACTTCACCGTGGCGCCGAGGTTCGTCAGGGCCTCTGCCAATTGCGCGGCGGGCCGGGTACGCGGGGTGGCAAGCGGCGCAACGGCCCACTCATCGACCAAGGGATGCAAGGACGCAATCACACCCTCGAGGTCCTTGTCGCAAAGCAAGCCGAACACGGCCAGACGCCGACCGATCAGTGGTCGGGATGCCAGACGCCGGGCCAGGTACTGCGCTGCATGTGGGTTATGCCCCACATCCAGCAGCAGCTCCACCGCGACGCCACGCCAGTGGATCACGCGCCGGTCGAGACGACCCGTTATGCGCGTCTGGACCAATGCCTGGCTCAGCTGCGCAGGGCTCCAGGGCAGGCCGCTCAGCAGGTAGGCTTGCAGGGCCAAGGCTGCGTTTTCCATGGGCAGGTCCAGCAGGGGCAGGTCCATCAAGGTGACTTTTTCACCTTCGCCGGACGTCCCGTACCAGCTCCAGCCATGCTCGGCCACCTGAAGGTCGAAGTCGCGACCCCGCAACCGCAGCGGGGCCGCCAGTTCGCTGGCCTTGTCCAGGAGCGGCTGGGGTGGATCGAGGTCGCCACAGAGCGCAGGCTTGCCGGCACGGAAGATACCGGCCTTCTCGAAGGCCACCTGCTCGCGGGTATCGCCCAGGTAATCGATGTGGTCGACCCCGATGCTGGTCACCAGCGCGATGTCGGCGTCCACGACATTCACCGTGTCCAGCCGCCCTCCCAGCCCGACTTCCAGCACCACCGCGTCGAGCTGCGAACGCTCGAACAGCCAGAACGCCGCCAGGGTACCCATCTCGAAATAGGTCAGGGAGATTGCGCCGCGCGCCGCTTCGACCGCTGCGAACGCCTCGCACAATTGCGCATCGCTGGCTTCAACGCCATCGATGATCACCCGCTCGTTGTAGCGCAGCAGGTGCGGCGAGCTGTACACGCCGACCCTCAACCCCTGGGCACGCAGCAGCGAAGCGAGGAACGCGCAGGTCGAGCCCTTGCCGTTGGTGCCCGTTACCGTCACCACACGCGGCGCAAGCTTGCCCAGCGCCAGGCGCGCCAGCACCGCCTGCGAACGCTCCAGCCCCATGTCGATGGCCGAGGGGTGCAACTGCTCAAGATAGGCGAGCCACTCGCCAAGGGTCCGTTGGGTCATCACGCGACCGCAGCCGCCTCGAGGGCTTCGACCGGTGTCTGCTGGCCGGTCATCTGGGCCAGCAGGCGCGCCAGCCGTGGACGCAGGTCGCCACGAGAGATGATCAGGTCGATGGCACCGTGCTCCAGCAGGAATTCGCTGCGCTGGAAGCCTTCAGGCAGCTTCTCGCGTACGGTCTGCTCGATGACGCGCGGGCCGGCAAAGCCGATCAGGGCCTTGGGTTCGCCAACGATGACATCGCCCAGCATCGCCAGGCTGGCGGACACGCCACCGTAGACCGGGTCGGTCAGTACCGAGATGAACGGGATGCCTTCTTCACGCAGACGCGCCAGCACGGCAGAGGTCTTGGCCATCTGCATCAGCGAGATCAGCGCTTCCTGCATGCGGGCACCGCCGGAAGCCGAGAAACACACCATTGGGCAGCGATGCTCCAGGGCATAGTTGGCTGCGCGCACGAAGCGCTCGCCGACGATGGCACCCATGGAACCGCCCATGAAGGAGAATTCGAATGCACTGACCACGATCGGCATGCCCATCAGGGTGCCGCTCATGGAGATCAGGGCGTCCTTTTCACCGGTCTGTTTCTGCGCGCCGGTCAGGCGGTCCTTGTACTTCTTGCTGTCGCGGAACTTCAACCGGTCGACCGGCTCCAGGTCGGCACCCAGCTCGGCACGGCCCTCGGCATCCAGGAAGATATCGATGCGAGCACGTGCGCCGATGCGCATGTGGTGGTTGCACTTGGGGCATACGTCCAGGGTCTTTTCCAGCTCCGGACGGTACAGCACGGCCTCACAGGACGGGCATTTGTGCCACAGGCCTTCAGGTACCGAGCTCTTCTTCACCTCGGAACGCATGATGGAAGGGATCAGTTTGTCGACTAACCAGTTGCTCATGCTTTCTTTCTCCAGTATCGGCGGGAGGGGACCAGCGTAGCCGGCCTGCCCTGCCCTTTTGAGCTCAAATGCTTAAAACGTGGGTGAAACGGCGACCCGGGTTCAGTACCCCTGCCGCGCCACCCTGAACAATTCGGTTGACCGCCCCACGCGGGGCCAGCCGGCCCACGGGCTGAGATAGCTATGGACGATGGCACGCTGCCTGCCGTCACATCTGCTCAAGCCTGTTTCACCGCGCGTACGAATGCTTCTATTCTGGCCGCATCCTTGATGCCCTTGGCTTGCTCGACCCCGCCGCTGACATCGACCGCGTACGGGCGCACCTGGGCGATCGCCTGCCCGACGTTGTCCGCCGACAGGCCACCGGCCAGGATGATCGGCTTGCCCAGGTCGGCAGGCACCAGTGACCAGTCGAACGCTTCGCCCGTGCCCCCAGGCACACCCGGCACGAAGGTGTCCAGCAAGATACCGGATGCGCCAGCATATTGCCGGCACGCAAGTTTCAGGTCGTCATCCGGACGTACGCGCAGTGCCTTGATCCACGGCCGGTGATGGCCTGCGCAATCGTGCGGGGTTTCATCACCATGGAACTGCAAAAGATCCAGGGGCACCGCTTCGAGTATTTCGCTCAGCTCGCAACGCGTGGCATTGACGAACAACCCGACCGTGGTCACGAAGGGCGGCAGCTCGGCAATGATGGCACGCGCCTGCTGTACGCTCACGGCACGCGGGCTCTTGGCATAGAAGACCAGCCCGATGGCATCGGCGCCGGCCTCGGCAGCTGCCAGAGCGTCTTCGATGCGGGTGATCCCGCAGATTTTACTGCGAACGATGCTCATGGACAGCCACCTGTTTGCGCGGTCAAAGGCGGAATCTTAGCAAATGGCGCTTCGTGCGTCAGTCCGCCAATGCATCGTAGCCCGTCAGAAAGTGTGGGCCAATGTAACGATCAGGCAGCGCAAACGCCTCCGGGTACTCCACCTGGACCAGGTAAAGCCCGTAGGGGTGGGCCGTGACGCCACCTTCGCGGCGGTCCCGTCCCTCCAGCACCTGGCGCGCCCACTCAACCGGCCGTTCCCCCGCGCCGATAGCCATCAGCACGCCAGCAATGTTGCGCACCATGTGATGCAGGAAGGCGGTAGCCCGGACATCCAGCACGATCATCTGCCCGTGACGCGTCACCCGCAGGTGGTAAATGTGCTTGATCGGCGACTTGGCCTGACACTGGCTAGCGCGGAACGCGCTGAAATCATGGGTGCCAAGCAAACTTGAGGCAGCCTGGGCCATGCGCTCGACGTCGAGCGGGCGATGATTCCAGGTCACCTCCTCGGCCAGGTGAGCAGGCCGAATCGGGTCGTTGTAGATCACGTAGCGATAGCGCCTGGCACAAGCCTTGAACCGCGCATGAAAATCGGCAGGCATGGGCCTGGACCACACGACGCTGATGTCATGGGGCAAGTTGAAATTGGTGCCCATGGTCCAGGCACGTTCATCACGCACCGCTCGGGTGTCGAAATGCACGACCTGCCCACAGCCATGCACGCCGGCATCGGTACGCCCAGCACAGACGACTGAAATGGGTTCGTTGGCCACTTTGGAAAGTGCCTGTTCCAACGCTTGCTGAACGCTGGGCACGCCGCTGGCCTGACGTTGCCAGCCGCGGTAGCGGGCGCCCTTGTATTCCACACCCAGGGCGATGCGCGTGCAGCCTTCGGCAGCGGATTCGGCCGAGGCGGTGTCGATGATGTCCAAGAATCTGCAACCTGTTGGTGAACCAAATGCCGGGGATTATAACGACAATGGCAGCCGTTCAGGGCTGCCATCAGGTTCACGCGTTACAACCCAAGGGCTTCACGCGAGGGCCTAGACCAGACGCGAAAGCATGTCCTCTGCTTCTTCGCGCTGACGCTCATCGCCATCCTTGACCACTTCATCAAGGATGTCGCGAGCGCCCTGGTGATCACCCATATCGATGTAGGCGCGGGCCAGATCGAGCTTGGTGGCCACTTCGTCAGCTCCGGAAAAGAAATCGAAATCCAGGTCGTCGATCGGTTCGAGCTCAGGTTGCGCAGCGGCGTCCTCGGCAGTGAAGTGCGGCTCCAGGGAGGGCGACTCCAGGCTCTGCGAGAGCTTGTCCAGCTCGGCGTTGACGTCATCGAGCTCGGAGGCGAACTGCTGCGCGCCTGGCGAGTCGTCCTGCAGGGACAGGTCGAAGTCCGCCGGCAGGTCGAAATCGGTGGCCGGATCGAAAGCCGGTACCGGATCGACCGTACTTGGCGCAGCGTCATCCCGACCACCCGCCCCCATGGGCTCCCCGATGTCCAGGTCGAAATCGGACAGGTCCTGGGCGGGTTGAGCTTCAGCACTGGCCTGCGCCAGCAAGGTTTCGAAGTCTGCATCGGCCGGGTCTTGTATCTGCCCTCCTGCAGAGAGCGCCTCATCGGCCGGGTCGGCAGCCGGTGTCGCGGGCTCGGGAGAAGGATCGTCCAGGCTCAAGTCGAAGTTGTCCTCCAGCGCCTGATCATCCAGCGCCGCAGTGTCGAGCATCGGAATATCGTCGAAGGCGTCCGGCCCGGCGGCGGCCTGTGTGTCCGACTCTGCTGGCTCTGCATGCGGTGAACCCGGCTGATCATCGAGCAGCCCTTGCACATACTGCTCGTCTAGCTTGGCTGCCAAGGCAGCCGCACCCACGCCGGCCGCGGCGAGGGCCAACATCGCCGGGTAACGCTCGCGAAGGCTGGCCACTTCTGCCGTGTTCCCGGCCGTCGCCGGCAACTGGCGCTCCTGCTCGGCGAATGCGCTTTGATCACCTTGGCGGGCATAGACCTCCATCAACTTCAAGCGCAGGTCATCGCGTCTGGGCGCGCTGGCAACTGCAGGCTCCAGCAGCTCGGTGGCGCGGTTCAGGCGGCCTTCGGCAATGCACGTGTCCGCCTGTGCCAACAATGGCCCATAAGGGTCTGCCGCAGGCTCACGCACAGGCTGTGCAGCCGGTTTTTCAGAGGCCGCTGCAGCTGCCGCTGAGGCGGCGACTGCCGCTGGCGACAGCGTAACGGTCGGGGACACGACTTCTACGCCATCAAGGCTGTCGTCCTCTGGATCGAAACCCTCGATCTGCTCCTCCTCCAAAGCGCGCGCCATGCGCAAATGCTTTTCGGCTTCCTGTTGGGCCCTGCGCTTACGCGCCAGCAGCCAGAGCAGCAGCGCCAGGACCAAGACGGTAGAACCGGCGATCAGCCATAGCAACCAGCGGCTTCCCAGCACGTCGTCCAGGGTGCTATCCGACGAGGTTTGTGCGGCGGGTTGAGCGTCTGGCGCAACCGAGGGCGCTGGCGCGATCACGGGTTGATCGGGAACGGTCGGCTGGCTCGCTGTCGGCACCGGATCGGTCACAGGCACAGCCGCCTGGGACGGCGCCGGGGCCTGCTGACCGGGTTCGCCAGGGACAGTCGCTGCTGGCGCAGGGGTAGCCGCGCCTTGCGCTTCCAGCCGGGCCAACTGATCGTTCTTGAGCTCGATCAGGCGCTGCAGCTTGTCCAACTGGCTCTGCAGGTCGGACATGCGGCTTTTGAGTTCTTCGTTGTCGCGGCGACTGGTGTCCAGGCTTTCCTGCGCCACTGCCAACTTGTCGTTCAGCGCCTTGGCCTGCCCAGCACCAGGCTGGTTGCCGGGGCTGACCAGACGCAGGTTGTCGCCTTGGGCGATGGCAGCGGGCGCGGCGTCTGCGGCACCACGCCGGGTGGCGTCGAGCTGGCGGGCACGCGGCCCCAGGCGACGCCCCTCGCGCCAAGCCGCGTACTGCTCAGCGACCTCGCGATTGGCTTCGCCTTGGGCGATGCTCTGGATCTGTTGCTGATCGGGCAGGCGCAATACCTGGCCAACCTTGAGCTGGTTGATGTTGTTGCCGATGAACGCATCCGGGTTCAGCGCCTGGATCGCGATCATCGTTTGCTGGATCGATCCACCCTGGGCATTACGCGCTGCGATCTGCCACAGAGTATCGCGGCGCTGGGTCGTGTAGCTGCCAGGGCCGGTGGTCGCAGCGGCGACATTGCCTGTTGCGGCTTCTGGGCCCTGGGCCTTGGCCTGATCCAGCAGGACGTTGTAGTCACGCAACAGGCGGCCTTGAGGCCACATCACCTGCACCAGGAACTTGACCACTGGCCCCGGCATGGGCTGGCTGGAGGTCACGCGAAGCACGCTTCGGCCATTAGGGTTGATCACGGGCGTGAAGCGCAAGTCCTGCAAGGCGCTCGAGAAGTTCACGCCTGCCTTGGCGAATTCCTCAGGCGGGGCCAGGCTCGGTGCCAACTGCGCCGCGGTCAGGTCTCGCACATCGAGCAGTTCGATCTCGGCCTCCAGGGGCTGGTTCTGCGCCGACTTGAGGGTCAGCTCTCCCAGGCCCAGAGCATTGGCCATGCCCGAGGACAGCGCCGAGGCTGCTGCCATGGCCAGAACCAGTTTGCGGATTCGAAGCATGAACTCTTCCCTTGTATGAATCGTCCCGAAACGTGCAGGCAGAGCAGGACAAAAGTGCCTGCCAGTATCTTTTACAGACCGTGTTTAATCAACAATTGCGCCACCTGCACAGCGTTTAGCGCCGCGCCCTTGCGCACATTGTCGGTGGTCAGCCAAAGGTTGAGCTGCTGCGCTTGATCAACACCATGGCGTACACGTCCAACATAGACCACGTCCTGCCCGACTGCGTCGCCCACCGGCGTTGGATAGTCGTCCAGGTCTACCCGTTCGATGCCAGGCGCCACCTCCAACGCCTGGTTGACGGCCGCCAGATCCACGGCGTGGCGGCACTGCACGGCCACATTGAAGCTATCGCCGAAAAAGACCGGGACTTGAGTGCAGCTTGTTGAAATACTCAGTTCAGGCTGGCCCAACAGCTCGCGCAGCTCCTGCACCATGCGCCGCTCCACGGTGGTATGGCCCTGTTCGTCGACCTTGCCGACCTGGGCCAACACGTTGAAGGCGACCTGGCGGTCGAAGAAGTGCGGTTCCAACGGGCGGGCATTGAGCAACTCGGCCGTTTGCCGCGCAAGCTCGTTGACCGCCTCACGGCCTTGAGCCGACACTGCCAAAGACGCCACCACCTGAACATGCTCGATGTCCAGCAAATGCTTGATCGGGGCCAGGGCGGCGGCGGCGGCCACGGCGCCTGAACAGGGGCTGGTGATCAGCGCGGGCAGCTTCAGCCCAGCCACTTGATCGGCGTTGGCTTCTGGAACGACAGCCAGTGCGTTGTCCAGGGCACCGGACAGGTCGATGACGGTGCAGCCCGCTTGCACAGCCTGGGCGGCGAAGCTGCGACTGACCGCGGCACTGGCTGCAAAGAACGCCAGCTTGACCTGCGCAAAATCGAACCCCTCGACCTCACGTACCTTGAGCTTCTTGCCGGCGAACATCACGCTACTGCCCGCCGACTCGATGCTGGCGAGCAGGTGCAGGGTGGCGACCGGAAAATCCAGCTCTTCGAGAATCTGGACCAACGCCTCACCGACGCTGCCGGTGGCACCGACGACGGCGATATCGAATGAAGATTTCATATTGCAGGCTGCCTCTGGCGAAACGGGAGCGGCACTTTACCTGCATTACACAACCGAGGCCAACGCCGACCCGTGGCAGGGAGTCGCCCGCTGTGCGCAGGCTTCCCCTGCCACCTGCACTGCGCGCCGCAAAATAAAAAACCCGCGCTGGAAGCAGCGCGGGTTCGGGTACAGATGGCTGTATCAACGTTCCAGCAGGATCCGCAACATGCGACGCAGCGGCTCGGCAGCGCCCCACAGCAGTTGGTCACCCACCGTGAACGCCCCCAGGTACTGGGAACCCATGTTCAGCTTGCGCAAACGTCCAACCGGGATATTCAGCGTGCCGGTCACCTTGGTAGGGGTCAGTTCCTGCATGCTGATTTCACGCTGGTTGGGCACCAGCTTCACCCAAGGATTGTGCTGGCTGATCATGCCTTCGATGTCGGCGATCGGCACATCCTTGTTCAGCTTGATGGTCAGCGCCTGGCTGTGGCAACGCATGGCACCGATGCGCACGCAGATGCCATCGACCGGAATCGGGTTCTTGAAGCGACCCAGAATCTTGTTGGTTTCGGCCTGCGCCTTCCATTCTTCGCGGCTTTGGCCGTTGGGCAATTCCTTGTCGATCCAGGGGATCAGGCTGCCGGCCAGGGGGACGCCGAAGTTTTCAGCCGGATAGGCCTCGCTGCGCATGGCCTCGGCCACTTTGCGGTCGATGTCGAGGATGGCACTGGCCGGGTTGGCCAGGTCATCGGCGACCGCCGCATGGGTGGCGCCCATCTGCTTGATCAGCTCGCGCATGTTCTGCGCCCCTGCACCGGACGCTGCCTGGTAGGTCATGGCACTCATCCAGTCCACCAGACCGGCTTCGAACAATCCGCCAAGGCCCATCAGCATCAGGCTGACCGTGCAATTGCCGCCGATGAAGTTGCGGGTACCGGCGTCGAGCTGGTGATCGATGACCTTGCGGTTGACCGGGTCGAGCACGATGACTGCATCATCCTGCATGCGCAAAGACGAGGCCGCATCGATCCAGTAGCCCTGCCAGCCTGCTTCGCGCAGCTTGGGAAACACTTCATTGGTGTAGTCGCCGCCCTGGCAAGTCAGGATCACGTCGAGGGTCTTGAGCTCTTCGATGGAATACGCGTCCTTGAGCGGCGCGGTATCCTTGCCCACGTTCGGGCCTTGGCCACCAATATTGGAGGTGGTGAAGAACACGGGCTCGATAAGGTCGAAATCCTGCTCCTCCAGCATTCGCTGCATGAGCACGGAACCAACCATGCCGCGCCAACCGATCAGACCTACACGTTTCATCGCAACTACACCTTTGCTAAAAGTGGGCCGCCATCGGGATTGGGGATGGCGGGCCAGAGAGATTACAGATTCCGCAGCGCTGCGACTACTGCGTCGCCCATTTCCTGCGTACCTACTTTGCGGCAGCCTTCGGAGAAGATGTCGCCAGTGCGCAAGCCCTGGTCAAGCACCAGGCTGACCGCCTGCTCGATGGCCTCGGCGGCAGCCGACTGGTCGAAGCTGTAGCGCAGCATCATCGACACGGACAGGATGGTGGCCAACGGGTTGGCGATCCCTGCACCGGCAATGTCTGGCGCCGAGCCGTGGCAAGGCTCGTACATGCCCTTGTTGTTGGCATCGAGCGACGCCGAAGGCAGCATGCCGATGGAACCGGTCAGCATGGAAGCTTCATCCGACAGAATGTCGCCGAACATGTTGTCGGTCACCATGACGTCGAACTGCTTCGGCGCGCGCACCAGCTGCATCGCCGCGTTGTCGACATACATATGGCTCAGTTCCACATCCGGGTAATCCTGTGCCACGCTCTCGACCACTTCACGCCACAGCTGGCTGGAAGCCAGAACGTTGGCCTTGTCCACCGAGCACAGCTTCTTGCCACGCACCCGCGCCATGTCGAAACCCACGCGGGCGATGCGCCGCACTTCGCTTTCGCTGTAGGGCAAGGTGTCGTAGGCCTGGCGCTCGCCACCTTCAAGTTCGCGCTGACCACGTGGGGCACCGAAGTAGATGCCGCCGGTCAGCTCGCGCACGATGAGGATGTCCAGGCCAGAGACGATTTCCGGCTTGAGCGAGGACGCATCGGCCAGCTGCGGGTAGAGAATGGCCGGGCGCAAGTTGGCAAACAGCCCCAGCTGCGAGCGGATCTTCAGCAGGCCGCGTTCAGGGCGAATGTCACGCTCGATCTTGTCCCACTTGGGACCGCCCACGGCGCCGAGCAGCACGGCATCGGCCTGGCGTGCACGCTCCAGGGTTTCATCGGCCAGCGGCACCCCGTGCTTGTCGATGGCTGCGCCACCGATCACGTCATGGGTCAGGCTCAGGTCGAGCTGGAACTTGTCATTGGCCAGCTCCAGCACCTTGACGGCTTCGGCCATGATTTCAGGACCAATGCCATCACCCGGAAGAATCAAAATCTGCTTGCTCATGCTTTCCTCTATGCATTCACGCAGCGCGGCGAATGGGGCCGCGCCGAAAAAGGCTTAACGTTCTGCCCACAGCACCAGCACATCCGTGCTGAACGAGCCATCGGCCTCGATCTGGTAATACTGCCGTACTTCTTCGCCCATGGCTTGCTGCAGTTCGCGGATGGCCAGGCGCATCAGCTCAGGGGTGCGCATGCGCTCGACCCAACTGCCGAACTCCAGGCGCAGTGACTGCCGGGCATGACTGCGAACACGCAGGCCGGCCTCGCTGACCTGGCGCTGCCACTGGGCAGCAGAGTAATTGCGAACGTGACTGGTGTCGCGCAACACCTCTACTGCTTGCAGATACGTGTCCAGCAGCGGGCTACCCGGCGACATGACGTCAATGAATGCAGCCACACCGCCTGGCTTGAGCACGCGGCGCACTTCGCGCAGCGCCAGGCCCAGGTCGCTCCAGTGATGGGCTGAGTAGCGGCTGAACACATAATCGAACGAAGCATCGGCAAACGGCAGGGATTCTGCCGCGCCACGCTCGGTCATGATATTGGTCAGCGCACGATCGGCGGCAGCGTTGGCGACGACGTCCAGCATGGACTGGGAAAGGTCGTACGCGACCACCTGCGCCACCAACGGCGCAATCTGGAAGCTGACGTGACCTGCCCCGCAGCCCAGGTCCAGCACGCGTGCGTCGACCTGCCCCTGCAACTGGGCCTGCAACAGCGCGAACTCGCTGCCTTGAGCATGCACGGCGCTGCTAAGGTAGGCCCCAGCCTGATCGCCGAACTGGCGCTGAACCACATCGGTATGCTGCGTGCGCGTCATTGGAATGTCCTGGTGGTGGAGTAGTCGCCGATATGGGCTCGGCCATTGCGCCAGTGGCACTGGCTTGAGCCACGGTGCGTGGGTGACGCCGCTTGCACCGACCTGCTGGCAAGCAGGCCGGCGAGCGCGCAGGCTTTAGTCAGGCGTCGCGAAACAGCCAGGGTTGCGCAGCACGGTGCTTGTCCTCGAACGCCTTGATCGCATCGCTGTCCTGCAGGGTCAGGCCAATGTCGTCCAGGCCATTGAGCAGGCAATGCTTGCGGAATGCGTCGATCTCGAAGTGCAGCACCTTGCCATCTGGGCGTGTGACCGCCTGGGCCTGCAGGTCGATGGTCAGCTGGTAACCTGGCGCAGCTTCCACCTGCTTGAACAGCTCATCGACGTCTTCATCGCTGAGGATGATCGGCAACAAGCCATTCTTGAAGCTGTTGTTGAAAAAGATGTCGGCAAAGCTGGGCGCGATGATGCTCCGAAAGCCGTACTCGTCCAGTGCCCAAGGGGCATGCTCACGGCTGGACCCGCAACCGAAGTTCTCCCGCGCCAACAACACGCTGGCGCCTTGGTAGCGCTGGTGATTGAGCACGAATTCCTCGTTTACCGGGCGCTTGCTGTTGTCCTGATAGGGTTGACCTACGTCCAGGTAGCGCCATTCGTCGAACAGGTTGGGGCCAAAGCCTGTGCGCTTGATCGACTTCAAGAACTGCTTGGGGATGATCTGGTCGGTATCGACGTTGGCACGGTCCAACGGCGCAACCAGGCCAATGTGCTGAGTGAAAGCTTTCATGCTGCGCTCCCTTGGATCAACTCGCGGACATCGATGAAGTGGCCGGTGACGGCGGCTGCGGCGGCCATGGCCGGGCTCACCAGGTGCGTGCGGCCACCTGCGCCCTGACGCCCTTCGAAGTTACGGTTGGAGGTGGATGCGCAGTGCTCGCCGCTTTCCAGCCGATCGGGGTTCATGGCCAGGCACATCGAGCAACCTGGCTCGCGCCATTCGAAGCCGGCTTCGACGAATATCTTGTCCAGGCCTTCGCGCTCGGCCTGAGCCTTCACCAGGCCCGAGCCGGGGACGACGATGGCTTGCTTGACGCTGCTCGCCACCTTGCGGCCCTTGGCGATCTCCGCTGCCGCGCGCAGGTCTTCGATGCGCGAATTGGTGCACGAGCCTATGAATACGCGATCCAGGCGGATATCGGTGATCGCCTGGTTGGCCTTCAAGCCCATGTACTTCAAGGCGCGCTCAATGGAGCCACGCTTGACCAGGTCGGCTTCGGCAGCCGGGTCCGGCACACGCTGGTCGACGGCAAGCACCATTTCTGGCGAGGTACCCCAGCTGACCTGCGGCTTGATCTGCGTGGCATCGAGTTCGACCACGGTATCGAAAACCGCATCTTCATCGGAGACCAGGTCTTTCCAGGCCTGGACAGCACGGGTCCACTGCTCGCCCTTGGGCGAGTACGGGCGGCCTTCGACATAAGCGATGGTGGTGGCGTCAGTGGCCACCAACCCGACACGGGCACCGGCTTCGATGGACATGTTGCAGATGGTCATGCGGCCTTCCATCGACAACGCGCGAATGGCACTGCCGGCGAACTCCATCGCGTGACCGTTGCCACCGGCAGTGCCGATCTTGCCGATTACCGCCAGGACGATGTCCTTGGCCGTGACACCCGGCGACAGTTGCCCCTCGACCCGCACCAGCATGTTCTTCATCTTCTTGGCCACCAGGCACTGGGTAGCCAGCACGTGCTCGACCTCGGAGGTGCCGATGCCGTGGGCCAGCGCACCGAAGGCGCCGTGGGTTGAGGTATGCGAGTCGCCGCAGACCACGGTCATGCCTGGCAAGGTAGCGCCCTGTTCGGGGCTGATGACATGAACGATGCCCTGGCGCTCGTCGTTCATCTTGAATTCGACGATGCCGTATTCGTCACAGTTCTCGTCGAGGGTCTGCACCTGCAGGCGCGACACCTGGTCGACGATGGCCTCGATCCCGCCCTTGCGCTCGGGGGTGGTCGGCACGTTATGGTCGGGCGTGGCGATGTTGGCATCGATACGCCATGGCTTGCGCTTGGCCAGGCGCAGCCCTTCGAAAGCCTGCGGGGAGGTCACTTCATGGATGATGTGACGGTCGATGTAGATCAAGGACGAGCCGTCGTCACGGCGCTTGACCTCGTGGGCTTCCCAGAGTTTGTCGTAGAGCGTTTTGCCAGCCATCGGACTGTTCCTCATCAGCGTCTTTCTATGCCAAAGACCACTTGGCTTGTATGGGCGATGCTAGGGGGTTAGATTGAATAACTCAAATTCATATTTTTTATCCTTTGGATAACCAAAAGGAATTCAGTAAATGGACTTGGCCAATCTCAGCGCATTTATCGCCATTGCGGAAACTGGCAGCTTTTCCAGTGCGGCAGAACGCCTGTACCTGACCCAGCCCGCTGTCAGCAAGCGCATTGCTGGCCTGGAGCAGCAGTTGAGCACACGGTTATTCGACCGCCTGGGCCGCGAGATAACCTTGACCGAAGCCGGGCGGGCACTGTTGCCCAGGGCCTACCAGATTCTCAACGTACTGGAGGATACCCGACGGGCGCTGACCAATCTGTCAGGGGAAGTGGGGGGGCGCCTGACCCTGGCAACAAGCCATCACATCGGCCTGCACCGCCTCCCCCCACTGCTGCGGGCTTTCACCCGCCAATACCCGGCAGTGGCGCTGGATATTCAGTTCCTGGATTCGGAACAGGCCTACGATGAGATTCTGCATGGTCGAGCCGAACTCGCCGTCATCACCCTGGCACCTGAACCTCATCCCCTGATCAACGCTGTACCGGTATGGCAGGACGCGCTGGATTTCGTAGCCGCCCCGGAGCACCCATTGGCCAACAACGACGCCGTTACCCTTGCTGATGTGGCGTGCCACCCCGCCGTGTTTCCAGGGGGCAATACGTTCACCCACCACATTGTCCAGCGTCTGTTCGAAAGCCAAGGCCTGACACCGAACATCGCCATGAGCACCAACTACCTGGAAACCATCAAGATGATGGTATCGATCGGCCTAGCGTGGAGCGTGCTGCCGCGCACGATGCTTGACGAACAGGTGGCGCCCATCGCCTTGCCCGGCATTGGGTTGTCCCGCCAGCTAGGCTACATTCTGCACACCGAGCGCACCCTGTCCAACGCTGCCAAGGCGTTCATGGCCCTGCTCGATGGCCATGCGGCAAGCGCCTGAATAGCCGTCAGCCCGGCCCCTTCAAGGATGTGTCCCATGCCAAAGGTCTGGTAATCATGCCCAAATCAGCAAATCGCTTGATGCGCCTGCCGCGAATCCATGCGGCAGAGCCCGAGGCGGCGGAGCAGGCTTGGCAGAGTGCGCCGCAGCTGTTGGCTGCCCTGAACGGTGCACGCCTGGGTGCGTGGCTTTGGGATATCGAAAGCGGCCGGGTCAGTTGGTCCCGGGGCACCCAGGCCCTGTTCGGTTTCGACCCGCTGCGCGCCCTGCCCGGAGACATCGACTACCTGGACCTGCTGGCCGAGGAGGACCGCGCGCGAACACGCAAGGCGTTTCAGGCGGTGTTCGATGGCGAACCGGTAGGGCGAGCCATGCGCCACCGCATTCGCTGGCCAGACGGCAGCCTGCATTGGCTGGAGATCAATGGCAGCCTGACTTGCGACCCGCACGGCAGACCGCAGATGATTGGGGTAGTACGCGAGATCACGCGCCAGCGCGAGCGGGAAACCGCGCTAATGAATTCCGAAAAGCGCCTCGCTACCCTCTTCCACCTGAGCCCGAATGCCATTTTGTTGACCCGTCGTGATGACGGCATGATCTTCGAAGTCAATCAGCACTTCGAAGATACGTTCGCCTGGCCCGCCAGCCAAGTCATCGGCCGCACCAGCGTGGCATTGGGGTTGTGGGCCGACGCCGCGCAACGCCAGCACATGCTCGATTCTTCCCGCCTGAGCGGCGGCCCGTTGACCATGGAGGTGCAATTCCGCGGCAGCGACGGCAAGGTCCATGATGGCATCCTTTGCACCCAGGGCATCGAGCTCGAAGGCACCACCTATCAGCTCAGTACCTTCGTCGACACCACCGAGCGCAAGCGCGCGGACCTTGCCCTCAAGGACAGCCAGGAGCGTCTGGACCTGGCGCTGGACTCGGCGCAGCTGGGCACGTGGGACTGGCACATTCCCAGCGGCATGCTCTACGGTTCGGCCCGGGCTGCACAACTGCACGGGCTGCCGCCAGTAGCCTTTCACGAATCCTTCGATGCGTTTTTCGAAGGCGTTCCGGAACAGGAGCGCCTCTCCATGCGCAAGGCCTACAGCAGCCTGCGCGAAGGGCCGGCCGGCAATTATCAGTTCACGTACCGGGTACAGTTGGAGAACGGCGTCTCGCGGTATATCGAAAGCCGTGCGCGCTTGTATCGCGACGAGCACAGCAACCCTCTGCGCATGGCGGGCACCCTGCTCGACATCACCGACCAGGTTGAACGCGAGCTTCGCCTCAGTGCCTCGGAAGAAAAGTTTGCCAGCCTGTTTCAAGTCAGCCCCGACCCGATCTGCGTGACGCGTCAGGACACGGGACAGTTCATCGAGATCAACCCCGCCTTTACCCACACCTTCGGCTGGACGACCGAGCAGTTGATCGGCCGCACGGCCCAGGAGATAGGCCTGTGGGCCGAATCTGCCCTGCGAGCCCACCGCATCGAGCGGGTCATCCGCGAGCAGGCCTTGACCAACGTGGCGTTGGTCGTCCACCACCGCAGTGGCGAAGCCTTGACCTGCCTGATCTCCAGCCGCCTCATCACCGTGGACAACCAACCCTGCAGCGTCACCACGCTGCGCGACATCACTCAACAACAGCGGGCAGAGGCAGCGCTCAAATCCAGCGAAGAGAAATTCGCCAAGGCGTTTCACTCAAGCCCGGACGCCATCACCATCACCGAATGCCTAACCGGGCGCTACCTGGAAATCAACGACGGTTTCTGCCGGCTGACTGGATACTCGGCGGGCGACGTCGTCGGGCGCACCGTATTCGACATCGGAATCTGGACCGATGCGCAACAGCGAACCGCCTTGCTGGCTGAACTGCGCGAGCATGGCCGGGTACATCATCGGGAAATGCTGGGGCGCAACAAGCGCGGCGATCTCCTGACGGTAGAGGTGTCCGTGGAGCAGATCATGCTCAACGATGTAGAGTGCCTGCTGATGACCGCCCGGGACGTCAGCCAACTGAAACAAGCCCAGGCACAGATCCGTCACCTTGCCTACCATGACCCGCTGACCAATCTTCCAAACCGTGCCCTGCTGATGGAGCGGCTGGGTCAGCAGATTGCCCTGCTCAAGCGGCGCGACTTGCGTGGTGCCCTGCTTTTCCTCGACCTGGATCATTTCAAGCACATCAACGACTCGCTGGGCCACCCGGTCGGTGATGCCGTGCTCAAGATCATCACGGCCAGGCTTGAGGCCAGCGTACGTGTGGAGGACACCGTGGCACGGCTGGGTGGTGACGAGTTCGTGGTACTGCTCAGCGGCCTGGAAGGCAATCGTGATGAGGTCGAGCATACGGTTCGCCAGCTGGCTGACACCGTACGCGCCCTGTTGGCCCAGCCCATGTCACTCGACGGCCAGCGCCTGCAGGTGACCCCCAGCATTGGCGTGGCTTTGATCCCGGACCACGGCACAACCCCAGCCGATCTGCTCAAACGCGCCGACATCGCGCTTTACCGCGCCAAGGACTCCGGGCGCAACACGACTCAACTGTTTCACGCCACCATGCAGAAGGCGGCCAGCGAACGCCTGCGCATGGAGAGTGATCTACGCCTGGCGCTGGCCCGTGGCGAAATGGCCCTGCATTACCAACCACAGGTCGACGCGCGCGACAAACGGATCGTCGGCGCCGAGGTGCTGCTACGCTGGCACCACCCTCAACTCGGCCAGCAGTCGCCGGGCCAGTTCATCCAGGTCCTGGAGGAAAGCGGGTTGATTCTGGAGGTGGGCAACTGGGTACTCGATGAGGCGTGCGTTGCCTGCGCCCACCTGCTGGCCGACGGCTTGATCGATGTCGACGATTTCAGCCTGTGCGTCAACATCAGCCCGCGGCAATTTCGCCAGAAAGATTTTGTTGGCCGCGTCTTGCGCTGCCTCGACGACAGTCAACTGCCCAGGAAACTGCTCAAGCTCGAGATCACCGAAGGTATCGTCATCCAGAACCTGGAAGACACCATCGCCAAGATGCGAGAGTTGCAAAGCCACGGGGTAACGTTTGCCATGGACGACTTCGGCACAGGGTATTCCTCGCTGACCTACCTCAAACGCCTTCCAGTCGATGCCCTGAAGATCGACCAGACGTTCGTCCGTGACGTGACGATAGACCCCAACGATGCTGAAATCGTCCGCGCCATCGTGGCCATGGCGCTTAGCCTTGGGCTTGCGGTAATCGCCGAGGGTGTAGAGCTGGCCGAACAGCTGGCGTTTCTGGAAAAACTGGGGTGTCACCTGTACCAGGGCTACCTGCACAGCCGGCCTTTGCCGCTGCAGGCGTTTCGGCAACTGTTGCAAGCGCCCTGAAGTGGCGGCGCGCCAGCACAACGCAAGAAGGGCACCCTAGGGTGCCCTTCCTGTTGATGCGCTGGATCAATTCAGCGCGGGTTGCTCGCCGTTGATCGGGATGCGTTTGGCCTTGGCTTCTTCAGGCACGATACGCAGCAGATCGATGCTGAGCAGACCGTTGGCCAAGCCAGCAGCCTTGACCTCGATGTGGTCAGCCAGGCGGAAGGAGAGCTTGAAGGCGCGCTGGGCAATGCCCTGGTGCAGGTATGTCACTTCTGCCGAGCCATTGTCACGCTTGCCACCGGTAACAGTGAGCACGCCTTTTTCGACCTGAAGGTCGAGATCCTCTTCCTGGAAACCAGCCGCGGCAACCACAATGCGGTACTGGTCATCACCGTGCTTTTCCACGTTGTAGGGTGGGTAGCTGCTACCGGCCTCATTGCGGGCCGCGGATTCGAACAGGTCATTGAAGCGGTCGAAACCAACGGAGTGGCGGAACAGTGGTGCAAGAGAGAAAGCGGTAGTCATGGTCATAACTCCTGAGATATCAGCAAGTAAGTCATTACGCGACCCGAATTCGGCATCGCGTACTCAAGAGATATGGCCCATCAATGTGCTTTCAAGGGCAGTGCCAAAAAAAATTTCGGCGGTGCCAGGCGGTCACGCTACCTGTGCTTCATCTGCCGTCGGCGTCAGGCCAAGCAAGCGCCCGATGCGCGTGCAGTCCTCTTCGCGGCGCAACTCGGCAAACAGAAGTACGGCCTCGGGGTAGCTGCGCGTTAGCATGGCGACCCACTGCTTCATGCGTCCAGGGGCGTAACGGGGTGACAGTTTGGCCTGGGCCTGCCGCCAGAATGCCTGAAGTAGCGGCAGCAGTTGATCCCAACCCATGGCCTGGTAGGGCGTCCCGGCATTGGCGGCGGCGATCTGCATACCCAGGTCCGGGCGAGACACCAGGCCACGCCCCAGCATAATGTGCTCGGCGCCGCTGACTTCCCGGCAACGATGCCAGTCCTCGACTGTCCAGATCTCGCCATTGGCAAACACCGGCACCTTGACCACGTCCTGAACGCGCGCCACCCATTCCCAGTGCGCGGGTGGCTTGTAGCCTTCAACCTTGGTCCGCGCATGCACCACCAAATGGGCCGCCCCGCCCTCGGCCAGGGCCACGCCACAGTCCAGCGCCCCGTCCGGGCTGTCAAAACCCAGGCGCATCTTGGCGGTGACGGGGATCGAGGCAGGCACCGCGCGCCGGACCTCGCGGACAATGGCGTGAAGCAGCTCAGGCTCCTTGAGCAGCACCGCCCCGCCCCGGGACTTGTTTACCGTCTTGGCAGGGCAGCCAAAGTTGAGGTCGATTACCGGGGCGCCCAGCTCGCAGGCCAATGCAGCGTTATCGGCAAGGCACGCCGGGTCAGACCCCAGCAGTTGCACACGCATGGGCACCCCTGCCGCCGTATGCGCGCCGTTGCTCAGCTCGGGGGCCAGTTTATGGAACGAAGAAGCTGGCAGCAGACGATCACAGACGCGGATGAATTCGCTGACGCACCAATCGACGCCGCCTACGCGGGTCAGCACGTCTCGCAGAATGTTGTCGACCAGCCCCTCCATCGGGGCCAGGGCAATTTGCATGGAATGTTCTCGGCGCAAAAGGCGGCAGTCTAGCAAAATTTGCGCGTACTTCAGGCCAGGATCAGCGCTGGCGCGTAACCTTCCAGAAATTCGGCAGGCATGCGCTTGGGTTTGCCGGTAGAGAGCTCGATACAGGCAAAGGTGGTCCGGGCGCGAAGCAATACCACCCCATCGTGCGCACGGCGCAGCTGAAAGCGTCGGGTCATGCGCAGACGCTGGTCCCAGTCGACGATCCAGGTGGCTAATTCCAATTCGTCACCTTCGTAAGCGGCGGCGAGGTAATCGATTTCGTGACGGACCACCGCCATGGCGCGATCAAGCCGGCGATACGCCGCCAGGTCCAATCCCAGGCGTTGGGAATGCCGCCAGGCGCACCGCTCCAGCCAGGTGACGTAGACGGCATTGTTGGCATGCCCCAGGCCATCGATGTCTTCACTGCCGACATGCACGTCGATGATGAAAGGTGTGGGCAGGTCCCAGCTCATGTTGATGTCCCAAGGGCAAAAGGGGGATTTAGCAGTGAGCGAACGAAAAATGTCTACCCCAGAACGGAGAGCGGCGTTGGGATTTTTTCGGTAGAAAAAACAAAAGGCCCATTCAATATGCGAATGAGCCTTTAAAGTCCCGCAAAACGCGGGTAAACGTGGCGTCCCCTAGGGGACTCGAACCCCTGTTACCGCCGTGAAAGGGCGGTGTCCTAGGCCACTAGACGAAGGGGACGTAACCTTCGCAAAAGTCTGCAATGCAAACCCTGGCAGTAATTGGTGGAGCTAAGCGGGATCGAACCGCTGACCTCCTGCATGCCATGCAGGCGCTCTCCCAGCTGAGCTATAGCCCCGGATTTTTAGCCTCGCGGCCCAGCACTGTCGAAGCACTGCTTGTGTAAAACTGGCGTCCCCTAGGGGACTCGAACCCCTGTTACCGCCGTGAAAGGGCGGTGTCCTAGGCCACTAGACGAAGGGGACATAACCTTCGCAAAAGTCTGCAATGCAAACCCTGGCAGTAATTGGTGGAGCTAAGCGGGATCGAACCGCTGACCTCCTGCATGCCATGCAGGCGCTCTCCCAGCTGAGCTATAGCCCCAGATTTTTAGCCTCGCGGCCCAGCACTGCCGAAACAATGCTTGTATAAAACTGGCGTCCCCTAGGGGACTCGAACCCCTGTTACCGCCGTGAAAGGGCGGTGTCCTAGGCCACTAGACGAAGGGGACGAACCTTCTTACCTTCAAGAACGTGCTGCTGGTGCCCGTTCTACGTGCCAGCCATTGGCTGACAACAGGAATTTGGTGGAGCTAAGCGGGATCGAACCGCTGACCTCCTGCATGCCATGCAGGCGCTCTCCCAGCTGAGCTATAGCCCCACAGAGTCACGCTGAACCGATACGCTGGCTGGGTGCCTAGCATTTCGTTTATGTTCATCGCTGTGGACGGGGCGCATATTAAGTTCCAGGTGCAGGCCTGTCAAACTAAATCTTCAAAAAAACCAAAATTTTTTTCACAGATAACAATCACTTACCGCCCTGCCCCGCAATGTCGGCCGATCAGCAGGGTCAGAACAGTCTTCAGCCTTGGATCATTGCGCGCGAGACCGGCAGACCGTCATGGAAACGACAGCCTGCCCGCCTGCCTCATCTCAAGCGATAGTAGCCAGCTGCTTTTCCCATTCCTTGTTTTCTTTCTTGGAAACACCGCCCAGCAAATCCAATGCCTGACGCAGACGATAGCGGGTCAAGTCAGGGCCGAGGATTTCCATGGCATCGAGCACCGACACCGAGCTTGCCTGCCCAGTAATGGCGGCGAACATCAAGGGCATGGCGTCACGCAGCTTCAGTTCCAATGCATCGACCACGCACTGGATGCAACCGGTGATGCGCGCTTTTTCCCATTGACGCAGACTCTCTAGCTTCCACAGGATCAATTGCAACACCTGGCGCACCTGATCGGCCGACAACTTCTTGCTTTCGAACAGCTTGGCGTCAAGCTTCAGTGCGCCTTCGAAGAAGAACCCGCCCAGGGGCACCACCTGACTGAACGTTTCAACCCGGCCCTGCACATGCGGCGCGATCTTCATCATGTAGTCGCTGTTGAACGCCCACTTCTGCAGGCGCTGGGCAAAGGCCTCCACCGGGAGCTCACGCAGCCATTGGCCGTTGAGCCAGGAGAGCTTCTCGATGTCGAAGATCGGCCCGCCCAACGAAACGCGAGACAGGTCGAAATGCTCGACCATCTCGGCCAGCGAGAACTTCTCGCGCTCATCGGGCATGGACCAACCCATCCGGCCCAGGTAGTTGAGCATGGCCTCGGGCATGAAGCCCATGCGCTCGTAGAAGGTCACCGACGTCGGGTTCTTGCGCTTGGAAAGCTTGGACTTGTCCGGGTTACGCAGCAGGGGCATGTAGCACAGCTTGGGTTGCTCCCAACCGAAGTACTCGTACAACTTGATCAACTTGGGCGCCGACGGCAGCCACTCTTCACCGCGCAGTACGTGGGTGATGCCCATCAGGTGATCATCGACCACATTGGCGAGGAAGTACGTGGGCAGGCCATCGTTTTTCATCAACACTTGCATGTCCATGCGATCCCACGGGATCTCCACGTCGCCGCGCAGCATGTCCGGCACCACGCACACACCCTCGGTGGGCACTTTCATACGGATCACATGGGGCTCGCCTGCGTCCAGCCGGCGCTGCACTTCATCGGCGCTCAGCAGCAGTGCACGCCCGTCGTAACGAGGCGTCTCGCCGCGGGCCTGCTGTTCGGCGCGCATCTGCTCCAGCTCCTCGGCGGTGCAGAAGCAGTAGAACGCATGACCGGCGTCGACCAGCTGCTTGGCATACTGGGCGTAGATTTCACCGCGCTCGCTCTGCCGATACGGGCCATGCGGGCCACCCACGTCCGGGCCCTCGTTCCACTCGATACCCAGCCAACGCAAAGCATCGAAGATCTGCTGCTCAGACTCGCGCGTGGAGCGCAACTGATCGGTGTCTTCGATGCGCAGGATGAACTCGCCGCCGTGCTGCTTGGCGAAGCAGTAGTTGAACAGGGCGATGTAAGCGGTGCCGACATGGGGGTCGCCGGTAGGCGATGGCGCGATACGCGTGCGTACGGTGGTCATGGGAGTCTCGAACGGAAGATGAAACAAAGCCTCGATGTTAGCAGGTGGCGGGCACCGGGCTCCAGCGATGCGGTTAACCTGGGCCTGCCCTCATGATGCCGCGCCCTCGGTATGGCCTACCGTGGGGCGGCTTGCGTGCAGGGCGATGTCGCCTGCTCATGCAGGCCACCAGGCATCAACTTGCGATCAGGCGATCTCGCAGCTGGGAGATCTCGTCACGCAACTGGGCAGCGGCTTCGAACTCCAGGTCACGGGCATACTGCATCATCTTGTCTTCGAGCTGCTTGATACGCTTGGTGATCTCGCCTGGGGTGCGCAACTCGGCTTCGTAGCGCGCGCTCTCCTCTGCCGCCTTGGCCATCCCCTTGCGTTTTTTGCTACGAGCACCCGGGACGGTTGCACCTTCAAGGATATCGGTGATGTCCTTGACCACGCTCTTGGGCACGATACCGTGCGCTTGGTTGAAGGCGATCTGTTTTTCTCGACGCCGCTCGGTCTCGTCAATGGCCCGCTGCATCGAACCGGTGATGGCGTCGGCGTACAGAATCGCCCGGCCATTGAGGTTGCGCGCAGCGCGGCCAATGGTCTGGATCAGTGAACGTTCGGAGCGCAGGAAGCCTTCCTTGTCCGCATCCAGAATGGCAACCAGCGAAACCTCGGGCATGTCCAGGCCTTCGCGCAACAGGTTGATGCCGACCAGTACATCGAACGTGCCCAGCCGCAAGTCGCGGATGATCTCGACACGTTCCACGGTGTCGATGTCTGAGTGCAGGTAACGGACCCTTACGTCATGGTCTGCCAGGTAATCGGTCAAGTCCTCGGACATGCGCTTGGTCAATGTGGTGGCCAGCACACGCTCGCCCAGGGCCACACGCTTGCGGATCTCCGACAGCAGGTCGTCTACCTGGGTCAGCGCAGGGCGTATTTCGATCTGCGGGTCGACCAGACCTGTCGGACGCACTACCTGCTCGACGACGCGCCCAGCATGGGCCTCTTCGTAGGGGCCGGGCGTTGCGGATACGAAGATGGTCTGCGGACTGACGCTCTCCCATTCATCGAAGCGCATGGGGCGGTTGTCCAGCGCCGACGGCAGACGAAACCCGTACTCCACCAGCGTTTCCTTGCGCGAACGGTCCCCTTTGTACATGGCACCCACCTGGGGAACGCTGACGTGCGACTCATCGATGACCAGCAGCGCGTCGGCGGGCAGGTAGTCATACAGCGTAGGTGGCGGTGCACCTGCAGGACGACCGGACAAATAGCGAGAGTAGTTTTCGATGCCGTTGCAGTAACCCAGCTCCATGATCATTTCCAGGTCAAAGCGGGTACGCTGCTCAAGACGCTGGGCCTCCACGAGCTTGTTGGCCTTGTGCAGATACTCAAGCCGGTCGGCCAGTTCTTCCTTGATGCCTTCCACCGCCTGAAGCAGCGTTTCTCGCGGCGTCACGTAGTGGCTCTTGGGGTAGAACGTGAACCTTGGCAACTTGCGCAGGATTTCGCCCGTCAGCGGATCGAATGCGGCGATGTTTTCCACCTCGTCGTCGAACAGCTCGACGCGGATGGCTTCGAGGTCCGATTCGGCCGGGTAGATATCGATGACATCCCCACGCACACGGAAGGTGGCACGGGCGAAGTCCATTTCATTGCGGGTGTACTGCAAGTCGGCCAGCCGGCGTAGCAGCGCGCGCTGGTCGAGCTTGTCGCCCCGGTCGATGTGCAGCACCATCTTGAGGTAGGTTTCAGGGCTGCCCAGGCCGTAGATGCAGGACACGGTGGTGACGATGATTGCGTCACGCCGTTCGAGCAGCGCTTTGGTGGCGGAAAGGCGCATCTGCTCGATATGGTCGTTGATCGAGGCATCCTTCTCGATGAAGGTGTCCGATGAGGGCACATAGGCTTCGGGCTGGTAGTAGTCGTAGTAGGAGACGAAGTACTCCACCGCATTATTGGGGAAGAAGGCCTTGAATTCGCCGTACAACTGCGCCGCCAGCGTCTTGTTCGGTGCCAGGACCAACGTGGGGCGCTGCACCTGCTGGATCACGTTGGCGATGCTGAAGGTCTTGCCAGAGCCGGTCACGCCCAGCAAAGTCTGGTGCGCCAACCCCGCCTCGATGCCCTCGACCATTTGCCGAATGGCCTCTGGCTGATCGCCTGCTGGCTGGAACCGGGTGACGAGCTGGAACTCGGACATGTCGAACCTCGCGGTGCTGCACTGTAAATTTAGCCAGTAGTCTATACCCAAATGGGCACGCTGGGGGACGCTTTGAAGGCCCAACGGTGACCCCGTGTTACGGTGGACAGGGCAAAGGCTGCAAGGGTCGAAATTTTTTTGCGCAAATAGTCGTAAAAGCGGCGTCGCAGTGTCGCAGTGACCGTGCCGGATCACTATACTGACTCCCCGTTTGTGCCCCGCTTCAGTGCATTCGGCTGGAGCGGATACTCCCCTTACACTCCTATCCGAGCCAAGGTAACAATGAGCCTGTTTTCCGCTGTCGAGCTGGCACCCCGCGACCCTATCCTGGGCCTCAACGAAGCATTCAATGCCGACCCACGCACCGACAAGGTGAACCTTGGGGTGGGCGTCTACTGCAATGAGGAAGGCCGCATTCCGCTGCTGCGGGCCGTGATCGAAGCCGAGACCCAGCGTGCCGCCCAGCACGCCTCGCGTGGCTACCTGCCGATCGACGGCATCGCGACCTATGACCAAGCGGTGCAGAAACTGTTGTTCGGTGCCCAGTCCCCATTGCTGGCCGATGGCCGGGTGGTTACCGTCCAGGCAGTGGGCGGTACGGGCGCACTGAAGATCGGCGCCGACTTCCTCAAGCGCGTATCCCCCGAGGCCGTGGTCGCCATCAGCGATCCTAGCTGGGAAAACCACCGCGCGCTGTTCGAGTCAGCGGGCTTCCCGGTTCATACCTATCGTTACTATGACGCCCCGACCAACGGCGTGAATCGGGCTGGCATGCTCGAGGACCTCGAAGCGTTGCCCGCTGGCTCCATCGTGGTGCTCCACGCCTGCTGCCACAACCCGACCGGGGTGGACCTGGACCTGGAAGACTGGAAGAACGTCCTGCAAGTGGTCAAGGCCAAAGGTCATGTGCCTTTCCTGGACATGGCCTACCAAGGCTTTGGAGACGGCATCGCCGAGGACGCCTTTGCCGTGCGCCTGTTTGCCGAGTCGGGCCTTGAGTTCTTCGTCTCCAGCTCGTTCTCCAAATCGTTCTCCTTGTACGGTGAGCGCGTGGGCGCACTGTCGATCGTGACGGCGTCCAAAGACGAAAGCACCCGCGTCCTGTCCCAGGTCAAGCGGGTCATCCGTACCACCTACTCCAACCCGCCTACCCATGGCGCCACCATCGTGGCGACGGTGCTCAACAGCACAGAGTTGCGGCAGATGTGGGAAACCGAGCTGGCAGAAATGCGCGAGCGCATTCATGGTATGCGCAAGCAGATGGTCGAGTTGCTGGCCCATTATGGTGCCAAGCGCGACTTCAGCTTCGTGGGTCGCCAGGTCGGCATGTTCTCCTACTCGGGCCTGACCGTGGAGCAAGTCGCCCGGCTGAAGAACGAGTTCGGCATCTACGCACTGGACACTGGCCGCATAGCCGTGGCTGCGCTGAACCAGAGCAATATCCATGTGGTGACCAAAGCCATCGTTGAAGTGCTGTAACTGATTGATTTCGCAGGGGTGACTTGACTTACCCCTGCTGTTGAGTAAGATACGTGCACATTCCGCGATAGCTCAGTCGGTAGAGCAAATGACTGTTAATCATTGGGTCCCTGGTTCGAGTCCAGGTCGCGGAGCCAGATAATCAAGATCCTTCACAGGGTTTTGAAAGAACTCAGAAACGCCGCTTTGAGGGATGCTGTCGAAACAGACATACCCAAAGCGGCTTTTTTGTGCCCGCTGTGGGTATGCCTGGGCTGGTGCTTATTGCTTGATCCGCGTGGCGTGGACGCCGTTCAGGCGCTCAACTGGGGCCAAGGCCATAGACCTTTCTCCAGCGCATCGACTCATCACGTCAGCACATACTGCAACCCGTGATGCTCCAGCAGGGTACGCATTTCTCGCAGGCTTGCTAGCCGTCGCTCACTGATCCACGGCCACTCCGGTCGCCGGACATGAAACCGCTCACCTTCCTGAGCGATGGGCGTATACACCAGCCCGCCGGTGCGGCTGCGATGCACCAACTTCAACTGGCCATCGGTGCTCTCGAACGTGAATGTACCGGTATGCCGGAGCATGACCGACAGTTCCTCGCTGGCCGGCTTCGCCGCTTTAATCGGTACCTGCAGGCGAAGATCGCTCTTGACCCGGCGTACATCCATGGCCTCATCAATGGCCGCCAGTCCAGGATCGGCACCAATGCCGCCGGGCAGACCCACCTCAATATCCTCCACGCGCAAGCTGATTGCCCCCTGAAGTTCGCTTACGCCGTGCACACCTTCGAAATCGCTGGCGTGGCTATTCCCCACCAGCGCAACCCACCGGCTCGGGCCTCGCACCCCCTGGTCCGCCTCGATGATTTCATGCGCGTAAAAGTTCATCATTTGCTGGCGGATCACCGCCGATGGCGGGTCGGCCCAAGCCTGGCGATAACTGGCCATGCAGTCGATGGACTGGATACGGATACCGGCCTTCTGCGCCGCAATCAGCACGTTGCGAAACGAATAACGGCTCGCCAGATCGACCCCGTGACCTTCATCCAGATTATTCACATAGGTGCTCAACCGGGCGGGCATCTTGCCCGAGCGGTTGAATACATCAAGGTCAGCCTGATGGAAGTCGGTCATGAAATGCTCAACGTAGAGCACCTTGATTTTTTCGCGCCTGAGCATAGGCATGTTGTCTATCAGAAACTGCTTGCTGCCCAGCCCCGAATGACTTTCACCGATGACCAGCCCTTCGCTGTTCTGGTAGAGGCTGCGGATGATCAGCTTGGCGCTGGCATCACGAGGCAGAGTCGGTATTGCAGGCCGCGCGGGTGGTATGACATTTTCAAGATAGCCGACGGCGTCGGTTGCAAGCGCGTCGCGGCTGGCACGGAATGCCCGGTAGCTTGCTTCTACCTGAGAGTCTAAGCTGCTCATGATTCCACTCAGCGCGCGCTCCTCCCCCGGGGCATTGGCGGCGGCCTCAAGCAGAGGACGCGTTTCGCTCGGAATCTCGTAGGGCGTTGCAGGCAGAGGCTGCACGGCAGGCGCATCGCTTCGCCGCCCCCATGCCCCGAGCAATTTGCGGGGCAGCCCGCCACCCTGTAAACCCGAGCGCTGTAGAGGTTGCCACTGGCCGTCTGCTGTCATGCGGATGGGCAGGTTGCGATAGAACGAGTATGGATTCTCCGGGTCGATGACCACCCAGCTGCCCATCTGCTGCACAAAACGGACCTCGAAGGGTCGCTCGTCAATCAGCGCATAGAACTTGCCATTCTGCAGATAGATACCCTCCTGCCCGCCACTCCCAGGCTCAGCGCTGAGGATGATGTTGGTTTCAAAAGGCGCCAGCAGGTCGTGCTGGTCAACCGGCCGGAACGGTTCAGGTACCCAGGTTTCAATCTCGGCGGGTGTCGCGCAGGCCGCCTCCTCTTCCGGCGTGGCCAGGGTTTCGCCCTCAGGCACCTGTGGATCAATCAGCATTTGCTCGTCACCTACGCCTACGGCACCGGCCAGCATGGCGGTGTTGAACAGGGTGTCGATGGCGGCGAAGATTGCGCCGGTCACACCGGCCTGTCGCTCGCTCGTAGTATGACCGTTGACAGCCTGGTCGATGTTCAGCCCCATATCCGCAAGGCCTGCGCCGACCACCGCCAGTGCAATCGGCCAGTCGACCGCTGTCATGGGCCCTGCTACCTGGCCGAAGGCCTTGAGGTAGCCGATCCACAGTTGTTTACGCAGGTCAGCGTTGCTGCGCAGGGCGAACTGTGCGTCGTCGATCATGCGCTGGTGCGCGGCATCGCGCAGGTGGCTGAACGCATCGCCCGACAGGGTCGAATCGAGCTGATTGAGGCACTTGTGATCATCACCACCCCAATTGAAGAACAGTAGATCGATCAGGTGATTGAGGCCGAGGCGATCGTCTTTTTGCGCACGGCTGGACAATGGGGAGTGCGCCATGAAGCGCGCCCGGTTTTCGGCTTCGTTGGTATTGTTCAATACCCACCAGTAAAGGTCCTGACGCGTTGGGAAAAAGTGCAGGGCCTGCGTTTCACCTGGGGTGTACAGCAGTTGCGAACCATCCTCCAGCACAATGCGCAGAAAGTCGCTGGCAACATGCCCGCCGATGTCGAAGGTACACACGCGATAACCGGCGGCTGGCGGTACAACTGCCTGAAGTTGCTCCAACGTGGGTGATGCGATATCAAGACCCGTCAGCGCCGTGGCGACGCGGCGAACGAGGTGGGCCAACGCGGTACTGCTGTCGACCGAGCACATCTCGATCACCTTGGCGAGGAAGTTGACCTTCGCCAGTACGCGAAAATGCTCAGCATGTTCTTGCCAGAACGCCTGGAGCCTATGGTGGAACTGGGTACTGAAGTCGATTTGCCAGAAATCCTCGAGCACAGCCTGGGGCTCCAAACGGATCTCATTGTGCTCGTCATAGAAACCAGGGCCAGGGCCATTACTGTAAAAGCCGGTCAGATAACTGAGCAGGTCGCTGTTGTCCTGGTCATGAACGTCGAAACGGTGCATGACCAACTGAGGCAGTGTGAAGGATTGGACTGGCGGGTCCAGGTGCTGCCAGCCGCTGAAGGTGCGAGGGCTGCTCTGGGCGGTATCGAAACGGTTGAGGTAGACCTGGTCAGGGTCTAGGTGCGACAAGTTGTGTTTTCTCAACAGCGCCACGGCGGTGTCCCGGGCCGACTGGCGCATATCAGGGCAGGCTGCCACAAGTGGAGCGGCGATGGCGCGTAGCTGGGATTCGGCGTGCGGGGACAGAATCTGCAGGCCCATGGTTAAGTTCCTCAAGGTGTATGAAGCCGTGAGGTTGAGCCGTTACAATTTTTTGGAGCGCTAGTTATCAACCACCTTCCACACGGTCTTCATCCTCCGTGAAACGTGCGGTGAGGCGTAAGTCAGGGGTGATCCACCTGCCCTATGGGGTAGAACTCACCTCGGCTCCACACGCCCAGCCATTGCTGATCTGCGATTTGCCGGGTAACGGCCAACTCGACCAGTTGATAGAAGACATTACGGTGAATCAATGCCTCAAGGTTGCTGCGCATCAGCACATAAGGTGAAGGCGCTTGGGTGACGGGGTCAGTCACTACCCGCAGCGGATGGTCAGGCCCTGCTTCAACCTGATCATCCACATTATTGGTGAAACGCAACACCTGCTGCTCCCCCTCCCCCGTCACATCCAGGGCCACGGCCACGAACGGTGCGTCATCAACTGTAATGCCGACCTTCTCGACCGGCGTCACCAAAAAGTAATCATCCCCGTCGCGGCGGATGATCGAAGAAAAGAGCTTTACCATCGGTTTGCGGCCGATAGGCGTGCCCAAGTAGTACCAGGTCCCGTCCCGTGCGATACGCATGTCGATGTTGCCGCAGAAATCGGGGTTCCAGCGGTGCACAGGCGGCAAGCCCTTGGACATTGGAAGCTGCGTCAGCAGGTCATTGGCCTTGCCCGTCTCATTCATCGCGGTGCCTCATCGACTCATGCCAAGAAGGCTACGAGCGTACTCGCGCATGGGCGCCGCAAGCAAATCCCTGGGCGTCTGGTCATGGAACGTCAACAAACCGCCACGGCTTTTGATACGGACCGTGTCTATCAGGTAGCGGGTACTGGTTTCGATGAGCATCATCTGAACCACGCCGCTATCCCAACCCAGTCGGTCCACGGCCTGTTCGTCATACCACTCGTCCCCATTGCCGATGCGATCATCGGTGCGAGCGAAACGGGTATAGAGCACGTAGTCAGCCCCAAATGAGCGTGCCTGCGCGATCGCCTCTTCCAGACCCAGCGGTGCCTCGGCACGGCGTACCATCGGGAAATACTCGACGAAGCTTTTGAAGGCCTCTTCGGCCACCGCATTGTGCTGCGGAACAGGGCCTTTGCCGGGCGGCACGAATGCGCCTTGCCCAATGAAGATGAAGGAATCGGGTTGCAGTCGAATCGACAGCGTACGACGGGTATCGCTGTGATCCAGCAGGCCGGCATCGCTCATGTGATAGCGAACACCTTTCCCCATATCACTCACTTTCATGCACCCGCCCAACGCCGCAAGCGTCAGCACCAAGACCAGGCTCCGCATCATTCCTCCAGTGGCCGGCGTCAAAAAAGCCGGCGAATGGCTGACGAATGCAGCTTTTGCGCCAGCTTTGATTTGGTCGCCAGCGTGGGCCGGTGCTGACTCAATTGGCGGGGTCGGGGTCGCGCTTGCGTTTATTGCCCATGCGTACGCCGATGTCCATCAGGAACTGGAAGAAGCCTTCCTGATCTTCCAGCACATTGCTCCAGAACGGGGAGTGATAGAGCGCTACAGCCCCATGGACCAGTGCCCAGGCGGCGCAATAGTGGAAATAAGGGGGTACATCTTCAAGCTTGCCCTCACTGATGCGGCCTTTGATCAGTTGCGTAAGGCGATCGAAGTTGGAGGCGCGAATACTATGCAGTTGCTCGACCAGTTCGGGCACCTGGTTACCCTTGACGACCTTCTCCTCCAAACGATCGAAGAGCCTGTAGCGTTGCGGGTCGCGCATGCGAAATTCGAAGTAGGCGCGCGACAGGGCTTCCTTGTCGCGGTCCACATCGGCCGAGTGCAGCAGCTCGTTGAGATCGCGCTCATAGTCCAGCATCAGGCGCAGGTAGATTTCTGCCTTGGACTTGAAATGCTTGTAGATCGTGCCTTTGCCGATACCCACGGCGTCGGCGATCATTTCGACGGTGACGCTGTCCTCGCCTTGCTCGAGGAACAGCTTGAGGGCGGTGTCTAGGATTTCCTGTTCGCGACGGCGAAACTCACGGACCTTACGAGGTTCTTTCTGCATGGGAAGGACTGGCTGACGATCGAAGCGGATTATTATGCCTAACTTGCGCGAAATTGCACGGATCATCCGTGGTCATCTCGGTTTGTACTGGTGTGCGGGGGGGCTCAATCGTTGGCAGCTTGGCCTGGGGTATTCCAAATCTGTTTAAAAAACGATCAGTTTTGGCTGGCATTGTGCGTAGCCTGGGCGATACTCAAAGGGTCGTCGCGGCGCATCCCCCCGAGTGACGCGGCGATAAAGGTACTCAGGGACCGCGTACCTTTGTTCTACTCCTAATGGTCTTAACCCGGATTCCTCCCCCAGAAGCCGGGTTTTTTTTGGGTAAGGTGTTTGAGGCAGGTCCCGCCATCTCCCCGCTACCCTGCTGCTCTTGCTTTGGCTCTTGCTCTTGCTCTTGCTCTTGCTCTTGCTCTTGCTCTTGCTCTTGCTCTTGCTCTTGCTCTTGCTCTTGATCTTGATCTTGCTCTTGATCTTGATCTTGATCTTGCTCTTGCTCTTGATCTTGATCTTGATCTTGCTTTTGATCTTCGCGACTTCAGAAGGCCGAACGCAGGTCTTGCGGAGGGAGGTG
>NZ_VEJN01000014.1:0-116158 GCF_007678615.1 Pseudomonas sp. DE0157
GGCAGGATGCTGCTGCGCTGAAGCAGCGTGAACAGGTCTACACGGTGGCTCAGCGTGGGAATCCAGAGCGCTGGGCTAGAGGAATCCGCAGCTGGAAGCTGCCTGACCATGTGTATCTGAATCGTGAGCGAGACGCCCAGCAGCAAGTCGGTTAGGCAAGACACGACAACTACCTTGACACATACCGCCTCCAACATAAATAACCAAAAATCAACCTCATGTTCAGCCCCATCACACTCCATGACCCTTCGCATCATCTCAACCAGCTCATCGGTAGTAACGTCGGGAACCGGTTTGATATAGGGTTCGTATAGGACTTTACGGACCCAAGTGTCATGATCTTGGCCACCGTAGATGCCTTGAAAATCCAGGAAATCAAAGGAAGTTGAAGCTAGCTGATTAAACTCGAGAACCATGTGTTCCGTCAGGTCGCGTTCCCCGCAGTCTATTTCCTCAGAAAGACTAGTAAGCTTCAAAACTAGTTTCTCATCAAGTTTGGGTGGCATTAATTCACTACGCAAAGCCATACAGCCCCTCCACTGCTGGAATTTATAACGGCGCTTTTTGTGTCTAAAAGCACACTCATATTTTCAATGAGCAATTGAAGCTTACCTGACGGAGTAAGTTTTAACTTGTAGGATCCGTCTGAATACATCATGAGCGCCTGCTCCCTAATAGAAGATATATGCCACGGCGAACACCCTTAACCGACACCGGCGACGAAAGAGAAGGATGCTCCGAACAAGGCATGGCGCGGCTCTTGGAGTGGAGAGCGTCAGAGGAGCTTGCAGGATTCAGAATTAAAAATCGCTAGCCTTCCGGGTATGGATACAGCTCTGAGGCTTAGGGAAGACTCTTTGCACGCGGCGGTGAATGGCACCAGTTTTGCCAGTGTTCGCGGCTATAGCTCCTGGTTGCGCAACCTTTCAGATTCTCAGCAAGACAGTTGCTCTTACGGAACCCGCAAAAGCAACGGATTACGCGTATACAAAAAACCCGCCGAAGCGGGTTTTTTTGCAAGCCAGCGATTAGATCGCCCCACGCTGCCTCAACACATCCAGCACGAGCTTGACCCCTTCTTCCACGCTGGTGGCCTGGGTATCGATCACCAGATCGGCATCCAGTGGCACATCGAACGGGAAGCTCTCACCTGGAATGTTATCGCCTTCGGCCGCATACAGGCCCTGCGGATCGCGTTCGCGGCAGACCAGTGGCGAGGCTTGAACGTAGACGGTCACCAGGCGGTCCTTGCCGATCAGGGCCTTGGCCTGTTCGCGGCCTTCGGCATCTGGGGCCACGAAGGCGGCCAGGGTCAGCAAGCCGGCTTCGTTGAACTGGCGCGCCACATGGGCGGCGCGGCGCCAGTTCTCGGTACGGCCAGCGCGATCCTGTGGCAGGCCCTTGTTCAGGTCATGGCGCAGGTTCTGCCCGTCGAGTACATAAACGGCACGGCCCATGTCGAACAGTTTGCGCTCCACAGCGTAGGCCAGGGTGCTCTTGCCAGCGCCGGACAGGCCGCTGAACAGTACGGTCGCCGGCTGCTGGCCAAAGCGCAGGGCACGCTCTTCGGTCGAGACATGCGCCGACTTGCCATGCTGCCCGGCACTGCCATGGGGCAGTACAGGCTGGGCGATGATCATGCCGGCGCCCACGGTGCCGTTGGTCAGGCGGTCGATGACGATGAACGCACCGGTGGTGCGGTTGCTCTCGTAGCCGTCCAGCGCAATGGCGCTGTCCAGGGATACCTTGACGCGACCGATCTCGTTCAGCTGCAAGGCGCTGGCAGCGCCTTTTTCCAAGGTATTGACGTCCACCTTGTGGGTGATGCTGGCAATCGAACCCGGCACGTAGCTGGTCGCACGCTTGATGTCGTACTTCTTGCCCGGCAGCATCGGCTCTTCGGCCATCCACACCAGCATGGCTTCGAACTGGTCGGTCACAGGCGGCACATTGTCGGCATGCACCAGCAGGTCACCACGGGAGATGTCGATCTCGTCTTCCATGGTCAGGGTCACGGCCTGACCCGGGCCTGCGCTTTCCAGCTCGCCTTCGTAGGTGACGATGGACTTCACCCGGCTGCTCTTGCCCGACGGCAGCACGACGACTTCATCGCCCTTGTGCACCACGCCGCTGGCCAGGGTGCCTGCAAAACCACGGAAGTTCAGGTTGGGGCGGTTGACGTACTGCACCGGGAAACGCAGGTCGGTGAAGTTGCGGTCGGCCGCCACTTCCACGGTTTCCAGGATTTCCATCAATGTCGGGCCGGTGTACCACGGCGACTGCTCGCTGTGGTTGACCACGTTGTCACCCTTGAGCGCGGACATCGGCACGAAGTGCAGGCTGCTCGGCGTCAGGTTGATGGCTTCGGCGAAGGCCAGGTAGTCGGCCTTGATCGACTCGAAGACGCCTTCATCGAAGCCCTTGAGGTCCATCTTGTTGACGGCGACCACGATGTGCTTGATGCCCAGCAACGAGGCGATGTAGCTGTGGCGGCGGGTCTGGGTCTGCACACCGTAGCGGGCATCGACCAGGATGATGGCCAGGTCGCAGGTGGATGCGCCGGTCGCCATGTTACGTGTGTACTGCTCGTGGCCCGGGGTGTCGGCAATGATGAACTTGCGCTTGGCCGTGGAGAAGTAACGGTAGGCCACGTCGATGGTGATGCCCTGCTCACGCTCGGCCTGCAGGCCATCGACCAGCAGCGCCAGGTCCACTTCCTCGCCTGTGGTGCCGGACTTCTTCGAATCACGGGTGATGGCTTCGAGGTGATCCTCGTAGATCATCTTCGAGTCATGCAGCAGGCGCCCGATCAAGGTGCTCTTGCCGTCATCCACGTTGCCGCAGGTCAGGAAACGCAGCAGTTCTTTGCGCTCGTGCTGAGCCAGATAAGCGAGGATGTCTTCGCTGATCAAATCGGATTGGTGACTCATCTCATTCAAGCTCCAAGCTGTCAGCTTCAAGCGGCAAGCTTGTCGGCGTACAACTAGTTAGAAATTAGGTTGATCAACCCACTTGGCATTCTGGAGCGCTCGCGGGCCATGCAGGCGGCAATCCACAAGGTTCGAACGCTGCGCGCTCGATTGCTCTTGCAGCTTGCCGCTTGAAGCTTAGAAATAGCCCTGGCGTTTCTTGTCTTCCATGGACCCGGCGCCGTCGTGGTCGATGACCCGGCCCTGGCGCTCGGAGGTGCGGGTCAGGAGCATTTCCTGAATGATGTCGGTGAGCGTCTCGGCTTCGGACTCCACGGCGCCCGTCAACGGGTAGCAGCCCAGGGTACGGAAACGCACCTTCTTCTTGACGATGCGGGCTTTTTCTTCCTCGGACAGGTGCTCGAGGATGCGCGCGTCGTCGATCATGATCAGGGTGCCATTCTTCTCGATGACTTCGCGCTCGGCGGCGAAGTACAGCGGCACGATCGGGATGCCTTCGAGGTAGATGTACTGCCAGATGTCCAGCTCGGTCCAGTTCGACAGAGGGAACACACGAATGGACTCGCCTTTGTTAACCTTGCCGTTGTACACGTTCCACAGCTCAGGGCGCTGGTTCTTCGGATCCCAGCGGTGCTTGCTGTCACGGAAGGAGTACACGCGCTCCTTGGCACGCGACTTTTCTTCGTCGCGGCGCGCGCCACCGAAAGCGGCATCGAAACCATGCTTGTCCAGCGCCTGCTTGAGGCCCTGGGTCTTCATGATGTCGGTATGCTTGGAGCTGCCATGGGTGAACGGGTTGATGCCCTGGGCCACACCCTCGGGGTTGACGTGGGTGATCAGGTCGAGCCCCATTTCCTCGACCATCTTGTCGCGGAAGCGGTACATCTCCTGGAATTTCCACTGGGTGTCGACGTGCATCACCGGGAACGGCAGCTTGCCCGGGAAGAAAGCCTTGCGCGCCAAGTGCAGCATCACGGCGGAATCCTTGCCGATCGAGTACAGCATGACCGGGTTGTCGAACTCGGCGGCCACCTCGCGGATGATATGGATGCTTTCCGCCTCCAGCTGTTTCAAGTGCGTCAGTTTGTCGACCATGGCTACTCACGAAAAACGATCTTATGGACGGCCAGCGGGCCGTGTTCGAGCGAGCCACTCTATCACAGCAGATGCTTCTATTTAGGCGCCTGGATAGATCGAAAGCGTCTAACCATATGACTGAGGGTTTGGGCTGCGGGTCGGCGCTCAAGCCTGCCAACCCATTGCCACGCGGCCTGCGCCGACAGGTCGGTCAGATCGGATTGGGGCAGTCGATGAACAGGTGCTCCACGGCAAAACGCCGTGCCAGGTAATCGCCCAATGCCTGCACGCCGTAGCGCTCGGTCGCATGGTGCCCTGCGGCGATGAAGCTCACGCCGTTTTCGCGGGCGCTGTGGTAGGTCTGTTCCGACGCTTCGCCGGTCAGGTACAAGTCCACCCCGGCCGCGATCGCCGTGTCGATGTACCCCTGCCCGCCGCCGGTGCACCATCCCACACGACGAACGACTCTGTCTTCCTCGACCAGCAACGGCTCACGCCCCAGCACATCCTGCACACGGCGGGCGAAATCGCGGGCAATCATGGGTTGGGCCAGCGACCCGACCAGCCCGACCACCTTCGGGTTGTCTGGGTCGAGCGGGCCCTCTACGGTGATCTGAAGCTGTTGCGCCAGCTGCACGTTGTTGCCCACTTCCGGATGGACGTCGAGCGGCAGGTGAAAGGCCAGCAGGCTGATGTCGTTGTTGAGCAGGGTTTTCAGGCGTCGCTGGCGAATGCCGGTGATGCAGGGGTTTTCCCCCTTCCAGAAATAACCATGGTGCACCAGCACGAGATCGGCTTGAGCCTCAACGGCTGCATCGAGCAAGGCCTGGCTGGCGGTCACGCCAGTGACGATGCGCCCGACCTGCGGCCGGCCTTCGACCTGCAAGCCGTTGGGGCAATAGTCTTGGATCCTGCTGCTGCCCAGGTAGCGCTCGGCTTCTTCGACCAATGTACTCAGCGCGACGGCCATGGGAAATCTCCTCGAAAAAACTGCGTGCCTGCCAGGCGCAAGGCCTGGAGAAGGTCCGTATAATGCCGGCCATTATGGGCCGTCGTCGGCACTGGGGGAACCGGTGTATGATCGCGCGCCCACGCTCCACTGCGCGGCCCCAGGCCGCGGCTCTTTCCAGGATTCGTTCATGTTCAAGGCTCTGCGTTACTTTGGCTGGCCCCTGCTCACCGGCGTGCTCATCGCCGCCCTGATCATCCAACGCTTTCCGGAGTGGGTCGGCTTGCCCAGTCAGGATGTCAACCTGCAACAGGCGCCCCAGTCCACGCAGGTGGTGCAGGGCCCGGTCTCCTATGCCGACGCCGTTACCCTGGCTGCACCTGCGGTAGCCAACCTGTACACCACCAAGGTGGTGAACAAGAGCTCGCACCCGCTGTTCGAAGACCCGCAGTTCCGCCGGTTCTTCGGCGACAACCTGCCCAAGCAACGCCGCTGGGAGTCCAGCCTGGGCTCGGCGGTGATCATGAGCCCCGAGGGCTATCTGCTGACCAACAACCATGTGACCAGCGGCGCCGACCAGATCGTCGTGGCGCTCAAGGATGGCCGGGAAACCTTGGCCAGGGTGATCGGCAGCGACCCGGAGACGGACCTGGCGGTGCTCAAGATCGACCTGAAGAAACTGCCGGCCATCACCATCGGGCGCTCCGATACCATTCGCATCGGCGACGTGTCCCTTGCGATCGGCAACCCGTTCGGGGTCGGCCAGACCGTGACCATGGGTATCATCAGCGCCACCGGCCGTAACCAGCTGGGCCTGAACAACTACGAAGATTTCATCCAGACCGACGCGGCGATCAACCCGGGCAATTCGGGCGGCGCCCTGGTGGATGCCAACGGCAACCTGATCGGCATCAACACTGCCATCTTCTCCAAGTCAGGTGGCTCGCAAGGCATCGGCTTCGCCATTCCAGTGAAGCTGGCCCTTGAGGTGATGAAGTCGATCGTCGAGCACGGCCAGGTCATCCGGGGCTGGCTGGGTATCGAAGTTCAGCCGCTAAGCGCAGAGCTTGCCGAGTCGTTTGGCATGAAGGACCGGCCAGGCATCGTGGTGGCGGGCATTTTCCGCGAAGGCCCGGCAGCCAAGGCCGGTCTGCAGTTGGGGGATGTGATCCTGAGCATCAACGGCGAGCCGGCGGGCGATGGCCGCCGGTCGATGAACCAGGTGGCGCGCATCAAGCCCAACGAAAAGATCACCATCGAGGTAATGCGCAACGGTCAGCAGCTCAAGCTGATCGCTGAGGTGGGTCTGCGGCCACCGCCAGCGCCGGTGGCCAAGCAGGAAGAAAAGTAACGCAAGTGCCCAGCACGTGGGCGCTTGGGTTGGCCTGCGGCGCCACGCAGGCCAATCGCCCTTCTACTGCCTCAATGCAGAATCTGGCTAAGGAACAAGCGCGTGCGGTCGCTCTGTGGCCGGTCGAAGAAATCGTCCGGTGACGCCTGCTCGACGATCTCGCCCTTGTCCATGAAGATCACCCGATTCGCCACAGTGCGGGCAAAGCCCATTTCGTGGGTCACGCAGAGCATGGTCATGCCATCTTCGGCCAGGCCAACCATGGTATCGAGCACTTCCTTGACCATTTCCGGATCCAGCGCCGAGGTCGGCTCATCGAACAGCATGATCTTGGGCTTCATGCACAACGCCCGGGCGATGGCCACGCGCTGCTGCTGACCACCGGACAACTGCCCTGGGTACTTGTGCGCCTGCTCCGGGATACGCACTCGCTCCAGGTAGTGCATGGCGATTTCCTCGGCCTTGCGCTTGGGCATCTTGCGCACCCACATGGGCGCCAAAGTGCAGTTTTCCAGGATGCTCAGGTGCGGAAACAGGTTGAAGTGCTGGAACACCATGCCCACTTCGCGGCGGATGGCCTCGATCTGCTTGAGGTCGTTGGTCAGCTCCACACCGTCAACCACAATTCGCCCTTGCTGGTGTTCTTCCAGGCGGTTCAGGCAGCGGATGGTGGTGGACTTGCCCGAGCCCGAGGGCCCGCACAGCACGATGCGCTCGCCCTGGCGAACATTGAGGTTGATGTCCTTGAGCACATGGAACTGGCCATACCACTTGTTCACGCCCTGCATCTGGATGATGCCTTCGGGGCCGGCAGGCTGCTTGATCGCTTCACTCATTTCGAAACTCCTAACGCTTGTGGCCAGTGTCCAGCTTGCGCTCCAGGTGCATGGAGTAGCGGGACATACCGAAACAGAAAATCCAGAAAACCAAGGCGGCGAACACATAGCCTTCGGTGGCCATGCCCAGCCAGGCCGGGTCGGCGGCAGCTTGCTTGACGCTGTTGAGCAGGTCGAACAGGCCGATGATGATCACAAGGCTGGTGTCCTTGAACAGGGCGATGAAGGTGTTGACGATGCCAGGGATAACCAGCTTGAGCGCCTGGGGCAGGATCACCAGCCCCATCGAGCGCCAGTAGCCCAGCCCCATGGCGGCGGCGGCTTCGTACTGCCCCTTGGGGATGGCTTGCAGGCCCCCACGTACCACTTCGGCGATGTACGCCGACTGGAACAGGATCACCCCGATCATGGCCCGTAGCAGCTTGTCGAAGCTCATGCCCTCGGGCAGAAACAGCGGCAGCATCACCGACGACATGAACAACACCGTGATCAGTGGCACGCCTCGCCAGAACTCGATGAAGGTTACGCACACCACTTTCACCGCCGGCATGCGCGAGCGCCGCCCCAGTGCCAGTACGATCCCCAGGGGCAAGGCCCCGACGATGCCCACGGTGGCGATCACCAGCGTCAGCATCAGGCCACCCCACTGGCTGGTCGGTACCGTCTCCAGGCCGAACAGTCCGCCGTGCAGCAGGGTGTAGGCCACCAACGGGTACAGCACCAGGAACCCCAGGCCGTAGACCGCCTTGCGCGGGAAGCTGCGGATGAACAGCGGCGCTGCGCCCAGCACCGCCAGCCATACCGTCAGGTCCACCCGCCAGCGCATCTCGGATGGGTAGTAGCCATACATGAACTGGCCGAAACGCTGCTGGATGAACACCCAGCAGGCGCCTTCCTTGGTGCAGTCGGCACGGGTGGTGCCCACCCAATTCGCGTCGATCAACGCCCACTGCAGCAGCGGCGGCACGATCAGCCAGACCAGGTAGATGGCGAACAGGGTAAGCAGGGTGTTGAGCCAGCTGGAGAACAGGTTGGCACGCATCCAGGCGAGCACACCGACGGTCTTGACCGGAGGCGGCATGTCAGGTTTGAAAACATGAGCATTCACAGGCGTGTCCTCACCGTTCGATCAGCGCGATGCGCTTGTTGTACCAATTCATCAACAGCGAAATGCTGATGCTGATGGCCAGGTAGACGCTCATGGTGATGGCGATCACTTCGATGGCCTGGCCGGTCTGGTTGAGCACGGTGCCGGCGAACAACGAAACCATTTCCGGGTAGCCGATGCCTGCGGCCAGCGAGGAGTTCTTCGCCAGGTTCAGGTACTGGCTGGTGAGCGGTGGAATGATCACGCGCAGCGCCTGCGGGATGATTACCTTGCGCAAGGTTGGCCCTTCGCGCAGCCCTAGCGAACGCGCAGCCTCGGTCTGGCCGTGGCTGACCGAACGGATGCCCGAGCGCACGATTTCAGCGATGAACGCCGCCGTGTAGATCGTCAAGGCCAGGGTCAACGCCAGCAGTTCAGGGATCAGTACCCAGCCGCCGACAAAGTTGAAGCCCTTGAGTTGCGGCACCTCCCACTGCACGGGGCTGCCGAACAACAGCACACAGGCACTTGGGATGGCGATCATCAGCGCCAGCCCTACCCAGAACTTGTGAAACGGCTGGCCGGTTTCTTCGAAGCGCCGGTTGGCTCGGCGCACCATCAGCACGGTCGCCAGCACAGCTATCAGCAGGGCAGCCACGAAGGGCCAGAAGCCTTCTGCCATGGAGGCCCCAGGCATGTTCAGGCCGCGGTTGCTGATGAAGAACGCGTCGTCGATGTTGATGCTGCCCCGCGGCCCTGGCAGGGTCAGGAACACGGCGAAGTACCAGAACAGGATCTGCAACAGCGGCGGGATGTTGCGGAAGGTTTCCACATACACGGTAGCCAGCTTGTTGATCATCCAGTTCGGCGACAGCCTGGCGACACCGATGATGAAGCCCAGCAGGGTGGCCAGCACCACGCCGATGAGGGTCACCAGCAAGGTGTTAAGCAGCCCGATGACGAACACCCGCGCGTAGCTGTCCGACTCCACGTAGGGAATCAGGTGCTGGGCGATGCCGAAGCCGGCACTGCGGTCAAGAAAGTCAAACCCCGAGGTGATGCCCCGGTGCTGCAGGTTGGTTTGCGTGTTGTGAAACAGGTACCAGCCCAGACCGACCACGAAGACGATGGTCAGTAGCTGGAACAGCCACGCGCGCACACGTGGATCGCTCAGGGATAAACCCTTTCGTGCGCCAATTGGATTTTGCATGAAATGCCCCGAAGAAAAGGGTAGCGGACCGCCTGCGGCGGCGGGATGCCGCCGCAGGTGCAACCATCAGCGCACAGGGGGTGCGTACTGGATGCCGCCGTTGTTCCACAAGGCATTCATGCCACGGTCGATCTTCAGGTCGGTGCTCTGGCCAAGGTTCTTCTCGAACACTTCGCCGTAGTTGCCCACTTGCTTGACGATCTGCACTACCCAGTCTTTGGGCAGCTTGAGGTCATTGCCGTACTCGCCGTCGCCACCGAGCAGACGCGCCACGTCCGGGTTCTTGGTGCCCTTGGCCTCGGCCTCGACGTTCTTGGAGGTGATGCCGGCTTCTTCGGCATTGAGCATGGCGAACAGGGTCCACTTGACGATGCTGAACCACTCCTCGTCACCCTTGCGCACGACCGGCCCCAACGGTTCCTTGGAAATGGTTTCCGGCAGTACCACGTAGTCAGCTGGGGCAGCCAGCTTGGAACGCTGGGCGAACAGTTGAGATTTGTCCGACGTCAGCACATCGCAACGGCCAGACTCCAGGGACTTGGCGCTTTCATCCGAGGTGTCGAAGGTGATGGGAGTGTATTTCAGGCCGTTGGCGCGGAAGAAGTCCGATACGTTCAGTTCGGTCGTGGTGCCGGCCTGGATGCAGATGGTCGCGCCATCGAGCTCCTTGGCACTGGATACGCCAAGCTTCTTGTTGACCAGGAAACCTACGCCGTCGTAATAGGTGACCCCGGTGAACATCAGGCCCATGCCGGCATCGCGCGAACTGGTCCAGGTGGTGTTGCGCGACAGCACGTCGACTTCGCCCGATTGCAGCGCGGTGAAGCGTTCCTTGGCGTTGAGCTGGCTGAACTTGACCTTGGTCGCGTCCCCGAACACGGCTGCCGCCACGGCGCGGCAGACATCGGCGTCGATCCCGACGATCTTGCCTTGTGCATCCGGAACCGAGAAGCCAGGAAGACCGTCACTCACGCCACACTGGACGAAGCCCTTCTTCTTAACCGCATCGAGCGTCGCCCCGGCCTGGGCCGTACTCACAGCGCCCAGGGCAGCGGCAGCGGTCAGGACTGCCAGGGTGGTTTTCAACATCTTCATTCACAACCTCCAAATCGCTCTTGTTGTATCGAGCCGGAATTGCACCGCACCCTTTTGAGGCGCATCCGACCCGTATTGGCTTGTTATTGGGTCACTTGGCGCAATGGGCTGTTCTGTGACAGCCTTCGCGTGCAAAGGGTGTTACCGTCTCGGCCTGTCCTTTGCATCACAGATGGAAGTGCAAACCGCGTACCAGATTGCGTGGCTTGAGCGTTTAAGCACGAGTCAAGTAGGGAAAGTTGCATCGTTGCGACATTCTTTTTCCGACTCGCCGGGCGCGCGCCTTCTTTTCAAGCACGACCTCTTCCACACGCACGTTTTCGGAGCAGCCATGACCGACCCACTCATTCTCGAACCTCAAAAAGCCGCAGATGCCTGTGTGATCTGGTTGCACGGCCTGGGCGCGGACCGTTACGACTTCCTACCGGTGGCCGAATTCATGCAGCAGCATCTGCTCACGACCCGGTTCGTCATGCCCCAGGCGCCGACCCGGTCGGTGACCATCAACGGCGGCTACGCCATGCCCAGTTGGTACGACATCAAGGCCATGACGCCGGCCAGGGCCATCGACGAGGCCGAGCTCGATGCCTCGGCCGAGCAGGTCATCGCCTTGATCAAGGCCGAGCAGGCCAAGGGCATCAGCCTGTCGCGCATCTTCCTGGCCGGGTTCTCCCAAGGGGGCGCCGTGGTGCTGCACACGGCCTATATAAAGTGGCAGGAAGCCCTGGGTGGCGTGCTGGCCCTCTCCACCTATGCCCCCACCTTCGCTGACGAGCACACGCTGAGCGCGTGCCAGCAACGCACCCCGGCCCTGTGCCTGCATGGCGTGCACGACCCGGTGGTGATCCCATCGATGGGACGTACGGCCTTCGAGTACCTGAACACCTGGGGCGTCGCTGCCCGCTGGCACGAGTACCCAATGGAACATGAAGTGGTCGTCGAAGAGCTGAACGACATCCTCCAATGGCTGACCACGCAACTTCAGTAAGCCGCGCGCACGAGTCGTTCAAGGCCATTGCACTACGCCGAGCAGGGATCTTGCATTACACTGCCCGGCGTACATTCCTTAACCAATTGACGAGATGACCGTGCTCAAGGCACTCAAGAAAATATTCGGCAAGGGAGACATTGCCCCCCAGGCCACTGCGCCCGCTGCCAGCATTGCCCCGGCGCCAGCGGCCCCCCAGGCCCATGCGCCATCGGCCCCTGCCGTTGCGCGCAGCCAGCCTGCCGCCCAGGTTGTACAACCTGCCGCTACCAAGCCTGCCAGCGACAAACCGCGTCGAGAGCGCAAGCCAAAACCCAAGCCCCAGGCCAGCCTGTGGAAACCGGAGGACTTCGTGGTCGAGCCCCAGGAGGGCAAGACGCGTTTCCACGATTTCAAACTTTCCAACGAGCTAATGCACGCCATTCACGACCTGGGTTTCCCCTACTGCACGCCGATCCAGGCGCAAGTGCTGGGCTTCACGCTGCGCGGCCAGGATGCGATCGGCAGGGCCCAGACCGGTACGGGCAAGACTGCCGCGTTCCTGATCTCGATCATTTCCCAGCTGCAACAGACGCCCCCGCCCAAGGAACGCTACATGGGCGAGCCACGCGCACTGATCATCGCCCCCACCCGCGAACTGGTGGTGCAGATCGCCAAGGACGCGGTCGCCTTGACCAAATACACCGGCCTGAACGTGATGAGCTTCGTCGGCGGCATGGACTTCGACAAGCAGCTCAAGGCTCTGGAAGCACGGCACTGCGACATCCTGGTGGCTACGCCCGGCCGCCTGCTGGATTTTAACCAGCGTGGCGAGGTGCACCTGGACATGGTCGAGGTGATGGTGCTGGACGAAGCCGACCGCATGCTGGACATGGGCTTCATCCCGCAGGTGCGCCAGATCATTCGCCAGACGCCGCCCAAGAGCGAGCGCCAGACGCTGCTGTTTTCGGCCACTTTTACCGATGACGTGATGAACCTGGCCAAGCAGTGGACGACCAATCCCGCCATCGTCGAGATCGAGCCCGAGAACGTGGCCAGCGAAACGGTCGAGCAGCACGTTTATGCGGTGGCTGGCAGCGACAAGTACAAGCTGCTGTACAACCTGGTGACCCAGAACAAGTGGGAACGGGTGATGGTGTTCGCCAACCGCAAGGACGAAGTACGCCGTATCGAGGAAAAACTGGTACGCGATGGCGTCAATGCCGCGCAGTTGTCCGGCGATGTACCTCAGCACAAGCGTATCCGTACCCTCGAGAACTTCCGTGAGGGGCGCATCACGGTGCTGGTGGCGACCGATGTGGCTGGACGCGGGATCCATATCGACGGCATCAGCCATGTCATCAATTTCACCCTGCCGGAAGACCCTGACGACTACGTGCACCGGATCGGCCGTACCGGCCGGGCAGGCACCAGTGGCGTATCGATCAGCTTTGCTGGCGAAGATGATTCGTACCAGTTGCCTGCGATCGAGACGCTGCTGGGGCGCAAGATCAAGTGCGAGATGCCGCCTGAGGAGTTGCTCAAGCCGGTGCCGCGCAAGCACGCCTGATCGGGTTGGGTCGGTCAGGTCGATCTGCCCATGCTCCTGGCCGCCGGACCGGCCTCGATGGGCCGCGCAGCGGCCCTGGGCATCACAGCTCCCCGGGCGTTCGTGCAGAGCCCAAGGTCAATCGCTCCCCCCTATCCCCATCGCCCTGCCGCGTCCTGATCGCTCTGACGTCCTTCCACCCATCGTTCCCCTTGCCCGGTCGTTTCCTTCTTCCAGAACGGTGCCCGGGTCTTCAGGTAATCCATGATGAAGTTGCAAGCCTCGAACGAGGCCTGCCGATGGGCACTGGCCACGCCGACGAACACGATCGGCTCGCCGGGCGCCAAATGCCCCACGCGGTGCAGCACCTCGACCTTCAACAACGGCCAGCGCTGCTGTGCCTCGGCCACGATCTTGGCCAGGGCCTTTTCGGTCATGCCGGGATAATGCTCGAGCACCATGCCCGCCACCTCCTGGCCGTCGTTGAAGTCCCGCACGTAGCCGATGAAACTGACCACTGCCCCGACACCTACGTTGGCCGCATGCAAGGCGTTGGTCTCAACGCCCGGATCGAAAGCGCGTTCCTGTACCCGAACGGCCATGCTCAACCTCCAGTCACAGGCGGAAAGAAGGCCACTTCGTCGCCGTCTTGCACAGGCTCATCCAGCCTGCACAATTCCTCGTTGCGCGCGCACATCAGGTTTTGCTCGGCCAGCACCTGGTAAGGCTCGCCTCTACCCACCAACGCCAGGCGCACATCGTCCACTACTCTGAACGTCCCTTCGAGCGACTCGCTGCCGCGCTCCAGCCGCTCCCGGTAGCGAGCGAAATACATCACCTTGATCTTCATCAGCCTTGCACCTTGTACGGGCCGCTTTTGCCGCCCAGCTTCTCCAGCAGGCGCACTTGCTCGATGACCATGCCCTTGTCCACGGCCTTGCACATGTCATAGAGGGTCAACGCGGCTACGCTGGCCGCCGTCAGCGCTTCCATCTCCACACCGGTCTGCCCGGCCAGCTTGCACCGGGCGACGATACGCACTGCATCACTGCCCTCGGCGCTGAGCTCGACCTTGACACTGGTCAGCATCAGCGGATGACACAACGGAATCAGGTCGCTGGTCTTCTTCGCCGCCTGGATGCCGGCGATGCGCGCCACGGCGAAGACATCACCCTTGGGGTGCTCACCGTCAACGATCATCTGCAGGGTGTGCGGCAACATGCGCACGCGCGCTTCGGCCGTGGCCTCGCGCTCGGTCACGGCTTTTTCAGTGACGTCGACCATGTTGGCCCGCCCTTGGGAATCAAGATGTGTCAGCACTGCTCTGCTCCTGTGAAGGGAGCTGAGAGTGTAAACCGGTGGGTCAGGTTTGAGCAGGGGCCAGGCCGACGCATTGCGGCCCGAAGCCGCCGGGCGGTGAACCGCCCGGCGTGCGGGGCTACTACATGTGTGACTCGGCGAACTCGGCCAACACCGACCGAGGCACCCCTTGCAGGGTGATGTGCACGCCATGGGGGAAGTCCTTGAAGCGTTCGGTCAGGTAGGTCAGGCCCGAACTGGTCGCGGACAGGTACGGTGTATCGATCTGCGCCAGGTTACCCAGGCACACCACCTTCGATCCCGCGCCAGCACGGGTGATGATGGTTTTCATCTGGTGCGGCGTGAGGTTCTGGCACTCATCGATGAGGATCAGGCTCTGCTGGAAGCTGCGACCACGGATGTAGTTGAGCGATTTGAACTGCAGCGGCACACGTTCGAGGATGTACTCGACACTGCCGTGGGTGCTTTCATCGTCCATGTGCAAGGCTTCGAGGTTATCGGTAATGGCGCCCAGCCAGGGCTCCATCTTCTCGGCCTCTGTTCCCGGCAGAAAACCGATCTCCTGGTCGAGCCCCTGCACGCTTCGGGTGGCGATGATGCGCCGGTAACGCTTGCTGACCATGGTCTGCTCGATGGCCGCCGCCAGTGCCAGGATGGTCTTGCCCGACCCCGCCGCCCCGGTCAGGTTGACCAGGTGGATATCCGGATCGAGCAGCGCCAACAGCGCCAGGCTCTGATGAATGTCACGCGGTTTCAGGCCCCAGGCTTCCTGATGCAGCAGCGGCTCCTGGTGCAGGTCGAGCAGCAGCAGTTCGCCCTCGCGCGTGCCCTTGATCCAGCCGACGAACCCTTGCTCATCGATGATGAACTCGTTCACGTGCACCGCAGGCAGCGGCTCGGCCAGTTGCACCCGGTGCCAGGTACGGCCACGTTCCTGACGCGTGTCGACCTTGCTGACCCGGTCCCAGAACGAGCCGGTGACCGAATGATAGCCCTTGGACAACAGCGACACGTCGTCGACCAGCTGGTCGGTGCTGTAGTCCTCGGCGGCGATGCCGCAGGCGCGCGCCTTCAGGCGCATGTTGATGTCCTTGGTGACCAGCACCACGTCCAGGTCGGTGCGCCGTGCCCTGACTTCGAGCAGCTGATTGATGATGATGTTGTCGTTGAGGGTTTCGGGCAACAGCTTGTTCGGCTCGTTGCGCGGAGTCATCAGGATGGACAGATACCCTTTTGGCCCACTCTTGCCACGCTGGATGGGTACCCCCTGCTCCACCACGCTAGGCGAGGCATCACCCAGCGTCTGGTCGATCAGGCGGATGGCCTGGCGGCATTCGGCAGCGATGCTTTGCTTACCGGCCTTGAGCTTGTCGAGTTCCTCCAGCACCGTCATGGGAATGGCGACGTGGTGCTCCTCGAAGTTGAGTAATGCGTTGGGGTCGTGAATCAGGACGTTGGTATCGAGCACATAGAGGATTGGCTTGCTGGAGGAAGGGGTGCGTCCTTGGTCATCCATACTCGGTCACCTTATGTCGAAGCGGCACGGCGTGGTCTGTTACGCCGCGGGGTGACTGCCGTTCTTCCCGTATCCGCGTTGTTACGGGCGGGAAGCGATCTGGCCAGGTGGACCGATGTGACGCCACCTGTGCTGCAGGAATCGGCTGTCTGGTTTCTTCATACCGCAAAAGCCATGACCGGAAAAAGCATTTTCATGCGATTGCCAACTTTATTTTTCCGATTGACGAACAGGCCTTGGCGCCAACGCCAAGCAGGTCTACAGTCAGAAGTCAGGTTGCTACTCGCCCTGTCCATATTCGCGACAATCCTGCCAACCAATGCCGCTTTGCGCGGTGTGCTCAAGCAGCCATTGCACCGCAGGCCTGGCCTTGGGCAAGGCGTCGTGAAACTGGATCACGCCTTTGCGCCACAGCAGCATCAAGGTCAACACACGCTCGGCTGAGGCCTGCGCACTCAAGCCCGAGTCGTCCTGCGCATCGATATCCCACAGCGAGACCTGCAACTGCTGACGCTGCATGAACGCCTGGCCGTCGGCCCGCCGCTGGCCATACGGTGGGCGAAACAGCGGCACATACTGCTCGGGCAGGTCTGCCCGCACCCGTGCCTGGCTGCGGCTGATCGAGGCCTGCCAATCCGTCCACTGCGCATGGGACCGGTATTCCCACCCCTGAATGCCTACGCACTGGCCAGCATACAAGCGCCGCAGGGCCGCCAGCGACTCGCCGTCGCGACGTTGCTGCAAACGGCTGCCGAGCACGAAGAACGTCCCATCGAGTTTCTGCTTGCGCAAGTAGGCAGTCAGCTCGTCGGTGGTGCCTGCCGCCGCGCCCGGCCCACCGGCAAAGGTGAGCAGAAACAGCCGGTCATTGAGTTCATCGCCGTTGCGCTCGGCTGCAGACAGCCGCTGTACTTCGCTGCTGGTCTGGGGCAACAACGCCGCCTTGCGCAGTTGCTCGTTCAGGTACTGCTCATGAAATTGCCGGCTGGGCTCGATCCAGCCGGTGTAGAACTCACCCACATCGGTGGCGAAGGTCGCAGCTTGCAAGCGCAGTTCGGCCATCGACGTCACCGCATAGCAAAAGGACGCATCTTGCTCGCAACTGCGTTGCGCCTGTTGATAACCCTGCCAAAGACGCTGCCACAGCCGCGCCCGCACCTGCCTGATCTTCTGCAAGTTGACCTGCCGCAGGCCCAATCGGGCTGCCAGGGCGTTCTCGTCGAGCAGCTCGTTCTCGTGCAGTACCCGGGCGAACGAGAGGATTTCGGCCCGCGACGCCACATCGAACAGCGCAGGGTTGTCCAGTTGCTCGGGCCACAGGCCACGGTCCAGGCTGGCCGGCGTGGAAGGGGCGGCTTGCACGGCCAGGCTCAACAGGCCAGTCAGCAGGGCTGAAACGACGCGCACGGTCAGGGCTCCGTTCAAGGAAAACAGGCACTATAGCCGCTGCATCGGCCATGGGCGTTGACTATTGTCGCCATAGTTTGGACTTGCCTCGTCCAACCCTTAGAATCCCGCTCTTTGATGCCAGGAGCAGATCCGATGCTGACGGTGATTTCCCCCGCCAAGACCCTCGACTACGACACCCCACCGGTGACCGAGCGCTTCACCCTGCCCCGCCACCTCGACCATTCCCAGGAACTGATCGAGCAGCTGCGAGAAATGAGCCCGGCGCAGATCAGCGAACTGATGCACCTGTCCGACAAGCTCGCGGGCCTGAACGCCGCGCGTTTCGGCAGCTGGACACCCACGTTCACGCCAGAGAACGCCAAGCAGGCCCTGCTGGCCTTCAAAGGTGACGTCTACACCGGCCTGGACGCCCAGACCTTGGGTGAGGACGACCTCAGCTACGCCCAGGATCACCTGCGCATGCTCTCCGGCCTCTACGGCCTGCTGCGCCCGCTGGACCTGATGCAGCCCTACCGCCTGGAAATGGGCACCAAGCTGGCCAACGCCCGCGGCAAGGACCTTTACGCGTTCTGGGGCACGCGTATCAGCGAGTGGCTCAACGAGGCCCTGGCCGAACAGGGCGATGATCTGCTGCTGAACCTGGCCAGCAACGAATATTTCAGCGCGGTCAAGCGCAGCGCCCTGAAGGCCCGGGTGATCAATGTGGACTTCAAGGACCTGAAAAACGGCCAGCACAAGATCATCAGCTTCTACGCCAAGAAGGCGCGCGGCATGATGAGCCGCTTTGTCATCGAAGAGCGCATCAGTGACCCAACGCAGCTCAAGCAGTTCGACGTGCAGGGGTATTACTACAGCGCCGAGCAGTCGAAGGTCGATCACCTGGTGTTCTTGCGCGATCAGCCCGAAGCATAGGGCGCCGAGCGCGGCGGGGCATCAGGGTAACCTGACGTACCCTGCCCCCAGCCCTGACACCTCGACCCCCTGCGGCCCTATGCCGTCCACGCTGACGGTCACCTCGCTCGGCGCTTGGCCAGGGTCCTCACGAAACCACACAACGTGCTCACCTGCGCTGCTGCGCTGCAGCGCCTCTGGCGGGATGACAAACGCCTGGGCCTTGCTCGAGATACGTATGTCCACCTGCGCGCTCATGCCCAGGCGCAAGCTAGAGCGGGCTGGCTCGGCAGGCAGCTCGAGTTCGGCCACCACCTCATACCAGGCCCCTGCGCCATCCAGCGTCTTGGGTTGCTGAGCGATGGGGCCTAGTTTGCCTTCAAGGTGCTGCCCGGCCACGCTGACTCGCACCTGCTGCCCTTGCTGTACGTTAGGCAAGTCCTGCTCCTCGACTGTTGCCAGCACCTGCAATCGGTCCAGGCCGATGAGCTCGAGCACTGGCACGCCGCGCGCGACGTGTTGGCCAGCCTGCAAGGGCACGACCTGATTGACGCCTGCGGTCTTGGCAGGGACGACAACGCCGCTCAAAGGCGCATTGACGGTGCGTTGTCCATGCAGCGCGAGCAGCGCATGGTACTGAGCTTCGGCGTTCAGCAGTTCCATACGGGCAATCTGAAGGGCGTCGCCTTGACCTTGTGCAAGGGTCTGCTCCAACGCCTGCTCGGCCTCAAGCACCGCCTGCGCATGCATGTCGACCAGCTGGATCAGGCTACGAACTTCCATACCCGCGACGATACCGCGCTCGAAAAGGCGCCGGTTTTCCTCCAGGTCCAGCTGACTTGTGGACAGCGCATTGCGGGTGCTGCTCAGGTTCCGTTTCGCCCTGGCCACCTCGGGACCGGTGGTCCAGTGCTCCAGTACGTCCGCGTAGCGGCGGGCTTTCAACCAGGCTGCCTGAGCCATGCGCAATTCGATGTCGAGCTGTTCGGTATCGAGGGTGAACAGTGGATCACCCGCGCCTACCTGCTGCCCGGGCTGTGCCAAAACCGCTGCCACCCGTCCCTCGAAGGGCGCATTCACCGTCACCTGACGCGCAGCCTGGAGGCGACCGACCAAGCCCAGTCGTTGCTCGAGCGTTTGCGGCTCGATGCGCACCCATCGCGCCGTCTCAGGCTGCACTGAGCGGCCCCCTGATACCACGCGCCGAATCCGACGCTCAGCACTAGCAGCAGCAGACCGTTGCGCCAGTTAGTCATGGAGTACAACCCCCCAGCGCTCGAGGGTCGTGCCCAGCAGTTGGTCAAGGCTTGTCTGACCATTGAGATAGGCGATAGCCTCATCCAGACGCGCATGCTGAGCATAGCGAAGGTCACTTTCAAAGCTCAGGACCTCGAAGTTGCTTGAGCGGCCGAGCGACAGTTTTTCCTGCTCGATCGCAAGCTTGCACCGGGATAACGCCAGCGCCCGGCCGGCGATCTGCAACTGCCGCCATCGCCCCTGAATATCCTTCACGGCGTTGAAGATTTCGCGTTGCAGCTGTTGGTCTGTTTCGGCCTGCCCCAGGGCATGTTCTTGCAGCGCAACCTGCGTGCGCACCTGAGCTTGTCGTACCTGAAGGTCACCGATGGGGATCGCCAGCTCCAGCCCGACGTAATGCCGCCAGCTGGCCTGCAGGCCGGGCCTTTCGTGGGCCTGCGCGGCGCCGGCAACCAGCGACAGGTCCCAGCGCTGCTGGTCCTTGGCCAACAGCAGATCCACGGCAAGCTGCTCGCCTGTGAGCTGCTGCATGAGGTAGGCCGGTTGCAGAGCCTTGGCCCGGGCGAGCGCACGGGTAGTGTCAAGGTGGACCTGGCGTGGCTCGATCTCATCCACGGCCAGCAGTGGCGTGCTCAAGTCAATGGCCAAGGTCTGGGCCAGTGCCAGGCGACTTTCTTCCAGTTGCCGGTGACTGTTCTCCCGGGCCAACTCCTGGTTGGCCACTTCCGCTTGCGTCTGAACAATGTCGAACGCTGCCATGCGGCCGGTTTCGATGAGCGCCCGGTTCACGTCGACCAAACGCCGGGCACGCTGCAAGGCCTGGTCGGCGATCTTTTGCTGCTCCTGGGCACGGAGCAAGGCTCGATAAAGCAGGATGACCTGACTGATGGTCTGCCCCACGGTTTCGCGCAAGGCCAATCGGTTGAGCTGCTCCGACAGTTGCGCCTGACGCAAGGGGGCGGTGGCGACGTCCACGCCAGCGCCGCGCAGCAAGGGCTGGACCACGGTCAGGTTCGCTCCGTCCCGTTGGCGGGGCCGTTGGCCCTCAATCTCGATGTGGTCATAAGACCAGTCAAGGTCCAGGCGTGTACCGAAGGGGGTCAGCAGGCTGGCGGCAGGCACGAGCTGCACATCGCGCTGGCGGTCGTTCTGATCGCGGTGACGCAGGTAGCGCGCCTTGAGCAACTGCGGGGCGTATCGGTCGCGCGCCACGCGCAGGTCGAACCTGTCCGCCACACGCTTGAGGTGGGCGCTTCGAATGGCACGGTTTTCACGCAATGCCAAGGCCACGGCTTCATCGAGTTGAAGCGGCACTGGATCGGTCCGGGCCAGGGCCAACGCGCTGACCGCATCTGCCCGGGCTGCGATGGGAATGGACAACACCCAGGCCAGCGCCAGCCAACTAGTCTTCACGCAGCGCCTCCACCGGCTGCAACCTTGCTGCCGCAACCGCTGGGTATACCCCGCAGGCAACCCCTACGGTCACTGAACTGACCATGCCAAGCGGCACCGCGGCCAGGGCCAGCCCAGTAGGCCACCCGGACAGCAGGGCAAAAACCAGGCGGCCAGTACGCCGATCAAGGCCCCGCCAACCGCCCCTGTGCCTGACAGCAACATGGCTTCGAGCAGAAATGACCAGCCGATATCCTGTGCCCGCGCGCCCAATGCAAGGCGAATACCGATTTCTCGGCGTCGTTCGGCCACCGTCATGAGCATGATGTTCATCACCCCGATGCCGCCCAGCAACAAGGCGATGCCGGCAAACCCGGCCAACAGCCACGTGAGCATTTGCGATTGAGCGGTCATGCCCGCCAACAGTTGACTGGGCAACCTGACGAGCACCTGGTGGCGCGGCAACTGCATCTGCAGGTAAGCGGACAGGTGATCGGCTGCCAACGCCAGGGACTGCACGTCGCGCCCCAGTGCCAGCACCAGGCTCACCTCCGGCGTCGGCGTCAATCGGCGCATGCCTGCCAATGGCATCCACACGGCCTGGTCGAGCATGACCGGCAACAGCGGGTTGTCACCGGTCGAGACCAACAAGCCAACGACGTCATACACGTAACCGCCTATCTGCAACCGATCGCCCGTCTTGGCGTCCAGCTGCCTGGCCAGGATGCTGCCCAGCACCACGTGGGGTGCCTTGTCGTCATGCGCCGACAGCAAGCGACCTTCGTCCACGTCCAGCTTCAACAACCTGGCAAGGCCAGCGCCGCTGCCGATTATCATCGCCTCCTGCTGCAGGCCAGCACGGCGAATGCTGGCCGCAGCCACGCTGATCGCGACGGCCGCCCGTACGGACGCCGACATGGCGGTCAGATCAGGTTCGGCTTTCGAGCCTGCTGTGCCCTCGCGCTGCAGTTCAGCGACCATCAGCTCACTGCCAAGGTCCTCGTACAGCTGCCGCGCATGCTGCGCCGCGCTATGCCCCATGTTCAGCAACGCCACTACCGATGCGCAGCCCACGCCGATACCCAACCAGGCCAGCCAGGCACGACGCCCCATCAACCGCACGTTCTCCAGTGCCTCGCTCAGACGTTGCTGCCAGCCAGGGCCGTAGGGCTCATGCATCGCTCAGCCTGCCTTGATCGACGCGTACCCGTCGCTGCAGTCTGCGTGCCACCTTGGAATCATGGGTGACCACCAGCAATGTAGTGCCCCTCTCCCGGTTGAGCGTTAGCAATAGGTGCAGAACCTGCTCACCGGTCTGGGCGTCAAGGCTCCCGGTGGGCTCATCGGCCACCAGCAGGTTCGGCTCGGTGACCAACGCACGCGCGATCGCCACACGTTGGCGCTGACCGCCGGACATCTCGGCGGGCCTCTTGCCAGCCTGACTGGCAAGGCCAACGGCACGCAATTGCACCTCGGCGAGCTGGCGGGCAACGGGCAAGCGCAGCCCTCGATACGACAGCGGCAACGCCACGTTGTCCAGGGCGCATAACCGCGGCAGCAGGTTGAAACTCTGGAAGACGAAGCCAATCAGGCGGTTACGCATCACGGCGCGCTGGTCGGCGCTGGCCCCTGTCATGTCGGTACCACCGATCCATACCTGGCCTGCGCAAGGGCGGTCCAGCAGCCCAATGAGGTTCAGCAACGTGCTCTTGCCCGAACCGGACGGGCCGATGACAGCGCACGTCTGCCCGCTGGGGATCAGCAGGTCGATGCCGTGAAGCACCGGCACGTCACCCTGAAAACGGCTGACATTGCACAGCTGTACGGCGGGCATCATGCGGGCTTGCCTGGTTCGTCAGGGCCTTCGAGCGGGCGGGTGATCTTTTTTTGCCTGTTCTTCAAGCTTGCGGGCGGTTTTCAGGAGGGTGTCGATCAGAGAATCGGGGTCATCGCTGCGAGGGGGGTCGGTTTTGCCTATCATCAGGGTCATGTTGACTTCGTAATTGCCGAAACCTGCTTCCAGAATGGGCGGCAGCGACTTGTAAGTTGCAATAATTTCCCTGATCGCCTCATCTTGATACCCCGTCTGCTGATATTCAGCGTTTGCTTTATCCACCATCGCCCGGGACCATACTTCATAGCGCTTGCCTAACTCTCTGCTTGCGGCGAGGCGCTCGTTGTGGGTGAAATCGCCGCCTTCGTCGTAACCAATCAAAGCGAGCTGTTCAATTGTCAGTTTCTGGAAAGGATTACTCCCCTTTCCGTTCAGAAAATCCGTGGCTTGCCTTGCCCTTGCCAATAACTCGGGATCATCCGTGTCTGGGACATGTGCGTCGTGAAGGGGCTTGGTAAGCCTATATGCACTTCCGCCTAGCTCCATCTGTATCTTGGATGCCAAAGCAGCCAGCTCTTGCCGACTAAGCTGACTGTCGCGCGCAGCCGCCCGCTGAGCGGCACTTGCAAGTTGTTTGGACAACGTAGAAAGATCAAGGGAGGCTTGGCGAGTTGCACCTGAGGGTACCGCGCCCTCTTGATTCGGGACTGCTGAATGGGTATGGACGCGCGTAGAAGCGAGCGCACGGATTGGAGCAACAGAAAACTCACTAACTTTTGACATGACCAATCACTCACTATTTTGAAGTTCCACGGGCAGCCCAAATGCCCGCAGTGCTTGTGACGCCAAGCACTGCAGGCATTTTTAGCCGCTTACTTCATGGTGAATTCAGCCTTCCAGGCATAATTCGCGCTGAATCCAGAGTTCACAGCCGTGCACGTGGCCCCACCGGAGGGGGTCGCGGTCTTGTTCCATTTAGGCTGTTTAATGCCACCGGACATCATCATCACGAACGTAGTGCTGAAGGCACAGGTTTTACCCCCTGCCGCATACCTCAACATAGCGCCGTTGGTATCGGGGCTTACCAATCGTTGCACGCTAAAGGTAATCGACGAGCCGGGCTGTACCTCCTGAAGTGGTGTGGGCCTGGCAATCTGATACGTACTGGTCTCGTTCGCATTGGTCAGCTGGAGCTTCACCGGCTCGGTTCCGAGATTTCTGAACGTCACTTCAACGGGCGGCCCCGCAAGGGCTGGGGCCGCTGCCAGCATGACTGCGGTGGCAGAGAGGATTCGCATGCAGTTCTTCATCGTTTCAAGCCTCGTCTCTTCCATGTGTTTTGGGATCAGAAGCCTGCGTGGGCCGGCCACGCATTGACTGCGACGATCCTTCGTTCACAGCCGCCAATCACGACGTCTGGCCATGTTGGCGGCCCGGCGCTGAAAAACCTTAAAAACTGAAGGGTCTTCAAACGTTACGGGATGTGCTGAGAAATCGTGGAGCCCAGGCGCGAAGGACCGTTTATTGACGTCAAGCAATAAACAGCGGCAAAAATTTTTTAGATCGCCATCTTAATCCACAGCCGGCCACCCCCCTCGTTTTGAGCGTTCACCCATTTCACGCTACGATGCTTCAACCCTCGCGCAACCAAGGTCTGCAAGGCTCATGATCATCGGCGCTCTCCTTATCCTCACCTGGCTGGTGCTGTTGCTGCGCTACCCTGCCAAGGCCTTGCCGATTTCGCTGGCCGCCGTGGGTGGTCTGGGCCTGGTGGCCTTGTTCGTCATCTGGCAGGACACTCGCGAAACCTCGCAACTGGCCCGCTTGGACATGCGCCTTGCCTATGCCCCCACCCAATGCCCCGCCGACCGCCCCTTGCAGGTCACCCTGAAGAACGGCAACAAGGTGCCGCTCACCGAGCTGCGCTGGCGTGTGGCGGCCTATGCGCCAGGCGACACAGTCAACCTGGCAGAAAATACCTACAATGCACCGCGCTACCGTGGGCCTGGCGAATTGCAGCCGGGCGCGCAGTGGTCCGATTGCCTGCCATTGCCTGCGCTGCGCTCGGGCTACCGTGCACAGACGTTGGAATTCAGGGCCGAGCACCTGCAAGGCAGCTTTGCCAACTGACTCCTTGTCGACGCCCAACGGCTGGCGACCGGTTGGCGACTCGGCGCAGACCCGCTGCCCCTCCACACAGACCCAAAGGCCTTCTGCATGTCGACAGTCCTGATCACCGGTTGCTCCAGCGGCATTGGCCGCGCCCTGGCCGATGCGTTTCGCGATGCCGGCCATCAGGTCTGGGCCACCGCCCGCCAGGCTGAAGATGTGGCGCGCCTGGCCGCTGCGGGCTTCGTTGCCCGGCAACTGGATGTCAACGACCCACACGCCCTGGCCCTGCTCGCGCAGGAACTCGAGGCACTGGACATCCTGATCAACAACGCCGGCTACGGCGCCATGGGGCCGCTGCTCGATGGCGGGGTCGACGCCCTGCAGCGCCAGTTCCAGACAAACGTGTTCGCGCTGGTCGGCGTGACACGCGCGCTGTTCCCCCAGCTGCGTCGCGCCCAAGGCCTGGTGGTGAACATCGGCAGTGTCTCCGGCGTGCTGGTCACGCCGTTCGCCGGCGCCTACTGCGCCTCCAAGGCTGCCGTGAAGGCCCTGAGCGACGCCCTGCGCCTGGAACTGGCGCCGTTCGGCATCCGCGTGATGGAGGTGCAGCCTGGGGCCATCGCCTCGCAGTTCGCCAGCCACGCTCAGCAGCAGGCGCAGCAGGTGCTGGCGCCGCAATCGCCGTGGTGGCCACTGCGTGAACACATCCAAGCCCGGGCCCGCGCCTCGCTCGACAGGCCGACACCGACGGCGACCTTTGCCCAAGGCGTGCTGAAAGCGACCCAGCGTTCGCCAGTGCCGGTACGGGTGCGGCTGGGCAATGGCAGCACGGCCCTGCCGCTGATGGCCCGCCTGGTGCCGCAGCGTTTACTGGACAAGGTGCTGCGCAAACGGTTTGGCTTGTCACGAACGTTGTAGGCCGGTCACGAGCCTACGCGTTCAGACCTTGTCGAATGCCTGCCACCCACCGCCGAGCGCTTTGTACAGCCCCACGAGCGCCTGGGATACCGCGGCAGCGCTGTCGATCCACTGCTCTTGGCTGGCCAGCAAGGCCGACTGCACGGTCAGTACATTGAGAAAATCCACCGCGCCTTCCACGTATTGACGCTGGGCCGTTTCCAGGGCGATGCGGTTCTGGCGCACGGCTTCGGCGAGGCGATCGCGACGCAGCTGGCTGGCGTTGTACAGGCGCAGCACATCATCGATTTCATGCCAGGCCCCCAGCACCACCTTGCGGTAGTTCAGGGCCGCTTCCTGCTGCTGCGCCTGGCGCAGGGCCAAGGTGCCCTTGAGGCGACCGCCTTCGAAAATCGGCAGCGACAGCTGCGGCCCGAAGGCGAAGCGGCGAGCATCCCAAGCACCGAAGTCAGCCAGCTGCATGGCCTTGAAACCCACGTTGCCAGACAGCCGGATACGTGGATAAAAATCAGCCTTGGCCACGCCGATGCTGGCCGTGGCAGCATGCAGGCGCGCCTGGGCCTGGCGAATGTCCGGACGACGCTCGGCCAGCTCCGACGGCACGCCGATGGCGAACGTCTGCTGCGGGGCGGGCAGCTCACCGGCTTGCAGCAAGCTGCCCTGCAGGCTGCGTGGGGGCTCGGCCGCCAGCAGGCTCAAGGCATTGATCAGATCGTCACGGCGCGCCTGCAAAGTGGGCAGGCGCGACTCGATCAAGGCGACCTGGGCGTTGGCCTGGGCCACGTCGAGCCGGGTGGCCACGCCTTCGGCCTGACGGTCTTCGGACAACTTCAGGCTGTGCCGCGCGACCTTGAGGTTGTCCTCGGTCACCTGCAACGTATGCTGCACCGCGCGCAGCTGGATGTAATCACCGGCCGTTTCGGCGAGCAGGGCCAGCAGGACGCCGTTTCGGTCGTTCTCGGCCACCTCGACACTGGCGTCGGCTGCTTCGACCTGACGCCGCACACGTCCCCAGACATCCAGCTCCCAACCTGCTACCAAGTCACCCTGCCACAGGTTGAAAGCCGATTTGCCCGCGTTGCCGGAGGGGTCACTCAGCCCTTCGGCGCTGTTGCGGGCACGGCTGTAGCCGGCATTGGCGTCCACCGACGGCTGCTGGTCGGCGGCCACGGTGCTGCGCAGCGCACGGCTTTGCAGCAAGCGGGCACTGGCGATCTGCAGATCAAGGTTGCGCGCGGCGACCTGTTCGATCAGTGCGCTGAGCCGTGGGTCGTGAAAGCTGTCCCACCAGCGCAACTGCATGGGCTCGGCCACAGGTTGGCTGGGCGCGTGCTCACCCTCCAATTGGTCCCACTGCTGGGGCGCGTGGGTATCGGGCTGCTGGAAGTCAGGGCCAAGGGTACAGCCCGTGAGCAGTGCAGCGAGCATTATGGCCGCAGGGGCCTTGCCCCCCAAACGCGTGATGGGCCGCGATGAACGGGCTGCCTGTGGGCCGGCGGGTGCAGGGCTCTGCGCGTAGGTGATGTTCATCGGGCCGTCACCTCGCTACCGGCCAGCTTATCGCCTTGGGTGTCGCTGGTCGTGTCGATGATCGCTTCGACCGACATGCCCACACGCAAGCGCGTCAACAACGGCTGCCCGTCATCGAAGACGATCTTCACCGGGATGCGCTGCACCACCTTGGTGAAATTGCCGGTGGCGTTGTCCGGCTTCACCGCGGCGAACGTCACCCCCGTGGCCGGAGCGATGCTTTCGACGTGCCCATGGAGTCGTTCATCGGCAAAGGTATCGACGCTGATGCTGACCGGCTGACCGGGCTGCACGTGGGTCAATTGGGTTTCCTGGAAGTTGCCTACCACATAGGCCTGCTGCAGGGGCACCACCGACAACAGCCGCGCCCCGGGGTTGACATAGGCCCCGATGCGCAACGCGCGTTCACCGACCATACCGTCCACTGGCGCCGTGATGCGGGTATAGGAGAGGTCCAGCCGGGCCTTTTCCACCCCGGCTTCGGCGCGCTTGAGCTGGCCATCGGCGCTGGCGACCTGAGCGGCGAGGATGTCCACCTGCTTGCGCGCAGCTACCGAAGCTGCACGGGCATTGGCCAGGCGAGCACGGGCCTGATCCACGGCGCTGCGTGCCTGCTGGGCGTTTTGCACGGTACCGGCGCCCTGCTCGGCCAGGCGTCCGTAGCGGCGAACTTCATGATCGGCGAACGCCGCCTCGGCCTCGGCGGCTTTCACCGCTGCCTGGGCCTGAGCAATCAGCGCGTCCTGGCGGTCGAGGGTGGCACGGGCATCGGTGCTCTGGGCCTGGGCCACTAGCAGCTGCGCCTGGGCAGCGTCCAGGGCAGCCTGGTAGTCGCGGGCATCGATGGTGGCCAGCAGTTGGCCGGCCTTGACTTGCTGGTTGTCCTCGACCAGCACCTGGGTGATGAAGCCGGCGACCTTGGGCGCGACCACGGTGTAGTCGGCGGTCACGTAGGCGTCGTTGGTGCTCTGCCGGTGGTCGCTGCCCAGCAGCCAGGGACCGACGAGGGCGGCCAGCACGGCCACGGTCAGCACAGCGCCGATGAACAGGGTTTTACGGTGGGTGGTCATTTGGCGTTTCTCGAATTCAGACAGGGGTCAGGCCACCGCACGCGGTGGATAAACCCGGGTGGGCATGACAGGAATCAGGCAGATCAGGGCTACGGCGATTACGGCCAGGACCAGGTAGAGGTCGGCCGAGGTCAGTACCAGCGCCTGGTCATGGATGCGCCTGGCAAGGCTGGCAGCGTGGTCGTCCAGCAACGGGGCATTGCCCAGGCTGTCGACCAGGTGATTGGAATGGAAATGCCGGCGCAGCGTGCCCAATGCATCGAGCAGCCCGCCCGCCACGACGGCGGACAAGCCCTTGACGGTGTTGAACCAGGCCGAGGCGAAGGGGCCTTCCTGGGGGCTCATGCCCGTGGTCGAGAGCATCAGCAACGGCAGCACCGCCATCGGCTGGCCGAACACCTGCAACAGGTAGAACGGGTAGAAATCGGTGCGAATCCACTGGCTGGTGAGCAGGCTGCTGCCGATGCAGGAGGCGGCCAGCATCCCCAGGCCGATGCCCAGCACCCAGCGACAGTCGACTGCGCGGATATTGCAAAGCGCGGCGGTCAGCGGCAGGGCGATCAATTGTGGCATCGCCACCAGCAGCATCAGCGGGCTGGTCTGGGCGGGCCGGTAGCCCTGGAGCTGTGCCAGGTAGGCGGACGGCAAACTACCCACACCCGAGAGGACGATGAGCACGCCCGCGACGGTCAACAGGGCAAAGGCCAGGTTACGCCGGCCCAGCAAGCGCAGCTGGAAAAACGGCAAGGGCTCGGACCACTCGTTGAACATGAACAGCACCAACAACAGCAGCCCACCGCCCAGCAGCCAGCAGATCAACGGCGAATCGAACCAGCCCCAGCGATCACCCAAAGACAACCCCAGCACGATACCGCAGATCGCCGGTAACCCAAGCAGCACACCACGCCAGTCGAACTGCCTGAAACGCTCCAGGCGCAATGGGTCCTGCGGCAGCCCCCACGCCACGCAGCCACCGGCCACCAGCGACGGCAGGATGATCTGCCAGAACGCCCAGCGCCAGCCGACGTATTCGGTCCACAAGCCGGCCAACGGTGTACCCAGGTTGGGGCCGAAGGTGGCAGTCAAGGCATAGCACGCCAGGCCGTAGACCTTGATGCCAGGGGGCAGGAAGCGCAGCGCCACGCTCATCAGCATCGGCGGCAGTGCCCCCGAGGCAAGCCCTTGCAGCACCCGCAGCAGCATCAGGCTGTGCAGGTTGGGGGCGAAGGGTTGCAGCAGACCCAGCACTGCGAAGGCACCGATGGCTGCCAGGGTGAAGCGCCGCAGGGAAAAGGTGGTCGCCAACCAGGGCGAGAAGGCCATTGCCGAGACGGAGGCTGCGCTGTACACCGCCAGCAGCCAGGCCCCCTCATCGGCACCGATAGCCATGGCCCCGCGGATATCGGCCAGGGAAATCTTGGTCACGGACTCGTTGAGGCCCGCACACAGCACCGCCAGCAACACGCCGAACAGCCCGACCACCACCTGCAGGCCGAACGCGCCCTGTGCAGGGGCGGTCGATGCAGGCGTGGCAGCCAGCCCGCTAGCAGGGGCAGAAACGGCATTCATTTAGAGACATCTCCAGCAACACTTTTACGACTGGAGCGATTTTAGGCAGGGTAAATGCTGACGAAAACTGAATTATTGGCAGTTTTATATTGCGCCAAACGCAACGATGGCCTGTTCAGGGATCGCTTCGGGTACACGCCTTGATCGTCTGACGCAGCCACTGGTGGGCCGGGTCGTTGTCGAAACGTGGGTGCCAGGCCTGCATCACGTTCACTTTTTCAAGCGGTACGGGAATCTCGAAGGCGCGCAGGGGCAGCTTTAGGCGCTGGACACTGTTCAGGATGTTGGCTGGAATCGGCAGGATCAGGTCCGAATCGGGTAACGAGAACATCGCCGAGTGAAAGCTGGTGGTGATCAGCGCCACCCGGCGCTCCACCCGATGGTTGGCCAGGGCCACATCGATCGGACCGTTGGCACGGCCGCGACGCGACACGCTGATCTGTGGGAACGCGGCGAAGCGTTGTGGGGTGATGTCCTGGTCGAAGACCGGATGTTCCATGCGCGCCAAGCCGACGAAATAGGTGCTGAACAAACTCTGCACCTTGATCTCCGGCCCCAGCTCCACGGAGGAGCTAACGATCAGGTCGATGTGGCCGTTGCGCAACATGGCATCGTCGTCACTGCTGCCTTCGGGCACGAAGCGCAGCACGGTATTGGGCGCGTCGGCCAGCATCATGCGCAGCAGCTTGGCCCCGTAGAGGGCGATGAACAAATCGTTGGTACGCACGTTGAAGGCACGGTGCAGCTTGGACAGGTCGACGCCTTCACGGCTGCGAAACACCTGCCCGGCCTGCTCAACCAGGCCATGCACCTGCTCGCGCAGGGCCAGGGCCCGTGGCGTTGGCACCAGCCCGCGACCGGCGCGCACCAGGATGGGGTCGCCCATGGCCTCGCGGATGCGCCCCAGCGTGCGGCTCATGGCGGCTGGGCTGAGGTTCATGCGTTGTGCCGCGCCTACCACGCTGCCTTCATCGAGCAGCACGTCGAGGGCGACCAGCAGGTTCATGTCAGGGAGTTGCATGGCCGTTTTCCGAGACGACGTTGGGAAACGGCGATGTTAGCAGGTTGCTCGATTGCGCCCGACGCAATGTGCTCGTGCGTGGCAGGGCCTTTATTCGCAGTCCAGGTGAGGTCGAGAATGGCAGCAGCAGGTTCGGCCCCATGCCGGAAGACGAGCCACCACTCACGATAAAGGATCCCGCATGCCCAGCCCCGTGCTCATTGCCATCGACGCCTCCCCTGCCACTCAAGCGCTGCTCGCCCTGGCCCGCCGCTGGTGTCGCCCTGAAGACCATACCTTGCATGTACTGCTGGCCATCGATGCCACCTTTGCCGTGCACGAACAACCGGCGCCCTACACGGCCGACGAACAAGCGCAGTACCCTGCCGCGTGCGAGGAACAGCAACAGGCCGATCATGCCCTGGGCGAGGCGGTCCGTGCCTTGCAGCAGGCAGGCTTCGCCTGCCAGGGCTGCATGGTGGCCGGTCAGCCTGTGGAGGTCATCGTGGCCAGGGCACAGGCACTGGAATGTGAACTGATCATCATGGGGCACCGTCATCTGTCGCGGCTGGGGCGACTGCTGGACCCCTCGATCAGTGCCAAGGTGATCGATCAGGCCCAGGTGCCGGTGCTGGTCGGGGCGGCTGAACGTAGCGCTTGAGAAGCTGAACATCAGGTAAATGCGGGACCTGTAGGAGCGGTCTTGTACCGCGATGGGTCGCGCAGCGGCCCCAGGAATATTTGCTGCGAAGCTGAAATCTTGGGGCCGCTGCGCGGCCCATCGCGGCACGAGACCGCTCCTACAAGGGGTAGCGTGCCGCAGTGTCAGGCCGCCGAGTGCTTCACTGCGGATCGACCACCACCGTACAGGTAGTCCCCGCTGCCAGGAAGAAGCCTTCGGGCACCTGGTCGATATGGATGCGCACAGGCACCCGCTGGGCCAGGCGCACCCAGTTGAAGGTGGGGTTCACATCGGCAATCAGCTCGCGGCTCTGGGGGTTGTCGCGGTCGTAGATGCCCCGGGCGATGCTCTCCACATGGCCCTGCAAGCGTTCCCCGCTCATCATCTGCAGTTCGGCAGGGTCGCCTACCTTCACATGGGGCAACTTGGTTTCTTCAAAAAACCCGTACACCCAGAATGACGCCTCATCGACCACCGCCATCACCGCCTCGCCGGTGCGTGCGTAATCGCCCTTGTGAACGTTCAGGTTGGTCACATAGCCATCGACCGTGGCCACGATCCGGGTACGTTTGAGGTTCAATTCGGCGGCCGCCAGGGCCGCCTGGGCCTGCTGGTAGTCGGCCAGAGCAGCGCTGGCAATGTTGCTGGCATCGTCGCGGTTTTCCTTGGAGATCACCAGGTTGTCCAGGTCGGCACGGCGCCTGGCATTGACCCGGCGCATTTCCCAGGTGGCCTTGCGGGCGGCGACCAGGGCCTTGGCCTGTTCGACCGCCAAACGGTAGTGTTCCGGATCGATCTGGATCAACAGGTCGCCCTTGCTGACCCGCTGGTTGTCCTTGACCGGCACATCGACCACGTAGCCAGGCACATCGGCCGCCACGTTGATGATGTCGGCGCGTACCCGGCCATCCCGGGTCCAGGGGGTGGTCATGTAATGCAGCCACAGCTGACGACCGATCACCACGGCGGCCGTCAGGACCAGCAACGTGGCGACAAGGCTGAAGAACTTTTTCATCGAAGGATTCTCACCAGTAGAGCGACAGCGCCGGGGCGCCGAACAGGCAGACGAACAGGCTCAGGCGCAGCAGCGCCGGGTGCCAGAAGAAACGGTAGCCATCAACGCTGGCAATGAACCGGTCAAGCCCCCAGGCCAGGCCTAGCGCAAACAGGAACATCAGGGTCAGGGTGGGCATGTACACGCCGTGGAAGGCGATTTCACGAGGCATGGGGCAACCCTTTGGGTGGCGCAAGCGGTGAGTGGGGGTCGAGCAAGGACGAGCGGATGAAGTGCAGGTAGCTCTGCACACGGCGTAGCACTGACGTGTCGAAGTGCCGCGCAAACGGCTCGTCGGTGGCCTGGACTCGGGAAATGGCATGGTCCACCGCCACCAGGGCACGCTCATGATTCCCGACGCTGGGCTGCAGGAACAGGCGCGCCAGGGCACGGCCCATGACCCGGATAGCCTGGCGCCACGGCTGGGACTCGGCATAGGCCGGGTGCACGGGGGCCCGCGCCTGCTCCTTGCGCAGCTCGATGACCGCATGGCCGATTTCCAGCACGCTGAACATCCAGCCCATCAACTGGCTTTGCACCTGGGGCTTGCCGGCCGCCAGGCCATAGGCCTGGTGCAGCAAGTCGCGCGTGCGGCTTTCGAAAGCCGTGCCGATGCCGCGCAGGCGCCCGCTGATGGCAAACAGCACTTGTTCACGCAAGGCCTGCTCCAGCCGGCTCCACAACCAGCGGCTATTGGGTGGCAGGATGATCGCCCCGGCAGCCGCGCACACGAACATGCCGACGACCATGGCGATGTAGTCGTTGATGAAGCTGTACGGGTCATACACCGTCAGGTTGTTGGGCACCGAGCCAATGGCGAAAAACACCAGCAGGCCAATGCCGTAGCCCGAGTAGGCCGGGCGCGACGAGAGAAACGCACCCAGCACGAACACCGGCGCCAGGACCATGCACAGCAAAGGGAAGCCGTCGATCCAGGGAAACACGAAGAAGGTTTCGAAAAAACCGACCACCGCGCCGATCGCCGTGCCGCAGGCCATCTGGAACGACAGCCGCTTGGGGTTGGGCGAGGCCGCCGACAGCCCGGCGGTGACCGTGGCGATCAAGGTCATCATGGCGCCGCTTGGCCAGTCGCTGATCAGCCAGTAGCTGCCCAGCAGCAACAGCACCGCCGCCGAACGCAGCCCGGCTGCCAGGCATACCAGCGTACTGGTCTGTGCCACGTAGGGTTCGTCCCACTGCTCCCGCGCGTGGTTGTGCACGGCCAGGGAGGCGTGGGTTTCGGCGTAGCTGTACATCTCGTCCACGAAGCGGTAAAGCAACTCGAACGCCGTGTGAAAATCCAGCAGGTCGGCTTCGCCGGGCGCGGTGGCCAGGTAGTCGGCGCGCAAGCTGCGGACCTGGGCCTGCAACCCTTCGCGGTAGGCACCGAGCTCGAGGGTCAGGCGCAAGGCGTCGGCGTCGGTCAGCGCGCGCCCCACATAGGGTTCGAGCAGGTCGACGAGGGTGTGCAGGCCAGGCTCGATGGCGCTGACGATCTGCACAGGCCCGCGTGCGCGAAGCCGCTCGATCAGACGGTGCAGGGCGTTGAAGCGGGTGGTGATGGCCATGAATTCGCTGTTCATGCGCACCAGCCGGCCACTGCGCCGACGCATGTGCGGGTCCTCGAAGGCAGTGACGTTGCGCAGGCTTTCCAACCCCACCGCCTCGGCCACGAAGCGCACATTGCTGCTTTCGAAACGCTCACGCTGACTGTCGCCGCGCAAGGCTTCGACGACTACCGCCGCGAACGCGCCAAAGCGCTGGTACAGGGCGTTGCGCATGGCGGCACTGGCCGACTGCGGCAGGATGGCGGCGCTGACGAAGGTGGACACCAGGATGCCCAGGGCAATCTCCAGCACTCGCCAGACCGCGGCCATGAATGCCTGGTCGGGGTGCTGCAACACCGGCAGGCCGATCATCGCCGCGGTGTAGCCGGCCAGCACGAAGCCATACGCCTGGAAGGTGCGGTAGCGCATGGCGCCTGCCGAGCACAGGCCCACCCAGACGGCCAGGCTGGGCAGAAACAGTTCGGTGTTCTGCGGGAAGACGGCCATCAATGCGACCATCATCACAGAGCCGGCCAGGGTGCCCAGCACCCGGTAGAAGCTCTTGGCGAACACATGCCCGCTTTGCGGCTGCATGACGATGAACACCGTGATCATGGCGGTACGCGGCTGCGGCAACTCCAGGCGCATGGCCAGCCACAAGGTGATGAAGGCTGCAGCCAGCACCTTGAAGATGTACACCCAGGTGACCCCATCGGTCCGCACCCAGGCATGGAAACCGCGCCGCCATTGCAGGCTCTGCGACCAGCGCAGGGGTAAACCCCATGTGCTCATGGGCGTGCTCTCGGCTTGGGGTTGAGAATGGCGAGGGTTGCCGGCGTGGCTGGCGGCGCCTGGCGCTCTTGGTCCGGTACATCCGAGCCGGCTTGCAGACCGCCGCCCAGCGCCGTCACCAGGGCGGCGTGGGCGATCAGGCGCGCGGCCTGCACCTGCTGCTGAACCTGTTGCTGACGAAACAGCAGCGTTTGCGCGTTGAGCACGTTCAGGTAGTCGGTAAGGCCCCGCTGGTAGGCGACCATGGCGATGTCATAGGTTTTCTGCGCGGCGGCGACCGACTCGGCCGCGAAGTGCGCCTGCGCCTGCATCGATTCGCGACGCACCAACTGATCGGAGATGTCCTTGAGCGCGCCGATCACCGTCTGGTTGTAGCGCGCCACGGCCACATCATAGTCGGCGGCGGCGGCCCCCAGTTGCGCGCGCAGACGCCCGCCATCGAAGATCGGCAGGGTGACGGCCGGGCCGACGGTGTAGTTGAACTTGCGCCCGGTGAGAAACGCCAGCGGGCCGCCGCCAGTGGCGACGAAACCCAGGCTGCCGATCAGGTCCACGTTGGGGAAGAAGCCGGCGTGGGCCATGTCGATCCCACGCGCCTGGGCAGCGACCTGCCAGCGGCTGGCGACCACATCGGGGCGCTGGCCGACCAGTTCGGCGGGTAGCCTGGAAGGCAGCGTCAGCGGTGCGGCAAGGACCAGGCTGGGGCGCTGCAGCTGCGCGCCCTCCCCTGGCCCCTTGCCCGCCAGGGCGGCCAGCTGATGGGTGGCCAGGACGATAGCCTCGTCCAGGCTGTCGAGCTGGCGATGGGTTTCCGGCAGCGGCGCCTGGGCCTGGCTGACCTCCAGATGGGTGCCGATGCCCGCGTCCAGGCGACGCTGGGCCAGGTCCAGGATCTGCTCTTGCTGCGCCAGTTGAGCCTTGATGATGTCGCGCCGGGCGTAATGCAGGCTCAGCTCGATGTACACGCTCACTACCGTGTTCTGCAGCTCCAACTGGGCCTGCCTGGCCTCTGCCACCTGTCGATGGGCCTGGTCCACGGCCTGCTCGCTGGCATTGCGCTCGCGCCCCCAGAGATCGAGGGCGTAGCTCAAGCCAAGGGTTGCGTTGTTATCCCAGGTGGTGGCACCGGACAAGTCGCCAGGGCCATAGAAGGGGTCGTCAGGCCAGTTGTGCCGGTTGAGCGTCGCCTGACCGTTGCCTTGCAGGTGTTCGGCCGACTCGGCAAGGCCAGCCAGGGCACGCGCTTGACGCACCCGTGCTGCGGCGATGGCAAGGCTAGGGTTGGCGGCCAGCGCCATTGCTATCCAGTGATCGAGCTGGGGGTCGCGGTAGGCGCGCCACCATTGCTGGTCCGGCCAGTGGGCATCGGTGGCGGCCTGCTCGATGGCTGCACTGGGGCTCAGGGTGTTGGCTTGCAGCGTTTGGGTCTGCGGGGCAATGCCCCAGGTTCCGATACAGCCGCTCAAGGTGAGGGCAAGGGCACAGGCACTGAACGCTTGAAGCGTTCCGATGATGCAACGCGGCACAGCTGCGATATCCCGAGGAAGAGGTGGAGGGGCTGGGCAATTCTAGGGGGCGGCCACACTGGCGATAAGCGCTGATTCCTGCGAATCTTTGTTACTGAAACGGCGATAATCAGCCTTTGGTCGAAGGCAACTTTTCATCCTGGTTGCACGACTTCGTGACACAATTTTGTCCTCTACATCGAGAGTGACCCATGGACACCCTGCAAAACATGCGTGCCTTCAGTTGCGTGGCCCAGCTCGGCAGCTTCACGGCCGCAGCGGGCCAGTTGGATACCACCACCGCGAACGTCTCGCGAGCCGTCTCCAACCTGGAAGCTCATCTGCAAACACGCCTGCTCAACCGCACCACGCGCCGCATCGCGCTGACCGAAGCCGGCAAGCGCTACCTGATGCGCTGCGAACAGATTCTGACCTACGTCGAAGAAGCCGAGGCCGAGGCCAGCGACGCCCATGCCCGCCCTGCCGGGCAGTTGAAGGTGCACTCGATGACCGGGGTGGGCCAGCATTTCGTGGTCGATGCCATTGCCCGCTACCGCGAATCGCACCCGGACGTGACCTTCGACCTGACCATGGCCAACCGTGTACCCGACCTGCTCGACGAAGGCTACGACGTGTCCATCGTGCTGGCCACCGAGCTGCCGGATTCAGGCTTCGTGTCGCAACGGCTGGGCATCACCTACAGCATCGTCTGCGCGTCGCCGGCCTATATCGCCCGTCATGGCGTGCCGCACAAACCGGCCGATCTGCTCAAGCATGCCTGCCTGCGCATGGTCAGCCCGGTGATACCGCTTGAAAAATGGCTGTTTGACGGCCCCGAAGGCCAGGAAATGGTCAACATCACCAGCTCGCCGTTCATGGTCAACACGGCCGATGCGATGCGCACGGCCATTCGCAGTGGCATGGGGGTGGGGGTATTGCCGATCTATTCGGCCATCGAAGGCTTGCGTAACGGCACCCTGGTGCGAATCCTGCCGCAATACCGGCTGCAGGAACTGAACCTGTATGCCATCTACCCGTCGCGCCAGTACCTGGACGCGAAGATCAAGACGTGGGTGGAGTACCTGCGTAACTCGCTGCCGGAAATCCTCGCGGCCCATGAAGCCGACTTGAAAGCGCACTGAGCCACCACCGGGCCAAGGGTTGCAGCCTGCTGCGCACAACCTGTAGCTTCAGGCTTTTGCCTTCAGGTGAACGATGAAAAAGACCGTCCTTGCCTTCAGCCGGATCACCCCGGCCATGGCCGAGCGCTTGCAGCACGATTTCACCGTGATCATGCCCGATCCCAAACGCGGTGACGTCAACGCGCAGTTCAACGAAGCCCTGCCGCATGCCCACGGCCTGATTGGCGTGGGCCGTAAGCTGGGGCGTGCCCAGCTCGAAGGGGCCGGCAAGCTCGAAGTGGTGTCCAGCGTGTCGGTGGGCTACGACAACTACGATCTGGACTACTTCAACGAGCGCGGCATCGCCCTGACCAATACGCCGGACGTGCTCACTGAAAGTACGGCTGACCTGGGCTTTTCCTTGATCATGGGCTGCGCCAGGCGAACCGCGGAGCTCGACGCCTGGACCAAGGCCGGCCATTGGCAGGCCAGCGTGGGGCCTGCGCTTTTCGGCAGTGACGTGCATGGCAAGACCCTGGGCATCGTCGGCATGGGCAACATCGGCGCGGCCATCGCCCGGCGGGGTCGCCTTGGCTTCAACATGCCGGTCATCTACAGCGGCAACAGCCGCAAGACGGCCCTGGAGCAGGAACTGGGTGCACAGATGCGCAGCCTTGAGCAACTGCTGGGCGAAGCTGATTTCGTCTGCATCGTGGTGCCGCTGTCCGATGCCACGCGCCAGTTGATCGGCGCCCGCGAATTGAAGCTGATGAAGCCCTCGGCGTTTTTGATCAACATCGCCCGCGGGCCAGTGGTGGACGAGGCGGCACTGATCCAGGCCCTGCAGGACGGCACGATCCGCGGTGCCGGCCTGGACGTGTATGAAAAGGAACCCCTGGCCGACTCCCCGCTGTTCAGCCTGCCCAATGCCCTGACCCTGCCCCACATTGGTTCGGCCACCGCCGAGACGCGTGAGGCCATGGCCAACCGCGCCATCGACAACCTGCGCGCGGCGCTGCTGGGCGAACGGCCCAGGGACCTGGTCAATCCTCAGGTGTGGAAAGGCTGAGCACGGGCGTAGCTGACACGGGCCGCAATCAATGCGGCCCTGTTTCATGAACAGGCCTAGGCAGGCCGAGGCACCTCGGGGCCGCGCGCAGCCTTGGGTTTGCGAAACACCAGCACATTGCCCGCCATCACCGCTACCAGGCCAAGCAAGGCGGTGGGCGTCCATTGATAGCCTTCGACGGCCGCCGACACGTTCAGGGCCACCAGCGGGAAAAGCACCGTGCAGTAGGCCGCACGCTCCGGCCCCATGCGCCCGACCAAGGTCAGGTATGCGGTGAACGCGATCACCGAGCCCGGCACCGCCAGGTACAGCAATGAGCCCACGTAGCGTGCGCTCCACTCCATCTCGAACGGAATCCCACCCACCAGGCAGGCAATTGCCAGCATGCCTGCCCCATAAGCCATGCCCCAGGCATTGGTGGTCATGGGCTTGAGCCCGGCCGCCTGCTGAACACTCGAAAGCATGTTGCCTGCCGAAAAACACAAGGTGCCAAGCAGCGCTAGACCAAGGCCGTACAGGGTTTGGCGGCTGGCTGCATGGTGCGACAGCTCCGGCCAGAACAGCAGGCCCAGGCCCAGCAATCCCAAGGCGCCACCGCCTAGTACATGCGGGGCCACCTGACGGCCAAAAAACAGCCGGGCATTGATCGCGTTCCACAAGGTGGCGGTGGAGAACACCACGGCAATGAGGCCGCTGGCGATCCATTGGCTGGCGCTGAGAAAGCAGATGAAGTTGATGCAGAACAGGCATAGTCCCTGGGCCAGGCAGATCTGGTGGCCGCGCCGACCCATGGGCTGCAGGCGCCGGGTGAGCAACAGCATGGCAAACAGGATCAGTGCTGCCAAGGCAAAGCGATAGACGATGGATACGGGGATGGCGACCCCACCCAGCTGGAATTTCAGGGCAATCCAAGTCGTACCCCAGATCAGCACGGTGAGCAGGTAGAGCGACAGGTTCATGGTGTGTTTCCTTTGGGCCTTCCACAGGTGTCCCGGCCAAGGCAGGCATGCCTGGAGTAACGGGCACCGCCAGTATTTCGCTCGGTAGCCCTGCCCTGCTTGCATAAACTTGCGCTTTTGCGCATCAGGGCGCTGTCACCTGCCCTTGGCCGCAGTAGCATGTGCAGCAGAGGTAGGCCCCGATGACGCCATTCACGCAGCTGCAAGTGTTCAATGTCATGCATGCATCCCCCAACGCCCGGCTGGAGCTCAGCGCGCACCTGGGCGATGGGCTGGCGGCTGCGCTGTGGCGCAACCGCGACGATGCCCGCGACTACCAGGCACCCAGCCACCACACCCTGTCCTGCTACCTGGCTGACGGTACCGGCACCTTTCGGCGCCAACGCCCGGCCGACAAGGGTGCTCCGGACAAGCTGTGCGTATTGCCGGCCGAGCACGAATCGAACTGGGTGATCAACGGGGCCATCCGCATGGCCCACCTGTATGTGAGCCCGGCGCAGTTCGCGCTGGGGTGCGTACGCCTGCTCGACCGGGAGCCGCGGGCGCTGCAACTGCAGGAGGCGACCTTCATGGACGACCCCAGGCAGGCCCTGCGCTTTCGCCAGCTGTCAGGCCTTGACTGGAACGAGCCGGCCGAACGTTTGCTGGCCAGCAGCCTGGCCCACGAGATCGTCGACCATGCCTTGCTCAGTCAAGTGGGCCTGCGCCAGGGGCTGCGCCTGAAGGGCGGGCTAGCGCCCAGCCAGCGCCGGCAGTTGATCGACTACATCGAAGCACACCTGGAGCATGCCCTTACCCTGGGCGAGCTGGCCGTGCGCTGCAACCTGTCCGAGTACCATTTCGCACGCATGTTTCGCGTGAGCTTCGGCTTGCCCCCCCACCAATACCTGCTGGCCCGGCGCCTGCACCGGGCATGCCTGCTGCTGCGGCTGGGCCATGCGCCCTTGGGCGAGGTAGCCCTGGCCTGCGGGTTCGCCAGTGCCAGCCATTTCAGCAATCGCTTCCGCCAGGTGCTGGCGGCCACGCCTGGGGAGTATCGCCAGGCCCTGGGCCGCAGGGCTGGTCGCTAGAATTCGAAGGTGCCCGATACGCTCACCTGCCGCGCATCGCCCACCGCCACGAAGTACTGGTTGACCGACGAGCTGTAGTACACCTTGTCGAACAGGTTCTTGACGTTCAGTTGCAGGCGAACGGTGTGCGCGTCCAGCTGGGTCTCGAAGCTGGCGAAGGCGTCGGCCACCGTGTAGGACGGCAGGTCGAAGGTGTTGGTGGCATTGCCGGTACGCTCGCCCACATAACGCGCCCCGGCACCGGCGCGCAGGCTGTCGCCACCGAACAGGCTGCCGAAATCGTAGACGGCGGACAACGAAGCGCCGTGCCGCGCCACGTTCTGCAGGCGGTTGCCCTTGAGGGCCGGGTCCTGGGTGACCTTGGCATCGGTGAAGGCGTAGCTGCCGATCAGGCTCCAGCGCTCGCTCAACTGGCCGGTCAGGTCCAGCTCGACGCCCCGGGAGTTCACTTCACCGGCATTGCTGTAGACCGTCTCGCGGGTGCTCGAATCGAAGTTGGACACCAGAACGTTGCGCTTGGTGATGTCGAACAAGGCCAAGGTGCCGGTGATGCGCCCTGGTACGTCGAGCTTGGCCCCAAGCTCCCACGACTTGCTCTCTTCCGGGGCGATGGCGCCGTCGAGCACCACGTTGCCGGCCAGTGGTGCGATGGTCGAGTTGGGCTTGAACGATTCGCTGTAGCTGCCGTAGAACGAGAGCTGTTCATCGACCTTGTACACCACCCCCGCATGGGGGACCCAGGTTTGCCCGCTGATGTCGGTGTTGGCCTTGAACGGGCGTCCGCGACCGGCGTACTGGTCATATTGCTGGAAGCGCCCACCGGCCACCAGGATCCAGTGATCGTCCAGGTGCAGCGCATCCTGCATGAACAAGGCGTCGGTGCGCAGCTCGTCGGTCTGGTCACTGTCGGAGGCGCGCACTGTGCTGCCCTCCACTTCACGCCCATACACAGGGTTCAGGTAGCTGAAGGGGGTGCGCGGCGTCTGGCGGATCAGGTCGGCGCGGTACACCTTGCGGTCTTCATGGTCCAGGCCCACCAGCAGATCATGCTGCAGGCCTGCCAACTGGACTGTGCCGGCCAGGCTCGCCGTGACGAACTGGTCTCGGCTCATGGCACCGCGCGTGCCATCGATGCTGCGCGTCAGTGTGCCGGTGCGCGGGTTGACCCCGGTCACGCGGACCTGGCTGGCGTCATAGGTTTCCCGGTTGAAGCTGTAGCCCAGGTGCAGCTTCCAGTCGTCGGCAAGCTGATGGTCCAGTTGCAGGCTGTAGAGGTCGGAGCGGCCCTGCATGTCGTTGAACGGCTCATCCAGGCGCCGAGTGGCCGGGATGTTGAGCGGATGGCCGTCGTTGCCGAAGGCCGTGCCGCGGTCGAACGGGTAAAGAAATTCACGGTGCTCGTAGGCCACCACTACTTGGGTATCCTCGCCCAGCCAGGCCAGCGAGGGGGCCAGCAGTGTCTCGCGGCGCACGCCGTAGTTGCGCCAGTAGTCTTCGTCCGTGTGGTCGGCAATCAGGCGGTAGGCCAAGTTGCTGTCGCCCAGCGCACCGGTGCTGTCGAAACCACCACCGCTGCCGTTCTTGCCATCGCCGTAGGTCGAGCCGCGTGCAGTCAGTGCGTTGTAGGCCTGCAGCTGGGGCCGCTTGCTGACCACGTTGATCACCCCGCCTGGATCCTGGATGCCGTACAACAGCGAAGCCGGCCCCTTGAGCACCTCGACCCGCTCGGTGCTGGCGCTGAGGCTGCGGCCCTGCACCAAGGGCATGCCATCGCGCATGATCGAACCGTCGCGGTTGTCGCCAAAGCCTCGCTTCATGACGGTGTCGGAGGTACCGCCGAAATTGTTGCCTTGGGTAATGCCGCTGACATTGGCCAGGGCATCGTCCAGGTTGCGCGGCGCCTGGTCGCGCAGTACTTGGGCGGGCACCACGTTGATCGCCTGGGGGATGTCCTGGGTGGGGCCCTGGCCGCGCATGATCGAGGTGGTGGTCGGCGGCTGATAGCTCAAGCTGTCGAGCTGCGAAGTCACGGTGGTGGCCTGCAGGTTCAAGGCACCGGCGGTGTCCAATGCCTGCAGGGTGAAGGTATGGGCATCGACCCGTTGCCAGGTCAGCCCGGCATTACCCAACAAGCGCTGCAACGCCTGCTCGGCGCTCAAGGCCCCGTGCAGCGCAGGCGCTTGCACGGCAGGCAGCGTCAGGGTATGGACCACGCTCTGCCCGGTGACGCGGCTGAAGGCGGCGAGGGCCTGGAGCAGTGGCTGGGCAGGTTGGTCGAAGGTATAAGCTTGCGCGCGTTGCGCCGCACTCGCCGCCTGGATGTAGATGAACGGCGGGAGTACTGCAAGACCGAGCCAAAGGGGAACGCAACGCAAAGTAGACTTCATGGACGCTGACCTGAGAGAAGGTATTGAGTGCGAATGAATCGCACTTTCACGCACTACACGGTTATGGCGTGCTGTTACCTCACCTGCGGTAGGAAGTTTTTTTGGAGGGCATGAAATAGGGTGGTCAACGACCAGCAATCAACGGATAACCGTGAACCGACCAAGCACTGTCTGACGCGAAAAGCCGAGCACTGCGCCCAGTGAGTCCAGCGCCTGCAAGGGTTCGGCAATGGGGAAGCTGCCACTGACTTCACGCCGCCCCAATGCCTCGTTCAGCAGCACGATGTGGCCGGGGTAATAGCGACCCAGATCCTCAACCACCTGGGCCAGGGGCGCCTGGGAATAGGTCAGCCAACCCTCGCGCCATGCCAGGTGCTGCTCGCTGTCGACCGACAACGTATGGCTGACCTGCCCCGCGCCGTAGCTCACCTGCTGATTGGCAATCAACTCACGTGCCACGGCCCCCTTGGACGGGCTGACCGCCACGCGACCAGCACGGACGGTGACCTGGGTGGCGGCGCCCTGCTCGCGCACTTCGAACTCGGTGCCCAGCACTCGCACCTGCCCATCGGCGGCCTGCACCACAAAGGGCTCGCCGGTGTGGGTGACCTTGAAGAACGCAGCGCCGTGCAGCAACCGCACGCGGCGCTGGCCGTTTTCGAATTGCACGGCAACCGCACTGTGGGCGTCCAGCGTGACCGCCGAGTGGTCTGGCAAGGTCACTTCGCGCCGGTCGGCCGACGTGCTGTAGTCGGCACGCAGGTCCAGCAGCCAATGACCGGGCTGCCACCCACCGAGCATGCCGATGGCCATGATCAGGCAAGCGGCCATGGCCAACGCCCCTGCACGCCAACGTCCGGGGCGCCTGACAGCGGGCGGGCTCATCCGGTCGAGGTAATGTTGCAGGGCCAGCTGGTCTTCATCGGCCAGGGTCGCCGCAGCGGGGGCGCTGTGGTTCCACAGCGCCTGCGCCTGCTCGTACGCAACCGGATGCCGCGGGTCGGCCAGCAGCCAACGCCTGAACGCCGCACTGCGGGCTTGCTCGGGCTGCCCGTTGATGCGTACAAGCCACTGCAGGGCGGCATCGGATTGTGCCTGAGTGACAGCAGGTAACGTGGTGGTCACGGCGTGCCCCGTGGTGGTCGTGGAATGGGCGCGGCCTGGGCGACACTGGCCTTGCACGCTTGCAGGGCACGCATCATATGTTTTTCCACAGCGCTTTGGGACAGTTGCATGGCGCGTGCTATTTCGCTGTACGTGCAGCCGTGGACACGGTTGAGCAGAAAGATTTGCCGGGTACGCTCGGGCAACGCACGCAAGGCGTTTTCGATGCGTTGCAGATCGTCGTCCACCTCCAGGGTCTGCTCCAGCGTCTGGCTCACAAGGTGCACGCTGCCCTGTGAAACATCGGCCAAAGCACGCTGGCGGCTGCTCTCGCTGCGCAGGTGATCGATGGCCAGGTTGCCGGCGCAGCGCATCAAGTAGGTGTCCAGGGCTTCGACCTTCACTTGCGCACGCCCCCAGAAGCGCAGGAACAGCTCCTGGACCAAGTCGGAGGCGGTGGCCCGGCAACCTACCCGGCGACTGACCAGCGCCTCCATGCGCGCGCGCTGGGCCATGAACACTTGGATAAAGCGGGCACGAGCGCTCGATTCACCCTCTGAGCCGTCGTTCTGCGTCGTGGGGCTCATGGCATCATCCGGCTAACAGGACCAACAACGGCCCCAGCAATGCACTGACGGCGGCCATGCCGACCAGCAAGCGAGGCAGGTACGCCAGCCCGAACACCCACAAGGTCACACCTGCCATCGCAACGGCCGTCCACTCCACAAGACCGTGAGCCCAGCCCCGCGCCTGCACGCCAAGGGCCAATGAGACCAGCAGCATGAGCCAGCCGGTCGCTCGTAACAGCCGCGGTTGTCCTGGGACCGGCGTGAGGCCCAAAAGCGCTTCGAAGTGCTTGGGCATGGCCAGACACAAGGCGGCGAACCCCGCGAAGGCGATCAGGGCGATACCGAGCATCACTGGACCTGCGCCGTTTCATGGCCAACCTGGCTGGCGCGTGAACGGGAAGGCTTGGCCAAGGCCAGCGCAGGGCGCAGCTTCTTGCTTGCCAGCCAGGCCAGGAACAGGCCGCAGCCCAATGCGGTGAGATCGAACCCAGCCATGCTCCAATCGCCATCGATGATGGCGTGGTTGAGCCCGTGCGCGGTCGTCAGCGCGTTGAGCAGTGGCAACAGCGTGAAGGCCAGCGCCCCGAGCGCCAGCTGCTCGCCCCAGGCCCGGCGACCGCTACGCGCCATCGCGTGCACCAGCGCCAGGCCCCATGCCATGAAGAACGCATTGACCTCCCAGTCGGCACGGGTTTCAAGCGCCGCCGGCAGCAGCCGGTTAGCCCAGAAAAAGCTGGCCACTGCCAACAGCAGCCCGCTCATGCTGACGATGTTGAGCACCTCCACCAGACGCAGCTCACGCGGAACGCGCGGGGCCTTGGCATGCTTGAGCTGGCGCTTGTCCAACCACATCACCAGGCCGGTCCCGATCACGGCAGTGCCTGCCAGCCCGAAGCAGAAATACAGCCACCGCAGCCAAGGGCCGGCAAAATTGCCCATGTGCAACCCGGCGAAACTGAATGCCGTCAGCATGGCGCCACTTTCGGGCTTGCCTTGTTCGAGCAGCGCGCCTGTGGCGCCGTCGAAGGTCCAGTTGGCACTGCGCCGATAGGCAACGTGGTCGGCGGCAGACTGGGTGAAGGTGACCCGTGCGTTGCTGTCGCCCGGGTTCTCGACCCGAATGTTGCCCACCCGCGCCCCCGGTTGCAGCGCCTGGACCTGGGCATAGAGCGCCGGCAGTGGGGCAAGCGGCGCGGCGACCTGAGCTGCCTTGGGCGCCTCCCCTGCCCCAAACAAATCATTGAAGTACTTCGAGGTGTCATCACCGTAATGCGCCATCAGCCCTGCGGGCATGACCAGGTACATGAACAGCACCAGGCTGCTGTAGCTGATCATCAGGTGAAACGGCAGCACCAGCACGCCGATGGCGTTGTGGCCGTCCAGCCAGGAGCGCTGGCCCTTGCCAGGGCGAAAGGTGAAGAACTCCTTGAACAGTTTCTTGTGGGTGATGATGCCGGTGACCAGGCCGAGCAGCATGATCAGAGCGCAGAATGTCGACAGCCAGCGGCCATACGGATAAGGCATCTGCAGCTGGAAGTGGAACCGGTAGAAGAACTCCCCGCCGCGACTGTCGCGCGCCATGACGGGCTCGCCCGTCTTGGCATCGAGGGTCTGGGTGACGAAACCGCGAGGGCCGCCGTTCGCGTCCCGATACCCGACCTTCACCCCTGCTTCACGCTCATTGGGCAGGCGGATGAACCAGCTTTGCGAAGCGGGCGCCTGACCTTGCAGATAGCGCTGCGCCGCGCCCAGCGCGGCTTGCGGGTTGGGTGCGTAATGGCCTATCTCAGGCTGCATCCAGTGGGTGATTTCTTCTTTGAAATACGACAGGGTGCCGGTGAGGAAGATGGCAAAGAGCAGCCAGCCGAACAGCAGGCCTGTCCAGGTATGCAGCCAGGCCATCGCCTGGCGAAAGCCGTCTTTCATGACAATTTCATCCAATGGACCAGCGCGCCGAGCAGCCCGAGCACCAGGCTCGGTATCAACACGCCCAACCACGCCCGCCAGGCGTCACGGCAGGCAAAGCAACCGATGAAGGCCAACACGTAGAACACGAACGACAGCATCAGGCCGATCAGCGTGGCGTCGACCGGCGCTATGGGCAGCGACACAGCCACGCAGAAACTGGCCGTAGACGCCAACAGATAACCGCCAAGCAACGCCGCCAGGCTGCGTGAAGCCACGGCCAGGCGATAGCTGGGCGTGAGGCTGGCGGGTTTACGGGTCATGGCCAAGTCCGGAAATGTTGAAGCCAGCAATAATAATGATATGGATTCTCATATGCAAAGCCTGGCCGACAGCGTGCCGGACAAAAGTGAGCAATCGGCTTTGCTACAAGACATTTATTTTTAAGAGGGGGTTGAATTCGCTATTGGCTTGCCTGACCTTAGAGTCAAGAGGCGCAGAAATTCCAAGGGTCTCAAGGACCTGGCGTCTCCATGCGAGCAAGCTGAATAAGGATTGAATCATGCAAATCCAGGTCAACAGCAGCAACCACATCGATGGCAATGCCCGGCTCGATGAGTGGGTCCGCAACACGGTGCAAGACACGCTGGAGCGCTACGAGGAAGACCTCACCCGTATCGAGGTGCACCTGCGCGATGAAAACGGCGGCAAACCCGGACCACAGGACAAGCGCTGCCAGATGGAGGCTCGCCCCAAAGGCCATCAGCCGATCTCGGTGACACACACGGCCAACTCGCTTGACCAGGCGGTGGAAGGCGCGGCCACCAAGCTGACCCATGCGCTGGAGCACCTGTACGGCAAGTTGCGCAGCAAGCGTGGCGTGCTGGAACTGAGCGATCCGGAGGCTTGATCGCCTGACCGGGACGGGGCCGCGTAGCGGCCCTTGCCTTATCCAACCGCAAGGGCTCAGCCTTGCACCACTGCCGCCGTGCCGCGACCGATAAACGGTTGGAACCCGGCCCCACCCCCACTAGTCAATTTCTGCATCACCACGTTGCAGAAGCGCCATCATGACCAACCCATTCGATCAGATCAGTGCAGCGTTCAGCCCCCAGTACCGGGTCAACCTGAGCATCGAGGCGCTCGACGGGAGCATCATGCTCACCTTGTCTGACGAGGCGGGCATAGCCGCCAAACGCTTGATCAGCCAGGCGCAACGCAATGACCCCGCTCGCTTGCAACGGGTCATCGACAGCATCCGCCTGGGCCTGGCGATAGATCGCAGCCAGAATCCCATGCAAGTGCTCGCCGCCCTTACGCGCCCCAGTGGTGGTCAAGCACGCAACGTGGTGGCCAACTGAGGGTCACTTACCCTCTTCCACATCCTTGCCGCTGGCGTCCAGGACCTTGGTCGACGGATAGCGATACGACGCGTAGCGCACTACCAGAATGGCGAATGCCAGCAGCAGAATGCCCCCGCACACGTACAGCAGCCCCACATCGGGCGCCTTGTGGTGCGACACGTCGCCAATCAACAGGCGGGTGAGCGCGGTGATGGCCACGTACAGCAGAAAGCGGATAGGCATGTGGTTGGTCTTGACCAGTCCTGCCGCCCAAAAATGTCATTTTCGATCGACCTCAGCCATATGCAGGAACTAAGAGATCTGATCGACAAAGCATTCTCACAGCCCTGGATGCCAAGGTGGCTCAAATCTGCAAGATATATTGTCTTCAATATTCCCTTTCTTCCAGACTAGTTGTCCTCCTGCAGTGATGCCTATGACATGCTCAGTTCGTGTAGTTTCGTAGAAGCCGAAAGCTAAGTGGCGAACCCTCATACGTCGAGCAGCCACTACACTCCAAGAGTTCCAGAAGTCATCAGTCCGCACTGCAAAGTTTATCGCCCCATGTTGCCTAACACTGGGATAAGCGACTGCTGATATATTCCTATTTTTATTAAAGATTGACTCAGAAACAAATGATGAAATTAGATACTGCTCATCATCACCAACCAAGCACTCAAACAAAAACGCATCCGTTATTAGAAGAGATCGAGCTTGATCAGTACTACAGGCGTTCAACATATTATTTATGGTAGCCGAAGCATCGCCGGATAGAAATCCTCTCCCTGTACGCTGAATTTGCAGCATTTCCCCTATCGGGGCAATCCTACAGTTAGCACCTTCTCGAATCCTCAGTTCAGAAAGCAAGACAACGTCGTCATTTATGTGAGTTTCACTAAACGCTGTTTCTGGCCTATCTGCGATGTAAATAACCGGAAACCCTTCGGGATTAGCCCTACCAACGAAGGGTATACCGCCAACTCTCCATAGAAGATCTTGAACTGAGGACGGATAATTATTTTCATCAATTTTCCTTGCCCGCCTAAATACAGAGCCAGCACCGAAGTCCATACTAACCAGTGGATGCACTTGAACGAGGTCAGATATGAGCAAATGCTTTTCATTCAACGAGGCAGATGAAAAACTTTCAATCCTATGAACTAGCTCATCGAGAGTCAACGGCGGAAATTGATCTGTAATAGTAGCCATATATAATTTTACTTTTAACCTACTCCATCATGAACAAACCCCGCCGCAGCATTAGCTTTGCTGGAAGGGAATATATTTGAGGCAACCCTGACCGCGAAAAAACGACAATGACAAGAAAATTACGCCAAGCCATAGGCTTGCCAGTCAGTAGGCCGCAGAGAAAACTGCGTTAGATAGGGTTGATTGGTTTCGACAAGCACATCCTAAAACCAGCATAAGATACAGTTATACCGCTTAAACATGTGACTTAACAACAAGACATCTGAAAGTCCAAAAGCCCTACCAAAGCTCACAACATAGAAGTGGCCAGCATTGCTCGGCACAAAAACAAGCAGAAAGACTTCTACCCCGAGAACAGCATAAAAAGAATAACGACAGCTTTATCCAGGCTTTCAACAGACCACTACTACAAAAATCAACAACATCTTTTTTTCAAAAACAAAAATCTAGCAGTTACTTACAAATGAAAACTAAACAGATACTGGCAGAATAGCTTTTCTATAATCTTCCAAAACCACTAGCAATTCGGAAACACAAATAAACCTGCTATGATCACAGTAGTCACCGTCATTGCCTTTCGCCACAACACCAACTAAATTATTATCCTCATCCAAAACTGGCCCGCCACTATTCCCGGCATAAAGCTCCTTATCTACTTCAAAATATTTAACGCCCGACATTGAGAACTTATTTCTAACAACAACAGTTTGACGTCCAGCGTGATGGGCCCCAAGCTTATCTTTCGGGAAACCTAAAACGCTCAACACGTCCCCAACATCAGCTAGCCTAGTAGATATCTCAAATTTCTCAAACACTAGTGACTCATCATTCAACTTCAGTATTGAAATATCTCTAGCTTTGTCTCGATATACCACCCCTGCTTTGTACTTTTTCCCCCGAGCATTAGCACGATATACCTCAGACTCAGAAGTAAATCGGCCTTTAAATTCAGACACGTGAGAGCAAGTAACCAAAATATTATCGGCAACAAAAAATGCTGAACCTTGTCCAAACTCAAGATCAAGCTCCGTTTCGACAATCCAGCACCGTTTATCATACCAAGGGGTAGATCTTCTAAACTCCACTCCCCTACGGTTTTTAGAAACCCCGAGTGGGAGTTTGAAGTTCAAATCCAAAAAGTTAAATCTCATAGCCAATCGGCGATAAACTTCTGATTCGACACCCACTACTTGCTTAATAAACAAAAGTCTTCCATGCAGGTGGGCGTCGAGTACTACCTGCACACCCGTGTCAGGATCTATAGGGGGATTACTGGCCGAAAAACGTTCCCTTGCAAAACCTAAACCTTGCTTTTCTATAGAATGTATCATCGCACTTGTCTTACGAATATAAGACCGCTCGACATTGACCTTCTTATTAACCACAAGTCCTGTAACGACTTGCCGCTCGTATCTGCTTTGCAATCTAACCTTAGAGAGATTTATCCCAAACCCACAAGATTCAATTACAGCAGCCAGAGGCCTACCACATTTAACGTAATAATGATTAGAAACGCCATCCCCCATCAAAACCGAAACTATATCTGGCGATATATATTTCAAATCATCATAAAACGAAAAAGTTATATCATCTGCGTACCTTGAATATCGAGCCCTGTGCTTAATGGCAAAGTACTTCAACTGACGATCCAAACCCGAACATATCATATTAGATAACACGGGTGAGCATGGCGACCCTTGGGGGAGGATGCCATTTAAAGTACACAAGTGAGCGATTACGGTAGCTACTCCTGACTGCAGCGAATAAGGCTTAGCCATCAACAACCCACGAACACGCGGGAAAGTTATACTGGAGAAGAAATCTGATAGATCTAAATTAAAGACAAATTTTTTTCGCGTATGCTGCTTAGCATTTTCGACAATTGACCGACCTTTGATAAAGGCCATCGCCGATGATTTAGGAGTGTAAAGTTCATCCAGAAGTATTTTTAGACGTTCTTGAAGAACTTTTAATTGATCATGAGGAGCGGATATGACACGAACCCCTCCACTCTTCTTCGAAATTTCGAATGTTTTATAGTAGTTCGAGATGGGCTTGGAATAATAATAGTAACGTATTTTCCCATAACTAGTCCCTAAAAGCCCTGCCAATTCGTCGACATCTACGCTAGAATTGAGCTTACTCAAAAATGCCCCCGCTTGCACTTCACCCTATAGACTGGAGATAACTTAACATTCAGCACATGAGATAACCCAGGGACTGTAGCCTGCAGCATTGTTGAATCGGGTCGCATTTTAACAACCCAGTTTAATCGCAAGCAGGGGCATCGCATTAATCTACCCAAATCTCATAGCAATGTCAATATGCCACTGCTATCAACTTACTTATTACGAGATACGCTGAGGATGCTCGTATTCGATGACATCCCACGGTGCATGCCTTACCTGAAAGTCATACTGCGTAAAGGGAATTTCGCAAGAAACGCCCAAATAGTATGCAAAAAGAATACGATTGACATTCTGGGCAAGCTTGAACAGTGAAAATTTATTTATTTCCAAACTTCTTTCCAACTGTTTGTCGCTAAACCATTTACGTTTAGACTTTTTGTGCTCCAACCCATGCTTGATCATCCAATCGGTCATGCATTGCGACAGCTTTTTCCTGTGTTCTGGCTCATAAATTAAGCCGTGCCCATAAAAGGCATTACGCATATGCATAATCACATCTATTTCCTGGTCAAGATACCTCATAAATTCTTTAACTTTTCTGCGATGCTCAGGATCATTGTTTTTATCCTGACGCACAACTTTTCCAATTATCCTTTTATACCCCTTACTCCCTAGTTGACTATACTTGCCTCGGACATCAAGCGAGGCATTGGCCAAACACTCGATAGATAAAGCAAATAGCCCTAATGTATGAGGCATGTACATATCCGCCATCTGAACTCCCAAACAGTAGTTCGACAGGGATTTATATATAAAATCATTTTTCCATTTAGGGTTTGACTTAAGCGGCCTTCGCTCAACTTTTCGGATATACTTTAAGAAAAATCCTTTATTAAAGGGTAGATCACCTCTCATAAATGAGCAGGTTGAGTTCCTCACCGCATACGGATCCGTGGCTGACTCTCCAAAGTAAAGCGTCAACCACATCAATAACTGATAATCAACCTCACCACCATCTATCCGGCGTATCAGATAACCATAACCACTTTTAACCCTACAGTCGGCAAAATCCAATTGATAGCTGGCAGATTTAAAACTAAAATCTATTGTACTAGCACCATCTAAGATCAGCCTGCACATATTAAAATGTGATAAATTCTCATTTGCTCCCAGCATCAATCAAACTCCTTATTAACAGGGCACTTAACCGCCTAAGATCGCCCGCACACACCATATCCGCTAGCAAAAAAAATAAACTCACCACATAAAATCAAGACATCTCTTTACAGCCCTAATCTTTAACAACATAAAAACAACAAAAGCCGCTCGTAAGCAGCTAACTTTACCAAATACCTCGTCAGTCCGCTTTTTCTTTTACTGATGGAAATCGAGCAGAAGCATACCGCACGACGAGGATCGAAACGGAAAGCATTACCACCCCACCAGTCAGATAGAGAATCCCTTGATCTGGGGATTTGTGATGCGACACATCGCTAATCAGTAGTCGAATCAGGGCTGTAACCCCAATGTAAAGCAAAAATCTGAGCGGCATATGATTTGTGCGAAAATAGATTCCGCTCATCGCCAGTAATTCGAGGTAAATAAATAGTAGTAGAATATCATCGACGGTGATTTTATCTTGATGAAGCATGTCAATGAATGTAGTAATCCCTGCGTAGACGGTAATCGCACCGATGCCAAACAGAGCAAGATAATGGAACAGCTCAACACCGAGGTTGCCGAGACTGTTCGCTCCCGAATGTAACCTCACCCGCATCCGATCTGCCCATTTCATATCTATCCCCTCATCTACACGCTAAATCGACAAAAATGCTTGAGTAGCAAATCCAAGCCGCGAGCACCAAAAAGTTATGCCATAACAAATTGATTTTGTTGGAATTTCAAAAATACCGAGGATTGAGGGGGTGTTAGTATCGTGTAGTTAGTCTTGAAGTAGATGCCCACCATGGCGCCCAACTCCAGGTAGATGAACAGCAGCAGGATGTCATCCACGCTGATCCCACCTTTGCCGAGCATGTCCAGAAACGTCACCACAGCGGCATAGGCCGTTATCGCACCGATGCCGAACAAGGCCAGGTAGTGAAAGCCTTCGACGCACAGGTTGCCCAGCGAATCGGCTGAGCCGTGCAGGCCTTTGCGCAGTTTTTCTGCCCATTTGATGTTCATGATCGATGACTCCCCGAAGCTCTCTGAAAAATGATCCGCTGCCTGTATGACGCTTGTGCCATGCAGTTAAAGGGCCAGGCACAGTGGCTTGGAAGGTGGTCGAGTGATGCAGGACACGCACACCCCCTGGGAAATTCAGGGTTGCGCGATTCAGGGAATGCCATTACTGTATATCGATACAGTAAATCGTTAACAGCAAAAAGGCATAGAGGTGATGAATGGCCGTCGAAGTGGTGTATCGCAGCAGCCGCGACCCGGAGCGCTTGTTCATGGATAAGGCCGAAGCAGACCGTCACGACAAGATGCTCGAACTGGCTGAGCGCCTGGCAGAAGTCCTGCACAAGGCTGTGCCATCGTTGAGCGAACAGCAGGTAGAAGAAGCCGGTATCTACATGGCCAAGAACCGCGATGTGTTCGCCAGGGCGTTCAAGAGCCAGCCCGACGCGCTGGGTGAACTGCTCGAGGGCGATGCTGCTCAATAGCGATCGCTGGGCCTTTGAGCGACGAGGCCTGAGGGCGTTGTATTCAGTCGTACAACAAACGTTCCGCCAGCGCCTGCGCCACACGTGCAGGCGAACGCTTTTCAGCCTGGGCATGGCCGAACACTTCGGTCAGGCGGGTGGGTATACGGGCAATGTGGGCGGTGATCGCCTCCGCTTTTTCGCCCCTATGGGCCAGCGCTGAGTAGATCAGGGCACCCGCGTTGATCACGTAATCAGGTGCATACAGAATCCCCCGCCCTTCCAACTGGTCGGCAACGTGCAACGATGCCAGTTGGTTGTTTGCAGCACCCGCCACTGCCGCGCACCTCAACTGCATCACGCTTTGCCCATTCAATCCCGGGCCTATGCCGCAGGGGGCGAAGATGTCGCACGGTGTACTGGGGAGCGCATCGTGGGCAATCGGTTGTGCGTCGAACTGCTCTACTGCAAGTCGCACTCGGCCAGGCTCCAGGTCGCTGACCAGCAGGTCTGCACCTGCTGCGTGCAGGTGTTCGGCCAGCGCGTACCCTACACTTCCCAACCCCTGGATGGCGACACGCAGTCCTTCCAGGTTGTGGCTGCCCAGCCGCGCATGGGCGGTGGCGCGCAGGCCCGCGAATACCCCCATCGCCGCATGTGGAGCAGGGTCACCCAGCGCTGTCGTGCTGACAACATGGGGGGTGCCTTGCGCCAGGCAATCCATGTCCAGGGTCGAGGTGCCGCTGTCCAGGGCGATGAGTAGCCGCCCTTGCAAGCTATCGATACAGCGGCCGAATGCTTCGAACAAGGCAGCGCGGTCGTTCACCTGCGGGCTGCGCAGCATGACCGCCATGCCGCCCCCGAAAGGCAGGCCCGCCATTGCCGCCTTGTAGCTCATGCCCTGGGCCAGGGTGACTGCGTCGGTGATCGCACTCTCATGATCGGTGTAGGCCAGGTAGCGACAACCGCCCATGGCAGGCCCGAACCGCTCGCTGTGAATGACCACGACGGCCTCAAGGCCTGTCTGCGGATCGTTGAACACATGCAGTGACTGAGTACGGGTGCTTTGCATTAGTGCGAACATGGCCTGGCTCCCCATGAGGTGCAGCATCCAGTATAGGCACCTGAAACGGGCGGGCCGGGCTACCGGACAACTGGACGAAACCGCTCTGGCCGGCTATTACTCAAGGGTGAGTGGAGAAGCCCATGAAGCCACGTCAAGCCTGCCTGGCCTGCCTTGAAAACACGCCTGCCGCCCTGCTGCAAGCTGCGCTGTGGATCGCCGCCGAACATGACCCAAGCGTCGATCCTGATGCCTGCCAGGCCGTGTTCCAGAACATGCAGCACACCATCAGCATCCACCTGCCCATGATTGGCGTCACTGAACTTGCCCAGCCGCTCTTGCGCCAGCTCAACGCGTTGGGTTTCCAACAGGATGAATACCTGCCGCTGCGTCCTCACGCTGCCTTGATGAACCATGTGCTGACAAGGCGACGCGGCCAACCGCTGGCCTTGGCCATCCTGGCACTGGAGTTTGCGCAGCGTCTGTCCATTCCACTCGAAGGCGTCGCCTTCCCCGGGCATTTCCTGTTGCGCGTGCCGGGTGCCGACCATTTGCTCGACCCCTGCGGCGGCCGGCGTCTTTATCCCAATGATTGCCGGGAGCTGCTGGTCCGCCAGTACGGTCCTGGCACCGCCTTGAGCGCCGAGCACTTGCGCCCGGCCAGCGCCATGCAGATGCTGCAACGGCTGTCACGCAACCTGCGCCAGTTGCACACCAGCAATGATGCCCCACTCGCGGCGCTGATCGACGCCGAGCGCGTCATGCAACTGGGGCCTGCCCAGGTCGGCGACTACCTGGCCCGGGCAAGCCTGTACAGGCAGCTTGATTGCCCACACGCCGAGCGCTTCGACCTGGAACATGCATTACTGCTGACGGAAGACCCTGTGCAGCGGCTGGTATTGAGCGAGCGGCTGGAGCAGTTGCCCGCGACAAGCCGCTCCCTTCATTGATCGCGCAATCTAACGCTGCACACTACGGCGTATCGGGTTGACGCGAAGGATGAGCCTGCATGAACGCCGGATGCTGCTGCGCCAACGCCGCCACCCTGCGAATGCGCGGGTAACCCCCAAGGTCGATCCCGAATCGCTCGGCGGCATAGAGCTGCGGTATCAGGTAGACATCCGCCAGGCCAGGCGCATCGCCCAGGCAGTAGCCACCCTCGCCGATCACCTGCTCGACAGCCCCCAGCCCCTGGCTTATCCAATGGCCGATCCATTGGTTGATCTGCACTTCATCCTGGCCCGCTTCACGCAGGCGGTTGAGCACGCTGACGTTGTGCAGGGGGTGGATGTCGCAGCCGATAATCGCCGCCACCCCACGCGCCTTGGCGCGCTGCGCCGCCCCTGCCGGTAGCAGCGCGGGCTGCGGATAGGCCTCTTCCAGGTACTCGATGATCGCTGGAGATTGCACGAGCAGCTCGCCACCGTCTGTACGCAGGGTGGGCACCCGGCCCTGGGCATTGATACCCAGGTAACCGGCTTGCCGATGCTCGCCTTGCAGCAGATTGACGGGGAGTGCCCTGAAGCTCAGCCCTTTGAGGGCCAAGGCAATCCGCACTCGGTAGGACGAGGTGGAACGGTAATAGGTATACAGCTCCATGCCTGCGTCCCCTCAGTTGGCCGCAATGACCCGACCACGGCACTCGCCGAACCCAATGCTCACCTCGCCGTCGCACACACCCCGTGCCCGCAGGATGATTTCGTCGCCGTCCTCCAGAAACTTGCGCACTTCGCCATTGGGCAGCTCGACCGGGTGCTTACCGCCCTCGGTGATTTCCAGCAAGCTGCCATAGGACCCTGGGGTGGCACCTGACAGGGTGCCGGAGCCGAACAGGTCGCCGGGTTGCAACTGGCAACCGTTGACACTGTGGTGCGCCACCAACTGGGCCACCGTCCAGTACATGCTGCGGGTGTTGCTCAGGGCCAGGCGGTGCGGCGCCCCCCCCTCCTCGCGCATGCGCTCGGTGAGCAGCAACACTTCCAGTTCGATGTCGAATGCACCCGCTGCCTGATCCCGCTTGTCGAGCAGGTAGGACAGCGGCTGGGGGTCACCTTGAGGCCTTGGCGGCTGAGCGCAGCGCAAGGGCGCCAGCGCCTCGGCCGTGACGACCCAGGGCGAAATCGTGGTCACGAAGCTTTTGGACAGGAACGGGCCCAGCGGCTGGTATTCCCACGCCTGGATGTCCCGCGCCGACCAGTCGTTGAGCAGGCACAGGCCCGCGATGTGCTCGGCGGCATCGCCGATGGGGATGGCCTGGCCGATGTCGTTGCCCTGCCCGATCCAGATGCCCAGCTCCAGCTCATAGTCCAGCCGCGCACAGGGGCCGAAGCTTGGTTCGCTCTGGCCGGCAGGCAATGTCTGGCCCTTGGGCCGGCGAACATCCGTCCCGGAGGGGCGAATGGTCGATGCGCGGCCGTGATAGCCGATGGGCACGTACTTGTAGTTGGGGAGCAAGGGGTTGTCGGGGCGGAACAACTTGCCAATGTTGCGGGCATGCTCGATGCCCACGTAGAAGTCGGTGTAATCGCCGATCTGGGCCGGCACATGCAACTGGCAGGTGCTGGCGGGATAAAGCGCGCCCTCCAGCATTGCCTGGTGCTCGGATTGCTCACCGAGCAACTCGAGCAGCCGCTCCCGCAGCGCCACGCGCGCAGCGCGCCCGAGTGCGAAAAACGCGTTCAAGGTGCCGCCCTGGGTGGCAAGTACCGCCGCCTTGGCCTGACCTTCGAAAAAACCCATGGCCAGCACCGCCTCAAGGTCGAGGATGGCATCGCCGATGGCCACGCCACAGCGCTTGGCTTCGCTGCCACGACTGAAGATACCCAAGGGCAGGTTCTGCAGCGGGAAGTCACTGTGCCCATTGGCGTGGCTCACCCAGCTGCGAGCAATGGCGGGTTGGTTCATGGGTTATCTCCGGTTCGGGTTGAAGGTGCTGGGCAAGGTGGCCCAGCAGCTGTCGTAGTCGGCCTGCAACTGCGGGCAGGACATGGCGTACTGGCTCGGGCGCAGCACCTGGCTGGTCTCGAACATGAACGCCATGGTGTTCTCGATCTTGTGCGGGGCCAGCTCGGCCGCTATGGCCCTGTCGCAGGTCTCGGCATCCGGGCCATGGGCACTCATCACGCTGTGCAGGGACGCGCCACCGGGCACGAAGCCTTCGGCCTTGGCATCGTAGGCACCGTCGATCAGCCCCATGAACTCGTTCATCAGGTTGCGGTGGAACCATGGCGGACGGAAGGTGTTCTCGGCCACCATCCAGCGCGGGGGGAAGATCACGAAGTCCATGTTGGCAAGGCCATGCACGCTGGTCGGTGAGGTGAGCACGGTGAAAATCGAGGGGTCCGGGTGGTCGAAGCTGACTGTGCCCAAGGTATTGAAGCGACGCAGGTCGTATTTGTAAGGCACGTTGCTACCGTGCCAGGCCACCACGTCCAATGGGGAATGCTGGAGCTCGCACGCCCAGTGCTCTCCCAGAAATTTCTGTACCAGTTGCACCGGCCCGGTGGTGTGTTCATAAGCGGCCACCGGCGTTTCGAAATCGCGGGGGTTGGCCAGCCCATTGCTGCCAATAGGCCCCAGGTCCGGCAGGCGCAAGGGCGCGCCGTGGTTTTCAGCCAGGTAGCCACGGGCATGGCCATCGAGCAGTTCGACACGAAACTTCATGCCGCGGGGAATCACTGCAATTTCAAGCGGGCCCACCTGCATCACACCCAGCTCGGTGGCAAGGCGCAGCCGACCTTGCTCAGGCACCAGCAACAGCTCGCCATCGGCGTTGAAGAACACGCGCTCCATGGAGCGGTTGGCGCTGTAGATGTAGATGCTCACACCGCCAGGCGTGTTGGCAGGGCCATTGGCCGCCATGGGCAGCCAACCCTCGATGAAGTCGGTTGGCGCTTGCGGGATGGGCTGCGGGTTCCAGCGCAGGCGGTTGGGCGTGATCGTGCCCCCCGCCTCGTTCAGGGGCTGGCGCGTCAGGCGCTCGAAACGCGGATGGGCGGCTGACGGCCGGATACGGTACATCCAGGTGCGGCGCAGCTCATGACGGGCCATGGTGAACGCCGTGCCGGAGAGCAGCTCGGCATAGAGCCCATAGGGGGTTTTCTGTGGCGAGTTCTGCCCGACCGGCAAGGCGCCTGGCAACGCTTCGCTGGTGAATTCGTTGCCGAAACCGCTGAGGTAGTGAAGGTCAGGTGAAGGGTCGCGATTCATCGATGCCTCCGGGCCGGGGCGGCCTGTGGGAGCAGTTGCTGCTGCCCGAGGGAACGGCGGCGCATCTGCATTGTTTTTATCGTAATCAGATTACGGATAACGTAATTTGCTCTGCACCAGGCGTCAAGCTATAAAGGCGCGACTCGATGACTCGCGGATGACCCTACCGATGGCCAAAGCCAGCTCCCCTACCGACAACGGCAAGCAGAAGGTCCGCTCAGCCGAGGTGGGCACCGACATCCTCAAGGCATTGGCCGAACTCTCACCCTCCACGTCACTGTCCAGGCTTGCAGAGCATGTCCAGATGCCGGCGAGCAAGGTGCATCGTTACCTGCAAGCTCTGATTGCCAGCGGGTTCGCCGAACAGAATGCGGCTACCAATCATTACGGCCTGGGGCGCGAAGCCTTGCGCGTGGGCATGGCCGCGCTGGGCAGCATCGATGTGCTGAAAGTCGCCGCGCTGCCGCTCTCCCAGCTGCGTGATGAACTGAACGAGAGTTGCTTTATTGCGGTGTGGGGCAATCAGGGGGCGACCGTGGTAAGCATCGAACCGGCCGTACGCGCCGTCACCGTGGTGACGCAGATTGGCTCGGTATTGCCGCTGCTGACCTCGTCCACCGGGCTGGTGTTCGCGGCCCATTTGCCTGAGCGGGAAACCGTGGACTTGATGGCGCGCGAGCTGACCCAGCTCAAGCTAGGGCCTGGGGATTATCAGACGGTGCTGGCAGGTATACGTGAACGCGGTCTGCACCATATCCACGGGCTGCTGATGCCGGGTGTGGATGCGCTGTCGGCGCCGATCTTCAACGCCATGGGGCAGATCGCTGCGGTGATGACGGTGGTGGGGCCCACGTCGATGTTTCATGCCGATGAACAAGGCCCTGCGGCACAGCGGCTTTTGGCTGCTACGCGCGAGGCAAGCTGGCGCATGGGGTACTGCCCAGCCTCTTGAGCACCGCAGACTGTTGCCTGGTATGTAACGGTGAATGTCGCCGTATGCGGTTTTTCCAGTCGATTCAATTGCTTATTATCGGATCACTGGCTGGCACCGAGGGCTCTCCCCCCGCTCACGGTGCCAGCCGGGTGTATCGACGTAGATTTTGAAGCTCCTTGATCTGACGTCTCGATTGACCGCTGCGAAAGGCAGCGGTTTTTTTTGCCTGCCGTTTGGTCCTCAGGAGCCCGGTTGCCATGTCATCGGGTCAAAACCTGGCCACTTTGAGCGAGCCGAACCCTTGGGCGGGTTCCCTGAACGCCAGGTAATGACGCAACACCTGTTGCGGCGCCTCGGTATGCGGATGGTGGCCAATACCCTGCAACAGCACGACATCGGCGGTCGGAACGTGTCGACGGTAGTGCTCGACCATGTGCGCGCCATAAAGGGGATCGACTGCGCCGGCGATCAAACGCAACGGCACCGCCCCCTGCAGCGCCTGCGTCCAGCGATCACGGTGCTGCAAGCGTTCAGGCACGTAGCCGGCAAGCCTGTGCAGCACGCGCGTGCCGCGATTGGCAGCCAGCATGCTCCAGAAGTCGTCGAGCACGCTTTCGCTCGGGTGGGTACATGGCCCATAGACACGGGTCAGGTGACGCACCAGGTCATCGCGGCTGAACGAGCGCGCCACCAGCCAGCCCAGGCGACTTAGCAGCAGCTTCTGCAGTAACAGCATGCGACAACCTTCAGGAAACAGGCCGCTGTTGAGAAAGACGCAGCTGGCGATATTGGCGCGCTGCTCATGATGCCGAGCCAGCAGCTCCTGGGCCACGCTACCTCCGTAATCATGAGCCAGCACATCCACCGGCTGGTCGATCTGCAGGTGAGCCAGCAAGGCCTGCTGCAAGTCGGCCTGCTCCATCAGGCTATAGGCGTGATCAACTGGCTTGGCCGAATCGCCGAACCCCAGCATGTCGCAGGCCACCACCCGATAGCGCTGGGCCAGAGGGCCCCACAAGTAATGCCAGTCCCAGCTGCCTGTAGGAAAACCATGTAGCAAAAGCAGGGGCGTTCCTTGCCCTGCGGTCCAGTAGCGGATGCTCTGGCCCCGGAATGTGAAACTCTGTCCCCGGGTACGCCAGACGCACAATGGAATTTCGGCCATGGGCATCGGAAGGCACCGGGTTAAGGGATGTGGACGCGATAAGGCAAGGCTGCTGTCATTGCATGTCACCTCGGCACTTGCATGTGCTCTCTGTGCGAGACACAGTCTAGCCAGCGGCCGAGGCGCTTGAACTTGCGTTGCCAGCCAGCTTGATGACTGAGCGAGTCACCTGCACCAGCGGTAGGCGCAGCCTGACTGGTTGCCGGCTGCGTATCCTTCCTGCAAAAACGTCAGGCGCTCAGTGCCTGCACCAGTTCAGCCAGCCACGGCTCGGCATCGGTTTCCGGTGTCACGGTTTCGCTGGCATCAAGCCGCAGCATGGGCAGCACCTCCTGCACGCCAAGTTCGGCAAACAGTTCGCGCATCTGTTCGCCGCCACCGCAATAGGTATCGCCATAACTGGAATCGCCCAAGGCGATGACTGCACCCGGCAGGCCACGCCAGTCGGCCGGCAGGGTGTCGCGCAGGGCGCTGTAGAGGGGCATGAGGTTGTCGGGTAACTCGCCCATGCCTGTGGTGGAGGTCACCGCCAGTACGGCCTGCGGGCCGAACGCCTGCAAGTCTTGCAAAGAGGCTCGGTTGGCGTGCCAGGCTTCCAGGCCAGCGGCCTTGAGCAGCGATTCGGCGTGACGGGCAACTTCTTCGGCGGTGCCGTACACCGATCCGGAAATAATGACGACTTTCATCAGGGAAAAGGATTCCGATACTGAGTGAAATCGTAGGATACTAGCACCCAGCGCTGGCACAAGGCCGTGGCAACGCCCGCGGCCCTCATTCCTTCACTGCATGACCCAGACATGATCAATGCGCAGTTGCTGCAATCGATGGTCGATGCCTCGGACGACGGTATCGTGGTCGCTGAACAGGAAGGCGACGACACCATCCTCATCTACGTGAACGCGGCTTTCGAGCGTCTCACCGGCTACAGCCGGGATGAAATCCTGTACCAGGACTGCCGCTTTCTGCAGGGGGACGACCGTGACCAATTGGGCCGCGCGCGCATCCGCAAAGCGCTGACCGAGGGCCGGGCATGCCGTGAAGTGCTGCGTAACTACCGCAAGGACGGCACCGCTTTCTGGAACGAGCTGTCCATTACCCCGCTAAGGCACGCGGCTGACCAGCGCCTGTACTACATCGGCATTCAGAGGGACGTTACCCGGCAAGTGGAAACGGAACGCGAACTGGCTGAGCTGCGCGCTCGTCAGAAAGCCGGTGATGGTGCGTGAACCAATGCGCTTTGGAGTCAATCGGGCCGTAGAACCCTCCACATCGAGTTTCAACATGCCCCCCGACACACTTCTGACCCAGGATGAGCTGGACTATATCCAGGATGTCCAGCACTCCCCGCAGTTTGACATGACCGAAGCCATGACGAGCCTCCTGGTCAATGGGGACAGCCGCATTCAGGGTCTGCTCACGCGCCTGGTCGCTCATGAGCAGGTTACCTTGCAGGCCCATGTCGACAACCAGCAGATCAGCATTCCGCTTCAGCTGATCGAGGACGAGTTTCATACGCTGCAATTGCAACTGGGCGCGCCCGATATCTTCGAGATAGGCCCCAGGCTGCGCCCATGGCGGCTGACCCTTGATCCGCCCTGTGCATTGCTCGACGCCCACGGTGAGGAGAGCGGGCTCTGGGTGTGCGATATCTCTGTCAAAGGTGTGCTTGTGCATGTGCGCGACCTGCTAGACGCTCCTGATGTCTTCACGCTCCGATTCGCCCCGGACGGTGTCTGCCCCATCGAGCTTCACGGCAAGCTGGGCCGGCGTATCGACGGCTCCAAGGCCGCCTATGACCTAAGTGGCACTGCCCAGGAAGACATCGAACGCCTGCGCGATTTCATCCTCCACAAGCACCGGCTTGCTCACCCTGAGTTGCATACGCAAATGCCCGGCTGAAGACGACACCCGACGAACGCACCGTGTTCTCCCACGGCGGTGGCTTACGCCCGCTCGGTCGATACGCCATAATCCGCGCCCACTTCTTGCATGCCTAACTGAGTCGACCACCACCCCGGCCGACACAGCCAAGGGGCCAGCTACCCGCCAGCCTCGTCGTCAGGAGATACACGATGTCTAGATCCCCCGTCACCTTGATGGTGTCGCGGCGCGCCGCCGATGGCCGCTATGAAGAACTGCTGGCCTGGCTCCATGAGGGCGAACAGCTGGCCACCGATTTCCCCGGCTACCTGGGCTCAGGGATTCTCGCACCGCCGCGCGACGGCGATGAATTCCAGATCATCTTCCGCTTCAGCGATGAGCCGACCTTGCATGCCTGGGAACATTCGGCCTCGCGGCGCGCCTGGCTCAAGCGCGGCAACGGGCTGTTCGAGCGCCCCAGGGAGGCACGGGTCAGTGGCATAAACGACTGGTTCGGCACTGCCTTGGTGCGTAAACCACCCCGTTGGAAACAGGCCACGGCGATCTGGCTGGCATTCTTTCCGGTGTCACTGGCCTTTAACATGCTGTTCGGTCACTGGCTGGCAGGCATGGACCTGTTGCCACGCGTGCTTGTCAGCACCCTGGCGCTCACCCCCCTGATGGTGTACCTGTTCATCCCCCTTTCAACGCACCTGCTGGCGGGCTGGCTGCAGGGGGCGGCGGCACGCGAACACGCCTGGCGTAGCCGGTAGGCGCAGGCCACACACGCGTTGGGCAGTTGGGGTATGCTGGGCGACAACCTTCGACTCATATAGTTGACCGCCCCGAACATGAACAGCCCTATCCTGATAACCGGAGCCAGCCAACGCGTCGGGCTGGCCCTGGCCATGGAACTGGCCCAGGCCGGCCATACGGTGGTCAGTGCCAGCCGCAGCGTCCAGCCTCAATCGCCACACCCCAATATCATTCCGTTCACCGCAGACTTGTGCCAGGCGGCCGATCGCCAGGCACTGATCGACTACCTCTACAGCCATTACGATGGCCTGCGCGCCGTCATCCACAACGCTTCGCTGTGGCTCGACGATGACCTGGCCAACCTCGACACCATGTTCCGCCTTCATGTCGAAGCGCCCTATCATCTCAATCTGGCCCTGGGCGAGCTCTTGGCCAAGGTCGACAAGGCCGACATCATCCACGTCTGCGACGAAACGTCCTCACGCGGCAGCAAGAGCCACATCGGCTACGCCGCCACCAAGGCCGCGTTGCAGAACATGGTGTTGTCGTTTGCCGAAAAGTACGCACCCACGGTACACGTCAACGGTATTCTGCCTGGGCTGCTGATCCTCAAGGAGGGCGGCGACGAAGCCTATCGCCAGCAGACGCTGAAGAAGGCACTGCTGGAATTCGAACCGGGCGCCGGGCCGCTGATCGAGACGGTCAAGTACCTGCTTGCCAGCCAATACAGCACCGGCAGCCAAGTGGTCATCAACGGTGGCCGCCACCTGAAAAACCGCATCATTTGAGAGAAGCCCATGACCCCACAGCAACAGCTCGAACTGGAAGCCGCCGCTTTCCGCCGGCTCGTGGAACACCTGCGCTCACGCACCGACGTGCAGAACATCGACCTGATGAACCTGTCCGGGTTCTGCCGTAACTGCCTGTCCAAGTGGTACAAGGCGGCAGCTGACGAGCGCCAGGTGGACCTGAGCCTGGATGACGCCCGCGAAGCCGTCTACGGCATGCCTTACGGCGAGTGGAAGGCCCAGTATCAAAAAGAGGCCAGCCCTCAGCAGCAGGCCGCATTCGAACAAGGAAAACCCCGTGACTGATCTGACTACCCTGCGCGCCAGCCTGGACAGTGGTGAACATGTGTTCGCCGACACCTTGGCATTCATTGCCGAACACTATGCCTATCAGCCCCAGGCCTTCAGCAACGGTGGCGTCGAAAACGCGGCCGGGCAGAACGAAGGTTCATGCAAGACCTTGGGCCTGGCGTTGCTAGAGGGATTGACTGATCGTGAGGCGCTGCTGGCCTTTGGCGAGCATTATCGAGATGTGCAGGCCACACCCGAGGGCCACGACCATGGGAATATCCGTGCGCTGATCGCGTACGGCCTGGCAGGCGTCAAGTTCGAGGCATTACCACTGTCGCGCAAGGCTTGATGGGGGTTGTCCATCCAGCGGTCTGCGCCCTGGAGTCGCGCACGGCAGCATGAAGACTGGGGCTGCTTGGCAGCCCCAGTAACCTGACCTCAGAGCGTTACAGCTGCACGCAATCGAACTGCACGTCGGTCGCCACATCTTCGTCGTAATCGACGTCCGTGCGCTCGAAGCCGAACAGGTTCAGGAACTGCTTCTTGTAACCGGCATAGTCGGTCAGCTCGAACAGGTTCTCGGTGGTCACCTGTGGCCACATGGCCTTGCAGGCATCCTGCACATCATCACGCAGTTCCCAGTCGTCCAGGCGCAGGCGGCCTTTTTCGTCGACCTGCGCCGGGGCGCCGTCGGTGCGATACATACGGTCACGGAACATGCGATCGAGCTGATCCTGGGTACCTTCGTGGACACCCTTCTCCTGCATGATCTTGAACACCATCGACAGGTACAGCGGCATGACCGGGATGGCCGAACTGGCCTGGGTCACCACCGACTTGAGCACGGCCACATTGGCGCCGCCCTTGACCTCAGCTGCCAGCTTCTGGTCCAGGCGCAGGGCAGTGTCGTCCAGGTCCTGCTTGGCCTTGCCCAGGGCGCCGTGCCAGTAGATGGGCCAGGTGATTTCGGTGCCAATGTAGCTGAAGGCGACGGTGCGAGCGCCTTCGGCCAGCACATCGGCACCGGCCAGGGCGTCGATCCACAGCTGCCAGTCCTGGCCACCCATGACGGTCACGGTGTCGGCGATTTCCTGCTCGGTGGCCGGCTCGATGCTGGCCTCGATGATGGCGTCCTTGTTGGTGTCGATGGCCGTCGACTTGTACGGCTGGCCGATGGGCTTGAGCGCCGAGCGCACCAGTTCGCCCGTCTGTGGCAGCTTGCGCACCGGCGAGGCCAGCGAATAGATGACCAGGTCGACCTTGCCGCCCATGTCGTTCTTGATCAGCTCGATGACCTTGGCCCGCGCTTCGTCGGAGAAAGCGTCACCGTTGATCGACTTGCTGTACAGGCCCTCGGCCTTGGCGAACTTGTCGAACGCCGCCGCGTTGTACCAGCCAGCGGTGCCGGCCTTGGTTTCGGTGCCTGGCTTCTCGAAGAACACGCCCAGGGTGTCGGCCTTGAAACCGAAGGCTGCAGTGATGCGCGCGGCCAGGCCGTAGCCACTGGAAGCACCGATGACCAACACCTTCTTCGGACCATCCTCGCGCACGCCCAGTTTGCGGGTGGCTTCGATCTGGTCACGGACGTTGAGCTCGCAGCCCTTGGGGTGAGTCGTGGTGCAGATGAAACCGCGGACCTTAGGATGAATGATGGCCAATGTCTGTACCTCGTCTGGTTTATGCACGAAAACGCCACTCAGGGCGTTTTCAAATGTGGACTGAGGGGTAAGACTCACCCCGCAGGTTAGGCGACACATCTTAAGGGTTGAACGCAGCGATGCAAAATCGGTGGGCGGTTGGCGACACGGCGCGCTGTCCGGACGCACCCTCCCAACGCCGAGGCATTGATTCGGTTTTCCTATCAATGGGCAATAAAAACAAACTTAACAAATAAGCAAAATGCGCCGATGCTGGTTGCCCTCACCTTCAGACGGAGAACAACAACATGAACGAAGTGGTGATCGTCGCCGCGACCCGCACCGCCATCGGTAGCTTCCAGGGCGCCCTGGCGGGCGTCCCGGCCGTCGACCTGGGGGCAGCCGTGATCAAGCGTCTATTGGAGCAGACCGGGCTGGAGCCGGCTCAGGTCGACGAGGTGATCATGGGCCAGGTGCTCACGGCCGGCGCCGGGCAAAACCCTGCACGTCAGGCAGCGATCAAGGCAGGCCTGCCGTTCAGCGTGCCTGCCCTGACCCTGAACAAGGTCTGCGGCTCCGGTCTCAAGGCACTGCACCTGGGCGCCCAGGCTATTCGCTGCGGCGACGCTGAGGTGGTGATCGCCGGCGGTCAGGAAAACATGAGTCTTGCCCCTTATGTAATGCCATCTGCCCGCACCGGCCAGCGCATGGGCCATGGCCAGCTGATCGACAGCATGATCAGCGACGGCCTATGGGACGCGTTCAACGACTACCACATGGGCATCACGGCTGAAAATCTGGTGCAGGAGTACGCGCTGAGCCGTGAACAGCAGGACGCCTTCGCGGCCGAGTCGCAGCGCAAGGCGGTGGCAGCCATCGCCGCTGGCCGCTTTGAGGCCGAAATCACCCCGATCGTGCTGCCACAGAAAAAAGGCGAGCCCAAGGTTTTCGCCCAGGACGAACAGCCACGTTCGGACACCACGGCTCAATCCCTTGCCAAACTGCGCCCTGCCTTCAAGAAGGACGGCAGTGTGACGGCAGGCAATGCCTCCAGCCTCAACGATGGGGCCGCGGCAGTGCTGCTGATGAACGCTGCAAAGGCCCAGGCATTGGGCTTGCCCGTGCTGGCCAGGATCGCGGCCTATGCCAGCGCTGGGGTCGACCCCGCCGTGATGGGGATCGCCCCTGTCTCGGCGACTGAACGCTGCCTGGGCAAAGCAGGCTGGCAACTGGCCGACCTGGACCTGATCGAAGCCAACGAGGCGTTCGCGGCCCAGGCGCTGGCCGTTGGCAAGGCGCTGGCGTGGGATGCTTCGCGGGTCAACGTGAACGGTGGGGCGATTGCGTTGGGTCATCCCATCGGTGCATCCGGGTGCCGCGTGCTGGTCACCCTGCTGCACGAGATGATCAAGCGCGATGCCAAGAAAGGTCTGGCAACGCTGTGTATCGGGGGGGGGCAAGGCGTGGCCCTGGCGATCGAGCGCTGATCAACCGAGCCATGGGCACTTGGACGCCGCCGTGCACGCCCTAGCGGCGGCATCTGCCATGCACAATCAGGCGTTGGCTACCTGCAGGGCGTGGAACGCGGGTGGCGTGACCTTGATCGGATCATTGAGCGCCTTGACCAGCCGGACCACTTCCTCACAGGCCTGCACGGCGACGCCCAGCGGGCTGTGCAGCAGTGAGCACGCCGTACCGATCCACAGTCGCTCCCCCAGACGCTCATTGGCTTCACACAGCCAGTGCCACTTGCTGTCCAGGGCATGCTGGGCATCGTTTTCTGCGTCGACCAGGCCCAACGACAGCACTTTGTAGGCAGGCAGGCGGTCCAGGGTGCTCGTCAGCTGCTCAGGGTCGCTCACCAGGTCAATGTGCAAGCCGTCCACCGGCAGGTGCGCGGCCAGGCCAAGGTTGCCCTGCAAGCCACCGGCCCACGTCGCGATCAGCTTTTTCAACGGGGCGCGCTGCAGGATGTTGTAAACCCGCTCGTAGGCGTTCTTCCAGTCCTGCGGCAGCGCCTGGGCAAGGATCGGCTCATCGATCTGCACCCACTGCACGCCTTGTTCGGCCAGGCGATTGAGAACGGCGTCGTAGTACGGAAGCAGTTCGTCGACAGATTCCAGCGCTAGGCTGTGCCCGTCTTGCGCCGCGCTTTGCCACAAATAGGTCAGGGGGCCGACGAGAACAGGTTTGACGGTGTGGCCCAGCGCGCTGGCCTGGGCCACTTCCTGTAGCAGCTGATCGGCAAGCAGGGTGAAATGCCGCGTCACAGGTGCCTGAGGGTCGCGCGCTGCGCCGCCCTGCCAGTCCACATCGCCTACAGGCAATAGCTCGATACCGGCGTCTTTCTGCATCTGCCAATGACGTGCGCGAAGCGCATGGTCGTTGCCAGTGCGTGGAAAGCCCAGGTTATGCGCCAGTGCCATGTGTATGTCCCCAATGTGCAGAAATGATGGGGGCATTTTCAGATCGATGAGCGTTTGAAACAAACTCAATAAATTTGAGATCAACTCAAGTTTCCCTCATGTTACTCGCGCTGGCGCACCCGTGACGCCTAGCCGTGTCTTGATCAGATCAATGCGCTGCGCAACCGGGCATGACCCATTCACAGGGCTGGCGCACAATGCCAGCCTGCCCACACTCGGTGTTCCGTCATGAGCGTGCTCAAAACTGCCCTGCAACAACAGCAATTCGCTTGCGTCATGGAGTTCGTCCCCAAGCCGTCAGCAGAGCGTTTTGCGGCGATGGACGCCATAATGGCCCGCAGGCAGCTGTGTGGCTGGCCGATGACACTCGCCATTGGCGACCGGGTGAGCAGCCCGCTGGACATGTCACCCCTGGATGCCTTGGCCTGTTTTGAGCATCCGGTACCTGCCCTGCCCCACTTTTCCGGCAAGGACCGGGAGCGCCATCACCTGCTCGCCCAGATGCGGCGCATGGATGCTGCGGGCCAGCACCAGTTGCTGATGCTGACAGGGGACCGCCTGCCAGGCCATACCCCAGGCAAGCGCCCGGTGCGCTACCTGGAATCGGTGGCAGCGCTGCAGATCGCCCGGCAAACCTATCCGCACTGGTGGCTGGGCGCAGCGCTCAACCCGTTCAAATACCGTGAAGAAGAAGGCGCCGCTCAGTACCTGAAGGCTGAAAAGAAATTGGCAGCCGGTGCCGACTTTTTCATCCTGCAGCTAGGTTTCGATGCTGCCAAGCACCAGGAAGCCATGCACTGGATGCGCCGCCAGCGCGCACCTAAACCTATGCTGGCTTGTCTTATGAGCCTTACCCAAGGCCGTGCGGGCATGCTCGATCATGTCGCAGGCGTGACCGTCACCCCGTCGATGCGGCAAATGCTGGAAGCCGAGGCGGCGCAATCCAAGGCCTTTGCCCAGGCTCGCAGCATCGACCGCCTGGCCCTGCAGGTCATTGGGGTTGAGCTGATGGGCTACGCCGGCGTGCATCTGTCGGGCATCCATGAGCCCAGCCAGCTGCTTGCCTTGGAGGCACGCCTTGCGCACTGGCAGACGCAAGTGGCCACGCTGGAGCAATGGGCGCCTGCCTGGCAGGCCAGCTGGCAAATGCCTAGCCTACCGGCAGTGACGTTTCACCCACCGCAGGCGGCATGGCGCGAGGGAGAGTCGCGTGTCGTGGCTTCGTTTGCCCAGAAAGCCCGCTACCACGCCATGCATGGCATGCATGGCCTGTTATTCAGTCGTCGCAACCCGGTGAGTCAGTTGTTCGGGTGGGCGGTTCGCCAGCCGATGTGGGCGACAGGCCTGGGCGCCCAGGTGCTGCACAGCGTGGAGCGGGCCGTGAAGCGACCACTGCTTGGCTGCGACACCTGCGGTCGTTGCCGCCTGGAAGACACCTTGTACACCTGCCCCGAGACCTGCCCCAAGGGCCTGGCGAACGGCCCCTGCGGCGGTACCACCTTGAACCGGTGCGAGTTTGGCGATCGTGAGTGCATCCACAGTGCCAAGTACCGCACGGCCAAGGCGGTGCGGCAAACCGATGTGCTGGCCCAGCGCTTGATCCCTTGCGTGGAGCAGCACAACCGCCATCGAAGCTCCTGGCCAGGTTGGTTCGGTGGAAAGGTTCAGCCCGTCACTCGGCCGTCAGCGCCTCGAAGCCGGCGCGAATCGTAGCCTCGGGAAGATCATCGGCAATGAACACCATGACGCTCTCGCGCGGTTCGGCCTCAGCCCATTCAGCGTCCCAGTCGAACCCGTAGAGCTTGAGCACGCCCTGAAACACCAGCTTGCGATCCTCGCCCGCGATATTGAGCACGCCCTTGTAACGCAACAGTTGCGTGCCATGGGTTTCCAACAGGCCATTCATGAAGTCGCTGAGGCGGTCGATGTCCAGCGCCTTGTCGGTGCGCAACACCAAGGTGGCGATACGGTCCGGGGTGGCGGCTTTGAGTACTGGACGCAGGGTGGGTTTGAGGTTGGCGCCCAGGTCCGGGTTGAGGTTGAAGCCGCGTACATCGAGCAGTGCACCCAAGTCGATGCGGCCTTGTTCGACCACATGCATGGCGGCCCGCCCATTGATGCGGGCCAGGCGCTCGCGCAAGGCTTGCACGGTGGCCGGTTCCACCAGGTCGGTCTTGCTCAGCAGCAGGCGATCGGCAAAGCCCACCTGGGCCTGGGCGATGGTCTGGGTCAGGTGGACGTCGGCGTGAGCGGCGTCGACCAGGGTGATGATGCCGTCCAGGATGTACCGCTCGCGCAGCTCTTCGTCGATGAAGAACGTTTGAGCCACAGGCGCGGGGTCGGCCAGCCCTGTGCACTCGATCACCAGCCGATCAAAGGCAATTTCGCCAGCATCGAGCCGCTCCAGCAGCAGGAACAGCGCACGGGTAAGGTCGCCATGGATGCTGCAGCACACACAGCCGTTGGCCAGGGTCATGACCTGCACCGGCTCGTCGCCGAGCAACTGGCTGTCGATGCCTGCTTCGCTGAACTCGTTTTCGATCACGGCCAGCCGCAGGCCGTGCTCGGCCTTGAGCATGTGCTTGAGCAGCGTGGTCTTGCCGGCACCGAGAAAGCCGGTCAGTACGGTTACGGGAATCGGGGTCTGCACGCAGAACATCTCCTGTTCGGAAAAAACACAGGCCCCACCGCGACAGGCCTGCGCTCATCACCAGCACCTGCCCCCAAGAGGAGCGGGCTTGTCGATGACCACAGGCTGCCGACGATGGGGCCGGTACAGCTTAACGCTTTGGGCTTAACAGCACTTTGGCCCGGACTTGCCACCATAACGTGCTTCCTGGCGCTCTCGGAAGAACGCTTCGTACGTCATGACCGGTTTGTCCGGATGCGTCTTGTTCATGTGTTCGACGTAATTGTCGTAGTCAGGCATGCCCACCATCAAGCGTGCAGCCTGCCCCAGGTATTTGCCCAGCCGACCCAGGTCATTGAACATCGCAGCAGTCCTCTCAAGCGTCAGGCAGAGCCTGGAACGGGGTTTCCTTGTCGGTCCGCTCTTTGCGACCCCAGGCGGCGTAACCCACCTTGATCGCGAAGAACAGAATGCTGAATACCACCAGCAGGAACAGGATGGTCAGCCCGGCGTTAGTGTAGGCGTTGTAGATCACGTGCTGCATCTGCCCGATGTCCTTGGCCGGTGCCAGCACCTGACCAGCGTCCAGTGCGGTGCTGTATTTCTTGGCCAAGGCCAGGAAGCCCACGGCCGGGTTGGGATCGAACAGCTTGATCAGGCCGGCCGCCGTGGTGCAGATCAGCAACCAGGTGGCTGGCAGCAGCGTGACCCAGATGTAGCGCTGGCGCTTCATCTTGATCAGCACCACGGTGCCCAGCATCAACGCAATACCGGCCAGCATCTGGTTGGAGATGCCGAACAGCGGCCACAGCGTATTGATACCCCCGAGCGGGTCGATCACGCCTTGGTAGAGCAAGTAGCCCCACATGGCGACGCAACCTGCGGTGGCCAGCAGGTTCGCGCCCCACGATTCGGTGCGCTTGAGCGCTGGCACGAAGCTGCCCAGCAGGTCCTGCAGCATGAAGCGCCCGGCACGGGTACCGGCGTCCACGGCGGTGAGGATGAACAAGGCCTCGAACAAAATAGCGAAGTGATACCAGAACGCCATGGTGTTCTCGCCAGGCAGTACTTGGTGAAGAATCTGCGCGATACCCACGGCCAATGTCGGCGCACCGCCGGCGCGGGCCAGGATGGTGTGCTCGCCGATGTCACGGGCAACCGCCTCGAGCTGCTCAGGCGTGATCAAGAAGCCCCAGCTACTGACTGTCTGAGCCACCGAAACCGCGTCTGCACCGACCACGGCAGCCGGGCTGTTCATGGCGAAATACACGCCCGGCTCGATCACCGAGGCCGCGACCATGGCCATGATCGCCACGAACGATTCCATCAGCATGCCGCCGTAGCCGATGTAGCGGGCGTTGGTTTCGTTGTCCAGCAGCTTGGGCGTGGTGCCCGACGAGATCAGGGCATGGAACCCAGAGACCGCGCCACAGGCGATGGTGATGAACAGGAACGGGAACAGCGTGCCTTTCCAGACCGGGCCGGTGCCATCAGTGAACTGGGTCAGCGCTGGCATCTTGAGCTCAGGGGCGATGATCAGGATGCCGATGGCAAGGCCCACGATGGTGCCGATCTTGAGGAAGGTGGACAGGTAGTCACGCGGGGCCAACACCAGCCAGACCGGCAGCACGGCTGCGACGAAGCCGTAGCCCACCAGCATCCAAGTGATTTGAACACCGGTGAAGGTGAAGGCTGGGCCCCAAACCGGATCCGCGGCAATCTGACCACCCAACCAGATGGAAGCCAGCAGCAGCACCACGCCGATGAGGGAAATCTCACCAATGCGGCCAGGGCGGATGTAGCGCATGTAGACGCCCATGAACATGGCGATCGGGATGGTCGCCATCACCGTGAACATGCCCCAGGGGCTCTCGGCCAGGGCCTTGACCACGATCAGCGCCAGCACCGCGAGGATGATGATCATGATCAGGAAACAGCCGAACAGGGCGATGGTGCCCGGAATGCGGCCCATCTCTTCGCGCACCATGTCGCCCAGCGAGCGGCCGTTGCGGCGTGTGGACAAGAACAGGACCATGAAGTCCTGGACGGCACCGGCCAGTACCACACCGGCAATCAGCCACAGGGTGCCGGGCAGATAGCCCATCTGCGCCGCCAGTACCGGGCCGACCAAGGGGCCTGCGCCAGCGATGGCCGCGAAGTGGTGGCCGAAGAGGATGTGCTTGTTGGTTGGAACATAGTCCAGACCGTCATTGTTGAGCACCGCAGGGGTGGCGCGGCGCGGATCGAGTTGCATCACTTTGGTGGCGATGAACAGACTGTAATAGCGGTAGGCGACCAGATAAATGGCCACTGCCGCGACCACGATCCACAAGGCATTGATCGCTTCGCCACGGCGCAGGGCGACGACACCCAGCGCGCAGGCTCCCAGGACTGCCAGCACCAGCCACGGGAGGTGGCGTAGCAGGCTGTTGTTATTGTTCATAGTTGGCTTCCAGCTGAGCGGTTGGAATGGATGGCCCTCTGAGTCTAGGGCCTGCCTGCCGGCTTTACCATCTCCAATTGCATGCCGATTTACAGCGCAACTCCACGTGGTAGAGCGGCACCGCACTGCCAAATACCTGGTAGTTCTGCCAGTTGTCCCGCCAGGGCCGATTGGCCGACCTTTGGTACTTCCAACTCAGCAAGGAAGTCGCCATGAACTCACTTCATCTCATCATCGCAGCCAGCCTTGCGGCAGGCAGCATGCACGGCAATGCCGCACCTGTAGAGCCGATGCATGGCGCAGTCGAGATGCCTATTTCCAGGCAGTACTACTGTTATCAACAAGGTGACTACAACTGGCCAGTCGACGGTTCAAACATCAAAAGCCCAGGGTGCAAAGCGGCTTACCAGCATGTGTTTAAAAAGTTTGGCAACAATGCGCAACAGGCTGTGTACCAGTTCAATCAATGGCATGAGGTGTCGAAGAACGTCGTTGATTTCCGCAATAAGGAGGCTGTCAAAAAAGCCATTCCTGATGGTCAGCTGTGCTCGGCAGGCAATAGCGTGACGGATACGAATACGAAGGCTGGGCAGGTCAATGACAAGAGCGGCTTGGACATCCCTGCCGATTGGTACGCCCAGGACTGGAAAAAAGATGACGACAACAAGGCCCTCCTGCGCTACAAAATCATGGCGCCGCACAACCCTAGCTACTGGGAAATCTATGTGTCCAAGCCGGACTACGACCCCACCCAGCGGGCCTTGAAGTGGGATGACTTGGAGCTGGTACAGGAAATCGGAGATGTCCAGCCTGTCAATGGCTACTACGCGTTCGATGTCGATCTCAAAGAACACGCTGGCCGACGTGTGGTCTATACCCGCTGGCAACGTGATGACGCTGCAGGCGAGGGTTTCTACAATTGCAGCGACGTGAATATCGTCAAGTAGTGCAGGGACGAATACGCGATCATGGCTGGTCTATAGTCTGAACATCAGATGAGGACTCGCCATGACCCCGCCACATTCCGAGCGCCGCCGCTTCCAACGCATCGATTTCGACGCACCTGCCGAACTTCGCCAAGGCGAGCAGCGCTGGCCTGCCAGGCTCATCGATCTATCCCTCAAAGGCCTTCTGGTCGAGCGCCCGACCGACTGGAACCCAGACCCAACCCAGAACTACGAGGCGGTCATCCAACTTGACGCCGATACCTGGGTGAAGATGCAAGTCGAACTGCGCCATGAAGAACTCACGCGGCTGGGCTTCGTTTGCCTGTACATCGACATCGACTCCATGAGCCACCTGCACCGTCTTGTGGAACTGAACATTGCCGACAGCACCGAAATGATGCGTGAGCTGCGTGAATTGATCGAATAACAGGATCTATTAGCTGGCTAACTGCCTGACCACCGCCCCTTTCCTGTCCATCTAGACAGCTTCCTGCCTGTCTCAGGCACCGTTGTATACACCCTCTCGTACAAGCGCTTTGGGTTGGTATGCCTCCTGCAACAAGGTCGCGTACGCCCCAAGGCTGCCCATGACGGCGCTTGGATCAAAAAATTGTATACAATTTGTGTAGTACCTGTAGGCAATAACTGACTACAGTAGCTCCACAACAATAAACAGAGAGCCTGCGCCATGACTACGTCCACAAGCACGTCTCCTGCCCAGCGGCCAGAGGACGAAAACCTCGGCCTGGGTGCCAATCTGGCCTATGGCCTGCAGCACGTGTTGACCATGTATGGGGGAATCGTTGCCGTACCCCTGATCCTGGGGCAGGCCGCAGGCCTCAATGGCGCAGAAATCGGTATGCTCATCGCCGCTTCGCTGTTTGCAGGTGGCTTAGCGACCTTGTTGCAAACCCTCGGCCTGCCGTTCTTCGGCTGCCAACTACCCCTGGTACAAGGGGTGTCGTTTGCCGGCGTCGCCACCATGGGCGCCATCCTCAGCAGTGAGAGTGGGGGCGGGCTGCCGGGGGTGCTGGGCGCGGTGATGGCCGCCTCGCTGATAGGGCTGCTGATCACCCCGGTATTCTCACGCATCACCAAGTTCTTCCCACCGCTGGTCACCGGCATCGTGATCACCACCATCGGCCTGACGCTGATGCCGGTGGCCGCGCGCTGGGTGATGGGTGGCAACAGCGCCTCACCTGACTTCGGCAGCATGGCCAACATTGGCCTGGCCGCCCTCACTTTCGCCATCGTGCTGCTGTTGAGCAAACTGGGCAGCGCGACTATATCCCGGTTGTCCATCCTGCTGGCGATGGTGGTCGGTACGCTGATCGCCTGGGCACTGGGCATGACCGACTTCAGCAAGGTTACCGAAGGCCCTGTTTTCGCCTTCCCCACGCCCTTTCACTTCGGCATGCCGGAATTCCACATCGCCGCCATCCTGTCGATGTGTATCGTCATCATGGTGACGCTGGTCGAAACCTCGGCCGACATCCTGGCCGTGGGTGAGATCATCGGTACCAAGGTCGACTCCAAGCGCCTGGGCAATGGCCTGCGTGCCGACATGGCCTCGAGTATCCTCGCGCCGGTGTTCGGCTCGTTCACGCAAAGTGCATTCGCCCAGAACGTCGGCCTGGTCGCCGTGACTGGCGTGCGCAGCCGCTACGTGGTGGCCACCGGCGGTGTGATCCTGGTGGTATTGGGCCTGCTACCGATCATGGGGCGCATCATCGCCGCGGTGCCTACCCCCGTGCTGGGCGGCGCGGGCATCGTGTTGTTCGGCACGGTGGCAGCCAGCGGCATTCGCACCTTGTCCAAGGTCAGCTACCAGAACAACGTCAACCTGATCATCGTCGCCGCTTCCCTGGGCTTTGGCATGATCCCGATCGCCGCACCGGCCTTCTACCATCAGTTCCCCAACTGGTTCGAAACCATCTTCCACTCAGGCATCAGCTCGGCGGCGATCATGGCCATCCTGCTGAACCTGATCTTCAACCATTTCACGGCAGGCAACTCGGACCAGCAGTCGGTGTTCGCTGCCGGCTACGAACGCACCATTCGCTACTCGGATATCTCCGCACTACGCGACGGGGACTATTTCAAGGATGGCAGGCTGTTCGATGCCGAAGGCCACGAGGTGCCGATGAGGGGCCAGGACGAGCACGGCAGCGAGCCGGCCAAGCGCGCGGCGGTCATCGAGCACTGATCCATCAGGTGGGTGTTGTACAGGGCCGATGCGCATCGTCGGCCCTTTTTTTTGCCAGTGAATTATTCGAACAAGGCATCCAGCGCCTGCTCTAGACGCGTCACGGCGATCACATCCAACCCTGCAGGCGCCTCTTTGGGTGCATTGCCCTTGGGCACGATGGCGCGCTTGAAGCCGTGCTTGGCAGCCTCCTTGAGCCGCTCCTGGCCACTGGGCACAGGCCGCACCTCACCCGACAGGCCGATTTCCCCGAACACCAGCAGGCCATGGGCCAGCGGCCGATTGCGCAGGCTGGACATGACGGCGGCGAGCAATGCCAGGTCCGAAGCCGTTTCCAGTACTTTCACACCGCCCACCACGTTCAGGAACACATCCTGATCGTGGGTCGGGATGCCCCCGTGCCGGTGCAGAACGGCCAGCAGCATGGCCAGGCGGTTCTGATCCAGGCCCAGGGTCACGCGGCGCGGGTTGGCCAGGTGGCTGTCATCGACCAGTGCCTGGACCTCGACCAGCATTGGCCGAGTGCCTTCCCATGTGGCCATCACGACACTGCCGGGGACTTCTTCCTGGGTGCGATTGAGAAAGATCGCCGAGGGGTTGGAGACTTCTTTCAAACCTCGGTCGGTCATGCCGAACACGCCCAACTCGTTGACCGCGCCGAAGCGGTTCTTCACCGCCCGCAGCAGCCGCAGGCGACCGTCGGATTCGCCTTCGAAATACAACACGGTATCGACCATGTGCTCCAGTACCCGCGGGCCTGCCAGCGAGCCTTCCTTGGTCACATGGCCCACCAGGAAGATCGCCGTGCCACTTTGCTTGGCATAACGCACGAGCAGCGCCGTACTTTCACGCACCTGCGCGACCCCGCCTGGGGCCGATTGCAACTGTTCGGTGAAAATGGTCTGGATGGAGTCGATCACCATTACCCGTGGTTTTTCCTGACGGGCGGTGGCGATGATGGTCTCGATGCAGGTTTCGGTCATCACCTTGAGCTGGTCCTGGGGAAGGCCCAGACGCCTGGAGCGCATGGCCACCTGCTGCTGGGATTCCTCGCCGGTGACGTACAGCGCCGGCATGCCGACGGCGATGTTGCACAGGGTCTGCAGCAGGATCGTCGATTTGCCGATACCAGGGTCGCCACCGATCAACACCACAGAGCCATCAACCAGGCCACCGCCCAGCACACGGTCGAGCTCGGTGCTGCTGGTGGTGAAGCGCGGGATCTCCTCGACGCTGACCTCAGCCAGGGTCTTGATCTGCGCCTGTTGCCCCGTCCAGCCGGCGCGGCCCGTGCTGGGTGCTGCGGCGCCGCCGCTCTCGATCATGGTTTCGACCAGCGTGTTCCAGGCGCCACACTCGCCGCACTGGCCAGCCCATTTCGGAAAAGTCGCGCCGCACTCGGTGCAGCCATACAAGCGCTTGGCCTTGGCCATGGGGAGTGCCTCCGGGCAAAACCTGCATGATACCCGAGGCTGGCCGTGCCCCGAATGCCTTGGGATGCGACAAAACTATTCGGTGCGACGGAAGTCACTACCCCTGAATGCAGCGCATGAAGCGTTTAAGTGGCTTACACTGCGTTTACCTCACCATTTGTTACAAAGGAATCGAAACATGGGCATGATCAGTGAGTTCAAGGCCTTCGCGGTCAAAGGCAATGTCGTCGACATGGCGGTAGGTATCATCATCGGCGCGGCCTTCGGCAAGATCGTCTCGTCCTTCGTCGGCGACGTGGTCATGCCACCGTTGGGCCTGCTGATCGGCGGCGTTGACTTCAGCGACCTGGCCATCACCTTGAAGGCGGCGCAAGGCGACGTCCCGGCCGTGGTGCTGGCCTATGGCAAGTTCATCCAGACCGTGATCGATTTCGTGATCATCGCCTTTGCGATCTTCATGGGCGTCAAGGCCATCAACCGGCTCAAGCGCGAAGAGGCCGTGGCGCCAAGCGTACCGCCCGCGCCGTCCCCCGAGCAGACCCTGCTTACCGAGATTCGCGACCTGCTCAAGGCTCAGAACCGGCCCTGAAGTGCACCGTTACAGGCTGCAGGAAGCGGCAAAGCTTCATGCACCGCTGCGCCCCTGTAGCCTGTAGCGGCACGCCGGCTACCAGTACGTCTCGACGGCCACCTGGCCCGGCCGTTTGCTAAGGCTCAATTGCAGATCACGGGCCTTGAGCACCTTGCGCGTTTCATCGATCATTTCAGGGTTGCCGCACAGCATGATTCGCGAATGCTCCGGTGACAGCTCAAGCCCTGCCGCCCTTTCCAACTCGCCGCTTTCGATCAAGGTGGTGATGCGCTGATTCAGGGCGCCTGGATGTCGCTCACGTGTCACGACCGGGATGAACTGCAACTTGCCGGCATGCTCGGCCAGGTACTCACGCTGCTCCAAGCCAGCAATCTCGTCCAGATAGGCCAACTCTTTGGCCTCACGCACCGAATACACCAGCTTGATGTTGTCGAAGCGTTCCCAGGCTTCGAAGTCCTGCAAAATCGACATGAACGGCGCGATGCCTGTACCCGTGGCCAGCAACCACAGGTCGCGTCCGTCGACAAAACGGTCGAGGGTGAGAAAGCCAAAGGCTTGCCGCTCCACCAGGAGCGAATCGCCCTCACCCAGTCGGCTAAGCTCACTGGTGAATTCGCCACCCGGCACTACGATTGAAAAGAACTCAAGGTATTCGTCGTGGGGTGCACTGACCATGGAGTAGGCGCGCCAAACCACACTGCCATCAGCCTTGGTCACGCCCAGGCGAGCAAACTGACCGGAGCGAAAGCGAAAACCCGCATCACGGGTGACCCGCAGGCTGAAGAGGTTCGGCGTGAGCGGCTGAACCTCGAGCAAGGTCTGGCGGGTGAATTTTTCGTCGCTGGCGGTCATGTCGGGCTCCATATCTTGGGGCCCTACAGTGTCGCGCAAAGCGCCCGCGATAAAAACCACTGGGTTTTTGCGGCTTCGAAAGTTGTACAAAGATATACAGAAGCACAGCACAGTTATAGCGAAAAAGACGGACACACCGGTTTGGAGCTATCTACACTGCCTTCGAACCCATACGGACTGGGCCGCGTCGCCCTTGGAGACTCACATGTTTCACTGGAACCCCGAGCACCTACACGCCCTGGTGAGTGAGCGTAATCCTCGGAAGCTGTTCGACATCGCGGTGCATCTGGTTCAGGATCTGGGTTTCGAGTATGTGGGACTTAAGCTTCGCATTCAGATTGCTACCCAGACACCACGGCATTACTTGTACAGCAATTACCCCAGCGCATGGATCGAGCGCTACCAGCGCGGAGAATTCTACAAGCAGGACGCGGCGGCTGCGCTCAGCCACCGCTCGACCAATCCTGTGGTATGGAGCGATGAGGTCTACCGCGAGGCACCGCATTTTCGCGAGGCAGCCTGCGAGCATGGCCTGCGTCATGGCTGGACCCAGTCCTTGCATGATCTGCAGCACAACGAAAGCCAGATGAGCGTGTCCAGGCCGCTGCGCACCGTCGAGACCGCCGAGCTGTTCGAAAAAGCCGGGGCCATCCAGTGGTTGTGCCATACCGTACATGCGGTGCTGAGCGCGCATCACCTCGATGCACTGTGCCCCTCCCAGCCCAAAATGAGCGAACGCGAGTTGGAAGTGCTGAAGTGGTCTGCGGCAGGCAAGACTGCTTCCGATGTCGCCTGCATCCTGTCACTGTCGCAGAGTACGGTGAACTTTCACATTCGCAGCGTCATTACCAAGACCAACGCCGCCAACAAAGCGGGCGCTGTCGCCATCGCCGCGTTGCGCGGCTGGATCTGATCCCGGGCCTGCGAGCCCAGCCAAAGCCCTGTAGAATCGCTCGACTAAGCCCGCAGCGAACGGTTGCGGGCAGCTTTGTACCCGAGCCAGATTGCCATGCCCCTGTTGACCACGCCCTTCGCCGAACTCGATCTGATCCGCCAGCCGGACCAGGCCAACGATCCCTTGCAGGCCTTTGACGCCGCCGATGAGTACCTGCTCGAACAATTGCATGCCCAGGCGTTGCCAGCCGGCAGCCGTGTGCTAGTGCTCAACGACAGTTTCGGGGCGCTGGCGGCAAGCCTCGCCAGGCACCTGCAGGTGACCAGCAGCGGCGACTCCTACCTTGCTCAACTCGCGCTGGCCAAGAACCTGGCACGTAACGGCCTGCCTGCCGACAGCGTTTCGTTCGTGCCTGCCTGTCAAACCTGGAACGGCCCCTTTGATCGGGTAGTGGTCAGGGTGCCCAAGACGCTTGCCTTGCTCGAAGATCAACTCATTAGGCTGCAAGGGCACCTGGCGCCGCAGGCGCAGGTGATTGCCGGGGCTATGATCAAGCACCTTCCCCGTGCTGCCGGCGACTTGCTGGAAAAGTATGTCGGCCCTGTGCAAGCCTCGCTGGCACGTAAAAAAGCCCGGCTACTGACCGCCACGGTGGATGCGCGCCCTGCCTTTACATCGCCCTACCCCAGCCGCTATCGCCTCGAATCGCCAGCGCTGGAGTTGCTCAACCATGCCAATGTCTTCTGTCGTGAAGGCCTGGACATTGGCACACGGGCATTTCTTCCGCATCTGCCGGATAACCTGGGCAACGCCCGGGTCGCGGACCTGGGTTGCGGCAATGGCGTGCTGGCCATCGCCAGCGCTCTAAAAAATCCAGACGCCCAGTACACCTTGGTGGACGAGTCGTATATGGCCGTGCAATCGGCACGGGAAAACTGGCAGCGTGCGCTGGGTGATCGCCCAGCCGACTTCCTGGCCGCAGACGGCCTGGCCGGCATCGAAAAACAGTCATTGGATGTAGTGCTGTGCAATCCGCCCTTCCACCAGCAGCAAGTGGTGGGTGACGTGCTGGCCTGGCGTATGTTCCAGCAGGCCCGCGAGGCGCTGGTGGTCGGCGGCGCCTTGTACATCGTGGGCAACCGCCACCTGGGCTATCACAGCAAGCTTGCCCGCCTGTTCCGGGGCGTGGAGCAGGTGGCGGCAACGCCCAAATTCGTGGTGCTCAAGGCGCGCAAGTAACTGTCGACTAGGTGGAACAGCGTACGGCGCCTGGGTGAGCAGGCGCGTTCGGCGTACTACCGGCTGATGCCGGGGTTCAGTGGGTGGTCAAGCCGGCTGCGCTCATGAACAGGCGCATCAACCATGCCGCCACACCCAGCGCGGCCACACTCAACGCCCAGATCAGCACCAGCCAGCCCAGGCGCTGCCACAGCGGTTTCTTGCTTGCCACGTCCTGATCACGGGTCATGGTGCAGTCTCCTAGTGATAGCCTTGGTCATGGGTGACCTTGCCGCGGAACACGTAGTAGCTCCAGAAGGTATAACCCAGGATCAGCGGTAGAATGAACAGCGTTCCCACCAACATGAAGCCCTGGCTTTGCGGTGGCGCGGCAGCCTCCCAGATCGAGATCGATGGCGGGATGATATTGGGCCACAGACTGATGCCCAAGCCACTGTAACCCAGGAAGATCAGCCCCAGCGTCAACAGAAACGGTGTGTAGTTCGCGCTGCGGGCTACTGCCTTGAACAGGTTGTAGAAGGTCAACAGCACCAGGATCGGCACCGGCATGAACCACACAAGGTTGGACATGCTGAACCAGCGGTCGGCAATCTGCGGATAGGCGATTGGCGTCCACAGGCTGACGACACCCATGACGGCCAGCAACACGAGCGCCAGCGGCCGCCCCAGCTTGTGCATCTGCTCCTGAAGCGGCCCTTCGGTCTTCATGATCAGCCAGGTACACCCCAGCAGTGCATAGGCCACGATCAGCCCCAGGCCGCAGAACATGCTGAAGGGTGTCAGCCAGTCCAGCGAGCCGCCGGCGTAATGCCGATCCACCACCTTGAAGCCTTCGATGAAGGCGCCCAGCGCTACGCCTTGGAAGAACGTCGCCACCAGAGAACCCCAGATGAACGCCTTGTCCCATAGATGGCGGCCAGCATCGGTGGCCTTGAAGCGAAATTCGAAGGCCACGCCACGGAAGATCAGGCCGATCAGCATCAGGATCAGCGGTAGATAGAGCGCTTCGAGCACGACCGCGTAAGCCATCGGGAACGCGCCGAACAGCCCCGCGCCACCCAGCACGAGCCAGGTCTCGTTGCCATCCCAGACCGGTGCGACTGTGTTCATCATCACGTCCCGGTCACGCTCTTGTTTGACGAAGGGGAAGAGCATGCCGATGCCCAGGTCGAAACCGTCCATCACCACGTACATCATGACGCCGAAGATGATAATGACGGCCCAGATCAGTGGAAGATCGATACCCATGACTCAGTTCCCCTTGCTCAGGTCTGCAGTGGTAGCATCGCTGCCTTCGTCGGCGGCGGACAATGGCCGCGCCGGCGTGCGTTTGCGGCCAGGACCGCCCGGACGCTGCTGATCGCCTTCGCCGGTATGCGGGCCCTTGCGCACCAGGCGCATCATGTAGGCGAACCCGGTGCCGAACAGCGCGAAGTACACCACCACGAACGCCACCAGGGTGAACCCCAGCTGGGTATAGCTGTGGTTGGAAACGCCGTCGGCTGTGCGCATCAGCCCGTAGACCACCCAGGGCTGGCGGCCGATTTCGGTGGTGAACCAGCCGGCGAGGATTGCCAGCAACCCGGAAGGCCCCATCCAGGTCACGAAGTGCAGGAACGGCCGCGAGGTGTACAGCTTGCCGCCCTTGCGCAATACAAGGCTCCACACGCCAGCGGCGATCATCAGCATGCCCAGCGCCACCATGATGCGGAAGGACCAGAAGATGATGGTGGAGTTGGGCCGGTCTTCAGGCGGGAACTCCTTCAAGGCCGGCACCTGCTTGTCCAGGCTGTGGGTGAGGATGATGCTACCGAGCACCGGGATCTCGATCTTGAACCGTGTCGTTTCAGCTTGCATGTCCGGGATGCCGAAGAGGATCAGCGGGGTAGGCTCGCCGGGCGGGTTCTCCCAATGCCCCTCGATAGCGGCGATCTTCGCCGGCTGATGCTTGAGGGTGTTGAGGCCGTGGAAGTCGCCGATCACTGCCTGGATCGGCGCGACGATCAACGCCATCCACATGGCCATGGAGAGCATCTTGCGCACTGAAGGGTTGTCGCGCCCACGCAGCAGGTGCCAGGCAGCCGACGCGCCTACGAAGAAGGCGGTAGCGACGAACGCCGCCGTGGCCATGTGCATCAGGCGGAACGGGAACGAGGGGTTGAAGATGACAGCGAACCAGTCAACCGGAATCACGCGACCATCGATGATTTCGTGACCTTGCGGGGTATGCATCCAGCTGTTCGAGGCCAGGATCCAGAAGGTTGAAACCAGCGTTCCAAGCGCCACCATGCAGGTAGCGAAGAAATGCAGGCCACGGCCCACGCGGTTCCAGCCAAAGAGCATCACCCCCAGGAAACCTGCTTCGAGGAAGAAGGCGGTCAGCACCTCGTAGGTCAACAAGGGCCCGGTGACCGAACCTGCAAACTCGGAGAAACGGCTCCAGTTGGTGCCGAACTGATAGGCCATGACCAGGCCCGAGACCACGCCCATGCCGAAGTTGACTGCGAAGATTTTCGACCAGAAGTGGTACAGGTCTCGATAGACCTGCCTGTCTGTCTTGAGCCACAGCCCTTCGAGCACCGCCAGGTAACTGGCCAGGCCGATGGTGATGGCAGGAAACAGGATATGGAAGGATACGGTAAACGCGAACTGGATCCGGGCAAGATCCAGTGCCTCCAGACCGAACATAGGTGCTACCTCATCAGATAATCCGGCGGTCGGGCACTCGGCCCTTTCGCCCACTGCCCCCACATAGTCGAGTACGGCATGTTGGAATTGTTCTGTTCGATGTGCAGGGATTGCGGCCAAAGGCCGAAATCGTCGGGGATCGTTGCAAACGTAACGATTGATCCAGGTCAACGATATGAGTCAAGCATAGCCCCGAACAGCCCGGTGCGAGGTGTGGTTGTTTGCCGCGTGACCGGTTGCCCCACCCCCTGTTCAGCGGCACGGAAACTGTGTCGAACACGGTAAACAGCAACTATTTGTTACATACAGATGATAGGCTGCGGAGCTTCCTTGCATCGAGGTCACAGGTGTCCGATGTCCGAGACTGAACCGCTGCTGTTGCGTCATCATCGCCCTTTTCTGGCGTTCTGGCTGGCACGGGTCTTCACCGCCAGCGGATTCCAGATGTTGACCGTGGCGATTGGCTGGCACCTGTATCAGCTGACCGGCAACGTGCTGGACCTGGGGCTTGTGGGGCTGGTGGAATTTGCACCCCGTGTGCTGTTCATGCTGCATACAGGCCATGTGGCCGACCGCTATGACCGGCGCAAGGTCGCCGCTCTGTGCCAAGGCCTGCAAGGGCTGATCGCACTGGCCCTGGCGCTGGGCAGCGCCACGGACCAGGTCAGCCGCGAGTTGATTTTCGTGCTGGCGTTTCTGCTCGGCGCCACCCGTTCGTTCGAGATGCCGGCGACCCAGGCGCTGTTGCCCAACGTCGTGCCCGCGGGCCTGTTTCCACGAGCGGTCGCCGCTTCGGCCTCTGCGACTCAGTCGGCCACCATCGTGGCCCCCGCCGTGGGCGGGTTCCTGTATGCCTTCGGCAGCGGCTGGGTCTACGGCCCGACTGTGGTGCTTTATGCCATAGCCTGTGGGCTGACCCTGAGCCTGCACGTGCGAGGACAGGTCGTTCAACGCGGCCGTGCCACCGTCGAGTCGCTGCTGGCCGGCATTCGTTTCATTCGCAGCCGACCGGATATCCTGGGCGCCATCTCGCTGGACTTGTTCGCCGTGCTACTGGGCGGGGCCACGGCGCTGCTGCCGGTATTTGCCAAGGACATCCTGCTGACAGGCCCGCTGGGCCTTGGGCTGCTGCGTTCGGCGCCCGCGGTGGGCGCGTTGCTCATGTCGGTGTGGTTGGCGCGCTTTCCCTTCGAGCGCAAGGTGGGCCGAACCATGTTCACGGCAGTTGGCGTCTTTGGCGTGGCCACTGTTGCGTTCGGCCTCTCGACGTCCTTCTGGTTTTCCCTGGCGGTCCTGGTGGTGCTGGGCGCTGCCGACATGATCAGCATGGTCATTCGAGGCGCCTTCGTGCAGTTGCATACCCCGGATGAAATGCGCGGGCGCGTCAGCGCCGTCAACGGGCTGTTCATCGGTGCCTCCAATCAGCTCGGCGAATTCGAATCGGGGGTCACCGCGCACTGGTTTGGTACGGTCCCGGCCGTCGTCATGGGTGGGGTGGGGACCCTGGTGGTGACGGGGGTGTGGATAAAACTGTTCCCCACCTTGGCCAACCGAGACCGTTTGCACGAAGGCTGAAAAGCCACCCCAGCGGCCCTGCACGCCATGCGCACCGGGCGGGGCCGGTCTATTCCCAGACGGCCATAGGCCCCTGCACGGCATGCTGGTATGATGCGCGGCTTTTTTCTGCCCCATAGAAATCACGGCAGCCGGTACGGTCTGTGCTTTGCTGATGGGGTCGACATATTCATGGCGCCGGGGGCGCCTCGGGGAGCGGGCATGCTGGAAAGGCTGTTTCAACTAAAAGCACACAACACCAATGTGCGCACCGAGATACTGGCGGGCGTCACCACCTTCCTGGCCATGGCCTACATTCTCTTCGTCAACCCGAGCATCCTCGGCGAGACGGGCATGGACAAGGGTGCGCTGTTCGTCGCGACCTGCCTGGCGGCGGCCATTGGCTCGACCACCATGGGCCTGATCGCCAACTACCCGATCGCCTTGGCGCCGGGCATGGGCCTGAACGCATTCTTCACCTACACCGTGGTGCTGCACATGGGGCACACCTGGCAGGTGGCCCTGGGCGCGGTATTCCTGTCGGCGGTGATGTTCTTCCTGCTGTCGATCTTCCGGATCCGGGAATGGATCGTGAACAGCATTCCCCTGCCCCTGCGCTCGGCCATTGCGGCGGGTATCGGGTTGTTCCTGGCGTTGATCGCGCTGCATAACGCGGGCATCGTCGTGGATAACCCTGCGACTTTGGTTGGCCTGGGTGACCTGCGCCAGCCGGCACCGATCCTGGCCACCCTGGGCTTCTTCCTGATCGTAGGCCTGGAAGCGCTGAAGGTGCGCGGCGCCGTGTTGATCGGCATTCTGGCCGTGACTGTGGCCGCCATTGCCATGGGCGTGACGCCATTCGGGGGCATCGTGTCCATGCCGCCTTCGCTGGCGCCGACCTTCCTGCAACTGGACATTGCCGGGGCGCTGGATGTGGGCCTGGTGAGCGTCATCTTCGCTTTCCTGTTCGTCGACCTGTTCGATAACTCCGGCACCCTGATTGGCGTAGCCAAGCGCGCCGGGCTGATGGGCAAGGACGGCCACATGCCGAAGATGGGCCGCGCCCTGATTGCCGACAGCACCGCGGCCATGGCCGGCTCGCTGCTGGGCACCTCGACCACCACCAGCTACATCGAGTCTGCGGCTGGCGTAAGCGCCGGGGGCCGTACGGGCCTAACGGCCATCGTGGTCGCCGTGCTGTTCCTGCTGGCCCTGTTCTTCGCGCCGCTGGCCGGCAGCGTACCGGCATTCGCCACGGCGCCGGCGTTGCTGTTCGTTGCCGTGCTGATGGCCTCGGGCCTGGCGGAAATCAACTGGGACGATGTCACCGAAGCCGCCCCGGTGGTGGTTACCGCGCTGGCCATGCCGCTGACCTATTCGATTGCCAACGGCATTGCCTTCGGCTTCATCGCCTGGACCGCCGTGAAGCTTATTTCCGGGCGTCGCCATGACCTGAACGCGGCCCTGGTGATTCTTTCCATCCTGTTCGTCATCAAATTGGGTTGGTTCAACGCATGAGTGCTGCATTCGACCCTAGCGCCTACGACGCGCAACTGCAGGATAAGGCCGCCCGCTTGCGTGCGCTGCTGGCCCCCTTTGGTGCGCCAGAGCCTGCCGTGTTCGACTCGCCGCGCGCGCACTATCGTCTGCGTGCGGAGTTCCGCCTGTGGCGCGAGGACGGCCAGCGCCACTATGCGATGTTCGCCCCTGGCGAGAAGCACAAGGCTATCCTGATCGACGATTTTCCGATTGCCAGCGAGCGCATCAACGACCTGATGCCGCGCCTGAAGGCGGCCTGGCAGGCCAGCGAGGCATTGAGCAATCGCCTGTTCCAGGTGGAATTCCTCACCACCCTGGCCGGTGATGCGATGGTCACCCTGTGCTACCACCGCCCGCTGGACGAAGCGTGGGAAGTGACTGCGCGGCAACTGGCTGAAGACCTGGGAGTGAGCCTTGTCGGCCGCTCCAAGGGCAAGCGCCTGGTCATCGGCCGTGACTATGCGGTTGAAAAGCTCGACGTGGCCGGCCGTGTGTTCAGCTATCGCCAGCCTGAAGGTGCATTCACCCAGCCTAACGGCGCCGTGAACCAAAAGATGCTGAGCTGGGCCTTCGAGGCCATTGGCGAGCGCGATGACGACCTGCTCGAGCTGTACTGCGGCAACGGCAACTTCACCTTGCCGCTGGCCACCCGGGTGCGCCAGGTGCTGGCCACGGAGATCAGCAAGACCTCGGTCAATGCTGCACTGAGCAACCTGGCCGAAAACGCTGTGGATAACGTGCGGCTGGTGCGCTTGTCGGCTGAAGAACTGACCCAGGCGCTGAACGAGGTGCGCCCGTTCCGCCGCCTGGAAGGCATCGATCTGAAAAGCTACGCATTCGGCACGGTCTTCGTCGATCCGCCGCGCGCCGGCATGGACCCGGACACCTGCGAGCTGACCCGGCGCTTCGAGCGGATCCTGTACATTTCGTGCAACCCGGAAACACTCGCGGCGAACATTGCCCAGCTCCACGATACCCACCGGATCGAGCGTTGCGCGTTGTTCGATCAGTTCCCCTACACCCACCACATGGAAAGCGGTGTGCTGCTGGTGCGGCGCTGAGCCTGGACCCTGTGCAGGTCGGGGCCGATGAAATTGAATTCAGCCGCCCCGGCAATCTCCAATGCGCTAGACAGCTGCCGGTGCTCTGACACCTGAGGCTGTGTTGAACTAATATTTGTCTTCTTGTTTCACGCTCTGGAGAGCACTCATGGAATGGCGAAAAGGCCGGCGTAGCGACAATGTGGTCGATGCACGGGGCGCAGGTGGCGGTGGCATGCGCTTTGGCGGTGGCAAAGGGCTGGGGCTTGGCGCCATCTTGCTGATTGTCGGGATCGGCTGGCTGACGGGCCAGGATCCCTTGCAGATCCTCGGTCAACTGACTGGCCAGATGCAGCAGCAAGCGCCTGCCGTGACCGATGGCAAGGCGCCACCGGCCAATGACCAGCAGGCAGAATTCGTCGCCTCCGTATTGGGCGACACCGAAGACACCTGGCAAGCCCTGTTCGCCCAGTCCGGCAAACAGTACAGGGACCCCAAGCTGGTGCTGTTCAGTGGTCAGGTGAATTCTGCCTGCGGCTTTGCCACCGCGGCGGTCGGGCCGTTCTACTGCCCGGCGGATCAGCAGGTGTACCTGGACATGTCGTTCTTCCGGGAAATGGAAACACGCTTCTCGGCTGCCGGCGACTTCGCCCAGGCGTACGTGATCGCCCATGAAATCGGCCACCACGTGCAGACCCTGCTTGGCGTCTCGGCCAAGGTGGATGCGGCAAGACGCAGCGGCCAGCGCATGGAAGGCAGCAATGGCCTGCTGGTGCGCCAGGAACTGCAAGCTGACTGTTTTGCTGGCGTGTGGGCCTACCAGGCACAAAAACGCCTGAACTGGTTGGAACCTGGCGATGTGGAGGAAGCGCTCAATGCCGCCAATGCCATCGGTGACGACCGGCTGCAGCAACAAGGTCAAGGGCGCGTGGTGCCCGACTCGTTCACCCACGGCACCTCGGCGCAACGCGTACGCTGGTTCAAGGCCGGGTTCGCTCAAGGCGACGTCGACAGCTGCGACACCTTCAGCGCGCGTAATCTCTGAACATGTTCAGCGTTGCACCTGATTGATTCGACTATTACAGCACCTGTGGTCGCTGAAACGCGCCGTATCGCCCTTACGGCTGAAAAAGCGTTTCAGCTTCCTCGCCAACGGCCGATAACTCCAGCACGATTGAGCGGGCATCCAGAATAACAACGCCTTGCGATCGGAGATCAAGAGAGCGAAAACAACTTCTGGAGTGCGTGCATGAACAGCTGGTTTGCCAATATCAGCGTCAACCTCAAACTCGGCCTGGGCTTCGGCCTGGTGCTGATCCTGACCGGCCTGCTGGCCCTGGTGGGCTGGACGAGCCTGGGCGGTCTCATCGACCGCAGCAACTGGATGAGCGACATCGGCCAGTTGAACAAGGACCTTACCGACCTGCGTATCGCCCGCCTGCAATACATGATCGCCAACGGCGATGACGCCGCTGCTGCCAACACCTTGGCCAAGCTCGACACCTTCAGCAAGCAGCAGGCTTACCTGGAGCACACGTTCAAGAGCCCTGAAAACGTCAAGTTGCTGGGCGAACTGGGCGACATCATCAGCGCCTACAAGGTATCGCTGTCCAAGATGCGCCAGGGCTATGACGCCAGCCGTGCCGCCCGCGCCGCCATGACCCGCGCCGGTAACCAGGCTGACCAAGCCATGGAGGCATTGAGCCAGGAAGTCATGGCTCGCCCAGAGGCCGACAGCGTGCGCCTTGCGCAGTACCAGCTGATCAGCAAGGCCCGCCAGCAACTGATGCAGGTGCGTATCGATGTACGCGGCTACATCGCCGACAACACGGCGGACAATGAACAAGCGGCTCTGCGCCAGCTCGATGCGGCGCTTGCGGTGGTCGATAGTCTCAAGCGTGAGCTGTCCGGCCCAAGCGAGCGGGTGCAACAGCTCGAGCGCGCAGTCACCGACTACCGTGAAGCTACGCGTCAATTCCGCGATGCCGTGGCCACCATTACCAGTGCGCGCGCCGAGATGACGGTTCAGGGCGCGGACATCGTCAAGCACAGCGATGCGCTGTACAAGATCCAGCTGGAGCGTCGCGACGTCGAAAGCAGCCAGGCGCGCACCTTGCAGACCATCGCCACCCTGCTGGCATTGCTGGTGGGCATCGTGGCAGCCGTCCTGATCACCCGGCAGATCACCCGGCCGTTGCAGGACACCCTGGCCGCGGTTGAGAAAATCGCCAGCGGTGACCTGACCCAGCAGTTGCATGTCACCCGCCGCGACGAGCTGGGGGTGCTGCAGCAAGGCATTGCCCGCATGGGCACGACCCTGCGCGAGCTGATCGGCGGCATTCGCGATGGCGTGACCCAGATCGCCAGCGCTGCCGAGGAGCTGTCAGCCGTGACCGAACAGACCAGTGCCGGTGCCAACAGCCAGAAAGTCGAAACCGACCAAGTGGCTACGGCGATGCACGAGATGGCCGCCACGGTTCAGGAAGTGGCGCGCAATGCCGAACAGGCTTCGCAGGCGGCCACAGGTGCCGATGGCGAAGCGCGGGCCGGGGATCGGGTGGTGGGCGAGGCAATCTGCCAGATCGAGCGCCTGGCGCAGGACATGCACCGCTCCACCGAGGCCATGACCGCGTTGCAGCAGGAAAGCCAGAAAATCGGCAGCGTCATGGACGTGATCAAGTCGGTGGCCGAGCAGACCAACCTGCTGGCCCTCAACGCGGCCATCGAGGCGGCGCGTGCGGGTGAAGCCGGGCGCGGTTTTGCCGTGGTGGCAGACGAAGTGCGCGGGCTGGCTCAGCGTACGCAGAAGTCGACCGAGGAAATCGAAGAGCTGATCGCCAGCCTGCAGAATGGCACCCAGCAGGTGGCCAATGCCATGCAGGGCAGCCGCGCCTTGACCGACAGCAGCGTCGAACTGGCGCGCAAGGCGGGTGAGTCGCTGGAGAACATCACAGGCACCGTGTCGAGCATCCAGTCGATGAACCAGCAGATTGCCGCTGCGGCCGAGCAGCAGAGCGCGGTGGCTGAAGAGATCAGCCGCAGCATCCTGAATGTGCGCGATGTGTCGGAGCAGACGGCCTCGGCCAGCGACGAGACGGCGGCGTCGAGCGTTGAGCTGGCGCGGCTTGGGGGTGAGTTGCAAATGCTGGTCAGCCGGTTCCGGGTTTGACCTGAAGCAGAGGGTTGGACGGTGGGCCGTAGCAGAGGCGCCGCAGCAGTTTGTGCAGCCTGTCGTGGAGCTGGTTACCTGAGGCCGCTTTGCGGCCCATCGCGGCCGGTCCGGCGCCCCGGCAAGGCCGCTCCCACGGGTTTGCGTATCCAGAGGCTACCCGAATCCTGTGGGAGCGGCCTTGTGCCGCGATAGGCCGCACAGCGGCCTCAGCTTTTGTTGCGGTCCCCAGCCATTGGCTGAATGCCAGCACTCCGGCGCGCCATCAGCCTTTTCACTTCACTACCATCCCTACCCCACGACCACGTGGGTCGGACGCGGTCTCAAGCGTCTGTCCATTGACCCGAATGGCCTGGATGTCGCCCATCTCCCAGCCTTGGTCCTCCAACACATAACCCATCTTGTTCAGATCAGCGGCCACCTGCCCGGTCAGCGGCGCATAGCTGTCGAAATAGATCGTGTCCTTGGGCAGCAACTGGTGGTGCACCCGCTGCGCAGCCACTGCCTTGTCCAGCGGCATGCCGTAGTCGTACAGGTTGTTCATCACCTGGAAAATCGAGGTGAAAATACGCGACCCACCCGGCGTGCCGATCACCAGCTCCACCTTGCCGTCACGGGTCATGAGGCTGGGGCTCATTGAAGACAGCATGCGCTTGCCCGGCTCGATGGCATTGGCATCGCCACCGATTACGCCGAACGCATTGGCAGCACCTGGCTTGGCGCTGAAGTCGTCCATCTCGTCATTGAGCAGGAACCCGGCCCCCTTGACCACCACGCCACTGCCGTAATCGAGGTTGAGCGTGTAGGTGTTGCTGACTGCATTGCCGGCCTTGTCGACGATGGAGAAATGCGTGGTCTGGTGCGGCTCCAGCCCTGGCTTGACCTGATCGGTGGCGGAAATGGCCTTGGGATTGACCTGCGCTGCGCGCTTAGCCAGGTAATCCTTGGCCACCAACTGGTCCACGGGCACTTTTGTAAAAGCCGGGTCGCCAAGGTAGTCGGCCCGATCGGCGAAGACGCGCTTTTCAATCTCGGCCAACAGGTGGATGTACTGCGCAGAGTTGTGCGCCACACCCTTGAAATCGGCGGCACGGTCCTCCTTGATGCCCAACAGCTGGGCCAGGGCAACCCCACCGGAACTGGGCGGAGGCGCGGTGTACACCACATTGCCGCGCCAGCTGACGGCCATTGGCTCGCGCCACACGGCCTTGTAGTCCTTCAGGTCCTGCTTGGTGATCAGCCCCTTATCGGCCTGCATCTGCGCCACCAGCAGGTCGGCGGTCTTACCCTGGTAGAACTCGCTCACGCCCTTGTCGGCGATGCGCTCGAGGGTCTGGGCCATCTCGGGTTGTTTGAACAGCTCACCGACCTTCATGCTGCCGAAGTAGTCGTTGAAGTTGGTGGCGGTCTTGAACATGCCCTGGGCATCGTTGCGGTACTGATACTGCTTGTCCGCGACCTTGAAGCCGTTTTTGGCGTAGCCGATGGCCGGTGTCAGCAGCTCGCTCCATGGCAGCTTGCCGAACTTGCGATGAGCCTCCCACAAGCCCATCACCGTGCCTGGTACGCCCGCAGCACGGGCCCCCACCAGGCTCAGGTTCTCGATCACTTCGCCCTTGTCATCCAGGTACATGTTGCGCGTGGCCGCCTTGGGCGCCACTTCACGGTAGTCGAGGAAATAGGGCTTGCCGTCCACGAACAACGTCATGAAACCACCACCGCCAATGTTGCCGGCCTCGGGGTAAGTGACTGCCAGCGTGAATGCGGTGGCTACCGCGGCATCGACCGCGTTGCCGCCTTTTTTCAGGATATCGGCGGCTACCTGGGCGCCGTACTGATCAGGCGCGGCGACAGCCCCGCCCTCCAGGGCAACGGCGTACACCGATGAGCTGCCCAACAGCGCGGCTGCCAGAGCCAGGTACTGGAAAGGGACGCTACGCATGACACATTCCTTGGGTGTTGTTCTTGTGGGACCGTCAGTAAGACCCAAGCGTCAGGCCTGTGCAATCTCATCGTCGAGAACGCGCCGCCCCTAGGCAGCAGATGTCGCGTTCAGGCAACTGAACAGGCGTAGATCGCCAACTTGCGCTGGATGAAATCCAGGAAGCATTGAATGCGCAGGGCCAGTTGGGTATTGCGGTAGTACACCGCATGGATGGGCTGACGGTGGCCGTTATTGGCCTGGGGCAGCACGACCTGAAGACGGCCGCTGCGAATGTCTTCGTGGGTCATGAAGTGCGACAGGCTGACGATGCCCTCCCCGGCCAGCGCCAGCTGGCGCAGCGTCTCGCCGCTGGACGCGACCAGCGTGGGCCGAATGGTCCAGTGCTCGCCCTGAGCATGGCGCAGAGGCCATTGGTTCAGCGTCTCGGGTTGGCTGAAGCCAAGCAGGCAGTGATCGGCCAGATCCTCGACCCGCTGCGGTGTGCCGTGACGCCTCAGATAAACCGGGCTGGCGAGTACCTGCACCGGGCTGCAACCCAGGTTGCGCGCGTGCAGGCTGGAATCGGCCAGCTCGCCAATGCGGATGGCCACGTCGGTACTGTGCTCAAGCAAGTCGATGATCAGGTCATCGGTGTTGAGCGCCAACTCGATGCCGGGGTACTGCTGCCGGAACTCGCCTATCCAGGGCACGATGGCGTGAAGCATGAATGGCGTGGCCGCGTTGACCCGCAGGCGACCGGTGGGCGTCTGCCGGTTCATCGCCAGGCGCTCTTCCAGCTCGTCCATCTGTCGCAGCACCTGCCTTGCCTGTTCGAGAAAGAACCGTCCTTCCTCGGTCAGGTCCATGCGCCGGGTGGTCCGGTTGACCAGCGTGGTGCCCAGCTTGGCCTCCAGGCGCGCCAGGGTTCGGCTGACTGCCGAGGGCGTCTGGCCCATCTGCGCGGCCGCTGCAGAGATAGACCCACCGTCGATGACGGCGACGAACACCTGGAGTTCTTCGGATCGGGTTTTCACATCAAGGCCTGTGGATAGAGTCGCCAGGGTCTAGATAGCCGCTTGCGCGAGGGAAGTCCAGCGATGCCCGCAAGCCAGAGGGCTACTGAGCTTTGCCAAACACGCGGTCCAAGTGCGCTTGATAGGCCGCTAACGCGGCCGGGACATCCGGTCGCTTCATGACGTCGGTGGCCAGGAAGGTCGGCAAGCCGCTCATGCCCAGGAACTGCTGCGCCTTGTGGAAAGGGAAGTACACCGCATCCACACCTTTGCCCTCGAAGAAGTCGTCAGCCTCGTCGAACGCTTGCTGCGGAGCATTCCACGTGAGCGACAGCATGTACTGCTTGCCTTGAATGAGCCCGCCACTGCCGTATTTTTGCGTGTGATCCGAGCGAGTACGACCATCACTGGCATACAAGCTGCCATGCCCGGCAGTGAAGACCTCATCGAGGTACTTCTTGACGGTCCAGGGCGCGCCCATCCACCAGCCTGGCATCTGGTAGATCACCACGTCAGCCCAGAGGAATTTCTCCACCTCCTCCTGCACGTCATAGCCCCCGTCGATGAAGGTCTGGCGCACGTCGAAACCTGCACGGTCAAGGTGCGCCAGTGCGGCCTCGTGCAGGGTGGTATTGAGCTGCCCGGCGGAATGGGCAAACTGTTTGCCGCCGTTGAGTAGCAGGATATTTTTCATAGGGGCCTCCCGGACCTGGACACTGATTGCAGGCAAGCAGGTTAAAGTCAGGCCCGGTTGGGAAACAGCCAATCAACGGCAAAATACATTTGCCTCAAGATCACGAATCGACAGGGATTATTGCTTTAATCTCTAGCACTCCCGAAGCAGGAGAACGTCATGAACGAGCAGTACGCCTTCATTCTCAAAGCCAAGACACGCCCGGAAATGGCAGAAGCCTTCGAGCGACTGTTCCGGCCCTATGTCGAGCCCAGCCGCCGCGAACCTGGCTGTATCGAATACCACATGCTGCGCGATCAGCAGGACCCGAGCTTGTTCGTGTTCTTCGAAGTCTGGGCGAACAAGGCGGCACTGGATGTGCACTCGGCCCTGCCGCACATGGCCGCTTTTTTCGACCGGCGCATGGATTACCTGGAGCGCGACTTCGAAATCCAACGGGTCGACATGCTCAGCGGCTCATCCGCTAACCGTTGATCAGCAAATGCACGCCCAGCAGCATCAGGCCCACGAAGAAACAGCGGCGAAACAAGTGTGCGCTGACGCGTCGACGCAGCCACTGGCCCGCCTGCATGCCAAGCAGGGCGGGCACCACCACCAGTAAAGAGGCACCCAGCGCCGGACCGCCGAGTACGCCCTGCCCGGCAAGGCCGAAGGCCAGCGCCAGGGTGGACACCGTAAATGCCAGCCCAAGGGCCTGAATCATCTCGTCACGGTTAAGACCAAGGCTTTGCAGGTAAGGCACTGCCGGCATCACGAACACGCCCGTGGCCGCACTGATCACCCCGGTAGCCAGGCCGCAGACAGGACCTAGCCACCCTTCCCGTTTCCGCGCAACGCGCAAGGCCGGCCCAGCCAGCCCGTAAACGGCATAGACCATCAGTGCGCCCCCCAGTGCGTGCGCGGCCCAGGCGCCACTGCTGATGCCCAGCCACACACTGCCCAGCAAGGTGCCGATGAAGATCATGGCCAGCATCGGGCCCAGCCTGCGCAGCAACGCCTGCAAATGCCCCCCTGCCGCCAGTTGCCACAGATTGGTCACCGTGGAGGGGACGATCAGCAACGCAGCAGCCTGCGCAGGTGGCATAGCCAGGCCCAGCAGCCCCATGGCAACGGTTGGCAGGCCGAGCCCGATCACGCCTTTGACGGCACCTGCCAGAAGAAAGGTGGCAAATACCAGCGCAGTTAACAGTGGGCCAAGGTCTTGGTAAAACGCTGTGAAGGTCATCATGTGCCCATCATGGTCAATGCATGACGTGCTGAACATCTGTCATATTCGTGGTCAGCCTATTGCCCAGACAGAGCCTCATGCATTTTGACCTCGTTGACCTGACGCTTTTCCGGCACACCGTCGAGTGCGGCAATATCACCGCCGGCGCTGGGCGCAGCCACCTTTCGCTGCCGGCAGCCAGCGCCCGGATTCGTGCCATGGAAGCGTCCCTGGGCGTTGCACTCTTGCTGCGCAATCGCCGGGGTGTCTGCCCCACGCCTGCGGGGCAGGCCTTGCTGCAACATGCCCGGCTCATCGCGCAACAGGTCGAGCGCTTGCAATTCGACCTGGGTCAGTACGCGCAAGGGCATCAGGGCCAGGTGCGCTTGCTGTGTAACACCGCGGCCCTGACCCAATACCTGCCCGAACTGCTGGCGGCCTACCTGGCCGAGAACCCTGGGATGAGCGTGGATGTGCAGGAGCACCCGAGCTTGCGCATCGTGCAGGCCATCACCCAGGGCATGGCCGACCTGGGTATCATCTCCAGCGCAGCCCCTAGCGAGCATCTACAGACTCGACCATTTCGCGACGACCCTTTGGTACTGGTGACGCCGAATGATCACCCGCTCGCCAACCTTCCCACACCGCGCTTCGTCGACAGCCTGGCCCATGGTCATGTCGGTCTCGGGCCGGCCAGTGCCCTGGCCCTTTACCTGGAGGAGCAGGCGCTGCGTGCAGGCCAGCGCATGCGCGTCAGGGTCCGTGCCGAGGGCTTGGAGGGTGTGTTGCGCATGGTCGCAGGCGGTGCCGGCGTCGGCGTCGTACCCCTGGCGGCGGTGCAGCGCTGGCAAGGGGTGTTGCCGCTGCGGGCCATGGCACTGCAGGAACCCTGGGCTAACCGGAGGTTGCTGTTGTGCGCGCGGGACTTCGCGGCCCTGCCAGGCTATGCAGCGGCATTGGTGGGGGTATTCACCGAGCGGACCTGAAACTTCTTGCAGCGCAGTCATGGTACCTGCGGCTTTACCGGCCACCAGGACTGCACCAGAATGCGCGACAACGCCCCACCAAAAAGGACTTGCCAGTGGCATCGATCTACCAGCTCAAACCCCGTTTCCAGGCCCTGCTGCGGCCTCTGGTGCAGCGCCTGTATGACCGGGGCATCACGGCCAACCAAGTCACGCTCGCCGCTGCCGTAATCTCCGTTGCGCTAGGGTTGTTGCTAGCGGCCCTGCCTCACCTCCACGGTTTGTTCATCCTGGTGCCAATATGGATGCTGCTGCGCATGGCACTCAATGCCATCGACGGCATGCTGGCGCGCGAATTTGGCCAGCAATCCACCCTTGGCGCCTATCTGAACGAGCTGTGCGACGTGATCGCCGATGCCGCCTTGTACCTGCCGTTCGCGCTCTTGGTGGGCGTGTGGCCGGCGCTGGTGGTGCTGGTGGTGCTGCTGGCGACGGTCAGCGAATACGCGGGCGTAATGGGCCCCTTGGCAGGTGCATCGCGCCGTTACGACGGGCCCATGGGCAAGAGCGACCGCGCCTTCGCCTTCGGCGTACTGGGTACCGGTGTCGCCCTGGGTTTGCTTGACGGCACCTGGGTCAATGGATTGCTGCTTGTGATCCTGGCGCTCTGCCTCTATACCCTCTACAACCGGGTGCGTCACGGGCTGGCTGAAACCCGCTGAGTCTTCGCCCGTCGCATAAGGATATCGACCATGCGCCAAGCGCAAAGCCTGCATTTTTCCACCCATGACGGTGTCGAGCTGCACTACCGTCACTGGCCTGCCACGCGCAACGAACACCAGCCGCGTCGGGCGGTGGTGATGTTCCACCGCGGCCATGAACACGGCGGGCGAATGGCCCACCTGGCCGATGAGCTGGCCATGCCGGGCTATGACTTTTTTGCCTGGGATGCCCGCGGCCACGGCCTGTCGCCCGGCGCACGCGGGGACAGCCCAGGCTTTGCGACCAGCGTGCGCGATGTGCAGACGTTCATCGAGCACATTCAGGCCCGCCACGGGCTGGCCGAACAGGACCTGGTGGTGCTGGCGCAGAGTGTCGGCGCGGTGCTGGTGGCCACATGGGCGCATGATTACGCACCCAAGGTACGTTGCCTGGTGCTGGCGTCTCCGGCGTTCAAGGTCAAGCTGTACGTACCTTTTGCCCGCCCTGGCCTGAAGCTGCTCAAGGCCGTGCGCGGCAATTTCTTCGTCAACAGCTACGTCAAGCCACAACTGCTGACCCATGACCCGGAACGGGTCATGTCGTACAAGGCAGACCCGCTGATCAGCCGGCCCATTTCGGTGACCATGCTGCTAGGCCTGTTTGATGCCGCCGACCGAGTGGTGGCCGACGCCCAGGCGATTCAGCTACCCACGCAACTGCTGGTCTCCGGTGCAGACCTGGTGGTCGAGCGCGCACCTCAGCAGCGCTTCTTCGACCGTCTGGGCAGTGCGCGCAAGGAGATGCACGTGCTGCCAGGGTTCTTCCACGACACCTTGGGCGAGCGCGAGCGGACACACGCCTTGCGCCGTATTGAGCGATTCGTCGAGCACTGCTTCGCCTGCCCGGTCGAACGGCTTTCGCTGCTCGATGCGGACAAGATCGGCGCCAGTTGCGCCGAGGCCGAGAGCCTGGCCGCGCCCTTGCCCCGCCACTCGCTGCGCGGGCTTTACTGGCGCGCCACCCGTGCAGGGCTGCGCTTGGGCAGCAAGGTAGCGGACGGCGTGCGGCTTGGCTTCGACACGGGTTTCGATTCGGGCAGCACACTGGATTATGTGTACCGCAACCAGCCCGCGGGTAAAGGCGGGCTGGGCCGCCTGGTCGACCAGAACTACCTCAATGCCATCGGTTGGCGTGGCATTCGCCAGCGCAAGGTGCATGTCGAAGCGCTGCTGCGCCTGGCCATGGATCGTCTGCGCGATGCCGGCCGCCCGGTGCACATCGTGGATATCGCAGCCGGCCATGGCCGCTACATTCTCGAAGCCCTGCAACAGGTCGATCAGCGCCCTGAGTCAATCCTGCTGCGCGACTACAGCCCGCTCAACGTGCAACAAGGCGCCGCACTGATCCAGGAAAAGGGCCTGGGTGACATTGCACGTTTCGTTCAGGGCGATGCCTTCGACCGCCATAGCCTGGCGACGCTGGAACAGCCTCCGACGCTGGCAGTGGTGTCAGGCCTGTACGAACTGTTCGCCAGCAACACCCTGGTGAGCCATTCACTGGCTGGCCTGGCCCAGGCGATGGAGGATGGCAGTTACCTGGTCTACACCGGTCAACCGTGGCATCCGCAACTGGAGATGATTGCGCGCGCCTTGACCAGCCACCGGGGTGGCCAGGCTTGGGTGATGCGTCGCCGCAGCCAGGCAGAAATGGACCAGCTGGTTGAAGCAGCGGGCTTTCGCAAGGTGACCCAACGCATCGACGAGTGGGGGATTTTCAGTGTCAGCCTCGCTCAACGGGTGCGCTGAGTGGACCTTGTGTTGGTCGCCAGCCTGCTGCGCCGGGGTCGGCAACTGGCAGGGCTCTCGGACGGCATGACCCTGCTGGCGCTCGGGTTCGGCCTGGTGCCGTTGCTCGGCGCGGCGCTGTCGCCCTGGTCGGTTGTGCCGTGCCTGCTGCTCGTTGGCCTGGGCATGCTGCACAAGTACTGGGCCATTCGCGTTGCGCTCGATGCCGAGCTGTTCGCGCACCTGGCCCAAAGCCAGGACCTGGCGGCAGACATGCAGGCGCTGGACCGCGCGTTGTTCGACCATGGGCTCAAGCCGCAGCCGACCGATGCGCGTACCTGGCCGCTGCGCAGCCGGGCTGCGCTCGGCCTGCTGCGTCGCCAGGCCCTGTGCCTGGGCCTGCAACTCACGGTGGCCTTGGCTACCGTGCTGATACTGTCTATCAAAGGATGATGAACGCTCCATGCTCGCCAACCTCACCGCCTACCTGATCACTTCGGCCGCACGCCTGATTACCGGGGCGCGAGCCCTCTGGCTGGGGTGCACGCCCCTTCCGGTGCAGCGGCTGTACTTTGCCAACCACAGCAGCCACGGCGATTTCGTCCTGCTGTGGGCATCGCTGCCCCAGACGCTGCGGCGTCGCACTCGGCCGGTAGCTGGCGCCGACTACTGGGCCAAGCCGGGTATTCGCGATTTTCTCATCCGCAAGGTGTTCAATGGCGTGCTGATCCAGCGACAACGCGACGAAGGCCAGGGTCACCCCTTGCAACCGGTGCTCGATGCCGTGGCCCAGGGCGATTCGCTGATCTTCTTTCCCGAAGGCACACGCAACCTCAGCGATGAGCCCTTGTTGCCGTTGCGAAGTGGCCTGTACCACCTGGCGGCGGCCCACCCACAGGTCGAGCTGGTGCCGGTGTGGATCGCCAACCTCAATCGGGTGATGCCCAAGGGACGCGCTTTGCCGTTACCGTTGCTGTGCACCCTGAGTTTCGGCGAACCCTTGCACCTGCAGGCCGACGAAAGCAAGCAAGCCTTTCTGGAGCGGGCTGGCCAGGCCCTGCTCGATCTAGCCCCCAAGGACGTTTGACATGCACGACAATACCTTCGCGCTGTTCGCCGGCATCGGCGCCCTGCTGCTGCTCGCCAGTGTGATCGGCCGTGTCCTGAAATGGCGCGCAGGCCCCGGGCCCCATGCGGTGATCGACAACCTCAACGCCCGCATCAATGCCTGGTGGGTCATGGTGCTGGTGATCGGCATCGCCTTCGTCTTCGGCAAATACGGCGTGATCGTGTTGTTCTACGGCGTGTCGTTCTACGCCTTGCGCGAATTCATGACCCTCACCCCCACCCGGCGCAGTGACTACCCCGCCCTGGCAGCGGCGTTCTATATTGCGCTGCCCGTCCAGTACGTGCTGATCGCCATGGACTGGTATGGCCTGTTCAGCATCTTCATTCCGGTCTACCTGTTCCTGTTGCTGCCGATCCTGGCAAGCCTGGGGGGCGACACCACGCGCTTTCTGGAGCGGGCTTCCAAGGTGCAGTGGGGCTTGATGATCGCGGTGTACTGCGTGTCGGCGGTACCGGCGCTGATGACTCTGGAGATTCCCGGTTTTGAAGGGCGCAACCTGCTGCTTATCGCCTGGCTGATCGTGGTGGTGCAGCTCAGTGATGTGCTGCAGTACGTGTGCGGCAAGCTGTTCGGCAAGCGCAAGGTGGCGCCAAACCTCTCGCCCTCCAAAACCCTCGAGGGCCTGGTGGGCGGCGTGGCACTGGCCACGCTGATCGGCGCGCTGCTGTGCTGGATCACGCCGTTCAGCTTCTGGCAGGCTGCCCTGATGGCCCTGGCGGTCAATGCCATGGGCTTCTTTGGTGGGCTGGTGATGTCGGCGATCAAGCGCGACCGTGGCGTGAAGGACTGGGGGCATATGATCGAAGGCCATGGCGGCATGCTCGACCGCATCGACTCGGTCTGCTTCGCTGCACCGGTTTTTTTCCACTTCGTGCGTTACTGGTGGGCTTGAAGCGGCGCCAACGCCTGGTAGCGAACTAGCCTGTAGCCTGAGCTGAATCTGCATGAACAGCGCGGCCAGGCACCTGGACGTCGACTTCAGGCAACTGCACGGGCGCTTCAACACCTATGGTGACGGGTCATTCAACCAGTCACAGGAGTTGTGCCATGTCCGATTTCATCACCGTGCTGCGTGAAACCTGCCCCACCCCGGTCGTGGACGCTACCAAGTGGAAACGTATCGGCGGCGACCCGCACACCGTGAACCTGAACGCCTACCTGTCAGCCGACGGCAGCAAGATCATGGGCACCTGGATCTGCACCCCAGGCAAGTTCGAAGTCAACTATGACAAGTGGGAATACTGCCACTTCCTCGATGGCTACTGCATCGTCACCCCGGAAGGCGAGGAACCGAAGCACCTCAAGGCAGGTGACGTGTTCGTGATCGAGCCAGGAATGAAGGGCACGTGGGAGGTGGTCGAGACGGTGCGCAAGTACTTCGTCTTCGCCTGATTCGCAGACGCAGGGGGCGCGATGAGCCGCCCCCTGCACGTTCATGACGTGCCCCTTTGCTCACTGTGGCTTGCGATAGGCCTCAATGATGGCTGAAAAGTCCTTGCCACCCTCCCCACGCAGGCTCATGGCCTGATACAGCTGTTGCGCAACGGCGCCAAGGATCACAGGCTGGCGGGCCTGACGCGCAGCTTCAGTGGCCAGCCCCAGGTCCTTGAGCATCAATTCGGCGCCGAAGCCGCCGGTGTAGCCACGCGAAGACGGCGCCGTGTCGATCACGCCAGGCCAGGGATTATAGGTGTCGGAGCTCCAGCAGCGTCCGGTGGAGCTGTTGATGATCCCTGCCAGCACCTGGGTGTCGATACCCAAGGCATTGCCCAGTGCCATGGCCTCGGACACACCGATCATCGAAATGCCCAGCAGCAGGTTGTTGCAGATCTTGGCGATCTGCCCCGTCCCCACTTCGCCGCAGTGCACGATGTTGCGGCCCATTTGCTCGAGCACCGGCTTGAGCGCTGAGAACAGTGCGTCGCTGGCCCCGACCATGAACGTCAGCGTACCGGCCGCCGCCCCACCCGTGCCCCCTGAGACCGGTGCATCGCCCATGTCCACGCCCTTGGCGGCCGCCGCCTTGGACACCTCGCGGGCGGTTTGCGGGTCGATGGTGCTGCAATCGACGGTAGGCGTGCCAGCTCGGATCCCGGCCAGTACCCCATCGTCATCGAGGTAGACGCTGCGCACGTGCGCGGCGGCCGGCAACATAGTGATGACCAGGTCGCTTTCGGCCACCGCCTCGCGTGGTGAGGCGCTGACCTGCCCACCCAGGGCGCCGAGTTCTGCCAGTACCTCCTTGTTCAGGTCGAACAGGGCAAGGTGGTGACCGGCCTTGATCAGGTTGCGGGCCATGGGGGCGCCCATGTTGCCCAAGCCAATGAATGCGATACGCATGTCGTGCTCCTTAGCGCAGGCTGATGGTGGTGTTCACGCCGTCGTTGATACTGTCGTCATCGAACCAGCGGGCGGTAACCGTCTTGGTCTGGGTGTAGAACTGCACCACCTGCTTGCCGTACGGCCCCAGGTCTCCCAGCTTGGAGCCGCGCGAGCCGGTGAAGCTGAAGAACGGTACGGGTACCGGGATCGGGATGTTGATGCCCACCTGCCCGACGTCGATCTCGCTCTGGAACTTGCGCGCCGCCGCGCCGCTCTGGGTGAACAGACCGGTCCCGTTGCCGAACGGGTTGGCGTTGACCAGTGCGATGGCCTCGTCGAGGGTATCGACCTCGAGCGTGACCAGCACCGGCCCGAAGATTTCCTGGGTATAGACCTGCATGTCGGTGGTCACCCCGGAGAACAAGGTGGGGCCGACGAAGTTGCCTTGCTCATAGCCCGGCACCTTGACGTCGCGGCCATCGAGCTCCAACGTGGCGCCTTCTCGGATGCCGCTCTCGATCAGGCTCAGTACACGCTCCTTGGCCCGCTTGGACACCACCGGCCCCACATCGGTACCCGGCTCGCAGCCAGCGTTGACGCTGAGCTTGCTCGCCGCCTGCTTGATGTCCGGCAGCCATTCGCGGGCCTTGCCCACCAGCACCGCGACCGAGGTGGCCATGCAGCGCTGGCCTGCGGCACCAAAGGCCGCCCCTACAAGGGCATTCACGGTCTGCGTACGGTTGGCGTCCGGCAGCACCACGGCATGGTTCTTGGCGCCCATCATCGACTGCACGCGCTTGCCATGCTGGCTGGCGAGGTTGTAGACATGGGTACCCACTTCGGTCGAGCCGACGAAGGAAATCGCCTTGATGTCCTGGTGCGTGCACAGGGCATCGACCACGGCCTTGCCCCCATGGACGACGTTGAGCACACCGGCCGGCACCCCGGCCTCCACGGCCAGCTCGACCAGCAACAGCGTGGACAACGGGTCCTGCTCGGAGGGCTTGAGCACGAACGTATTGCCACAGACGATGGCCATGGGGAACATCCACAGCGGGATCATCGCGGGGAAGTTGAACGGTGTGATGCCGGCGCACACCCCGATCGGCTGGCGCAAGGTGTAGGTATCGACACCGCCTGCCACGTTTTCGGCGAATTCGCCCATTTGCAGGGTGCCGATGGAAGCCGCGTGCTCAACCACTTCCAGGCCACGGAAGATATCGCCCTCGGCGTCGGCCAGTGTCTTGCCCTGTTCGGCGCTCAGCACCTGGGCGATGCGCTTGCTGTGCTCACGAATCAGCGCCTGGAGCTTGAGCATGATGCGCATGCGCGCGCCAATCGGCGTATGGCGCCAGGTCAAAAAGGCGCGCTGGGCCGCTGCCACGGCGGCGTCCACCTCCTCGGTGGTGGCGAACGGAACACGCGCCAGCACGGCCTGGGTGGCCGGGTTGACGATATCGCGCCACTCGCTCGTTCGGGACTCCACCCATTGGCCATCGATCAGCAGCTTGGCCTGCTCGACCTTGGTCTGGTCAGGGGACTGGGGTGCGTTCATCTGCGTTCTCCTTGGAATTATTGTCAGGACGAGATCGCCAGCGCCGTCGCTAACGCGGGGTGGCGTGAGAGGGCATGTTTCGAGTATAGATGTGCAAACATCCTACAAGAACGCATAAAAATTCCGGATCATCATGCAAAAAGACCTCACATCCCTGAGCGCGCTCAACTGGGACGACTTGAAGTTCTTTCTTGAAGTAGCCCGCACCCGCAAGGCCAGCAGCGCGGCCAAACGCCTGAGCGTGGACTACACCACCGTCTCGCGGCGCATCACGTCGCTGGAGGGGGCGCTTGGCACCTTGTTGTTCGAAAAATCGCGCACCAGCGGTTTTGTGCTGACGGCAGAAGGCCAACGCCTGCTCGGTTATGCCGAGGCCATCGAGAGTACGCTGCACATGGCGTGCGAGCAGGTGTCAGGCTCCGGGGTGGCGCTGTCGGGGCATGTGCGCATGGGCTGCACCGAAGGCTTCGGCAGCTTCTTCATCACCCCGCAGCTGAGCCACTTCGTCGATGCATACCCGGCGATTTCAGTGGATATCCTGCCGCTGCCGCACTTCATCAGTCTGTCCAAGCGCGAGGCAGACATCGTCATCGCCCTGGAACGCCCGGAACACGGGCCCTATGTATGCTGCAAGCTATGCGACTACCGGCTGCGCCTGTACGCCACCCAGGCCTACCTGGACAGCCACGCGCCGATCCAGGCCGTTGCCGACCTGGCCGGGCATCCCTTCATCAGCTATGTCGACGACCTGGCTTTCAGCTCCGAGCTGCTGTACCTGGCCAACCTGATCCCTGGGGCCACGGCCCACCTGCGCAGTACCAGCGTGATTGCCCAGTACACCGCGGCGCTTCAAGGTCGGGGGCTGGCCATTCTGCCGTGTTTTCTGGCCGCGCAGGACCCGCGGCTGGTCACGGTGCTGCCCGATCAGGTGGAGGTGACGCGGCAATTCTGGATGTATTGCCGCGAAGACCTGCGCAAACTCAAGCGCATCACCTTGTTGTGGGACTACATCCGCGAGGTGACCGAAGCCAATGCCGCACTGATGATGGGGCAGGATACGGTGATGCGCTTTGCCAGGTCCTGCACCCAGCCCTGACGGCGCTCGCCCTCACACCTGCTCGAGCATCAACCCCGAGATACGTCGAACCTTGCGCTCCACGGCTTCCTCGAAGATGCCCTGGCGAGGTTCGACCAGGCTGAAGCAGTGCTTGGCACGGGTGATGCCGGTGTAGATCAGCTCCTTGGTCAGCACCGGATTGAGTGCGTCGGGCAGGACCAGTGCGGTATGGCCGAATTCCGAGCCCTGGGATTTGTGCACGGTCATGGCGAACACGGTTTCCACCTCGTTCAAGCGGCTGGGCAGTACAAAGCGTACGCCTCCCTTGCCATCGTTGCGGGGAAAGGCCACGCGCAGCAATGGCCTGCCCTGTTCGTCCGGCAGGCACAGGGCGATGCCGATGTCGCCGTTCATCAAACCCAGCCCATAGTCGTTGCGCGTGACCAACACCGGGCGGCCCTCGTACCAAGGCTGCTGGCTGTCGATCAGGCGGGCGTTGTGCAGCACCCGCGCTACCCGCTCGTTCAACCCTTCAACGCCCCAGGCGCCGCGGCGCACGGCGCACAACAGCTGGAAATCCTCGAAACTGTGCAAGACCTTGGCAGCCCAGCGCTCCCACGCAGGGTCGTCGAAGGGAGTGTCCAGCGCCGGACGCTGGCTGCCCAGTGTACGCAGGTAGCTGCGATACCCCTGAGGGCCTTCTGCGCCGCGGTCCAGGCCGTCGAGCAGCAGGCGATCGAAGGCGCGGTCATGCTCCTGTTTCAGGGCTAGGCTGTGGACGTCGGGCGGCGGCATGGCCAGTAGGTTGCGCGCCGCGTGGCTTTGCTGGCGATTGACCAACCGGGCGAGCTGGCCGATGCCGCTGCCTTCGCCGAAGCGCCGGGAAAAGCGCAGCATGACCACTTGCTGAGCCAGTGGGTGGCGCTGTTCATCACCTGGCTCAAGACCGCTTTCAGACAGCGATTGCCCGCCGATATGCTCCAGCCATGCTTGGGTCGCTGGGGAGTAGCGGCCCTGCTCGGCATCCCGGCACAAATCACCCAGCACCGCACCGGCCTCCACCGAGGCCAGCTGATCCTTGTCACCCAGCAGCACCAGCCGTGCCTTTGGCGGCATGGCATCGAGCAGGTTGGCCATCATCTCCAGGTCGATCATCGAGGCTTCATCGACCACCAGTACGTCCAGGGGCAGCGGGTTGGCGGCATTGTGACGGAAATGTCGCGAGCCTGGACGGCTGCCGAGCAGGCGGTGCACGGTGCTGACTTCAGTGGGGATATGGCCACGCACGGCGCTGCTGACCTGCAGACGCTCGACTTGCTGGCCAATGGATTCGGTCAGGCGAGCAGCGGCCTTGCCCGTGGGCGCCGCCAGGCGGATGCGCAACGGCCTGCCCGCTTCCACTGCCGGGGCCTGGAGCAAGGCAAGCAGGCGTACCACGGTGGTGGTCTTGCCGGTGCCAGGCCCACCGGTGATGATGCTGAACCCGGCGCGCGTGGCCAGGGCGCAGGCAAGCTTCTGCCAGTCCACCTGCCCTGCGAGGCTGCCGCCCTCGAACAGGGCGTCCAGACGCGCCGCCAGGTCTGGGGGTATGGCGTCGGCCTGGGTCAGGCGTTGGCGCAATGTGCTGTCGATGCGTCGTTCATAACTCCAGTAGCGGCGCAGGTAGAGGCGTTCGCCGCTGAGGACCAAAGGCCGTGTGTGCTGCCCGGGCGCATCGGCGGCTGCCACCAGCGGGCTTGCGGCAATGCGCTGGCGCCAGGCGTCCAGGTCAAGGCCGGCCAGCAGCTGGGAGGGCAACAGCAGCGGGCCGGTCAATGCATCACCCTCAGGCGGTAACGAGAGCGCGAAGTCAGGTTCGGCCAAGGTCTGCTGCAAGTCCAGGCAGACGTGCCCATGCCCCAGTTGATGGCTGGCAAGGGCGGCGGCCAACAGCAACAGCGGGTCACTGCCCGGCGCAAGCGTCTCCAGAAATGACACGAAAGCACGGTCCAGCGCCCGCAACCAGCCGCGCTCGACCCAGCGATCGAGCAGTTGCAGCAGGTCACTGCTGCGGTGTTGAGGGGCGAGGGCCAGTAGGTGCTCGGCTTGCAGGGGGGTGGGCAGCAGGTCGAGGAGGCTTCGGCTCATGGGGCGTCTCCGGCAAACAGGTCATGCGCAGCAGGCGCGTGCTCGCCGCGAAACAACGCATCGAGGGTTTCGATCAGCTCGCGCGGGGGCTTGGCGTTATAAATGCCATGCCCGCTGCTGTTGGCCCCTCGCAGGAAAATGAAAAGGGCCCCGCCCACATGAAGGTCATAGTCATAGTCCGGCAGGCGGGCGCGCAGCTGTCGGTGCAGGGCCAACAGGTACAGCACGTACTGCAGGTCGTAACGATGCTCGAGGATGGCTTGCTGCATCGCGGCAGGGTCATATGCCTGGATGTCCGGGCCCAACCAGTTGGATTTGTAATCGGTCACGTAGTAGCGCCCCTGCAGCTCGAACGCCAGGTCGATGAAGCCCTTGAACATGCCGTTGAGCAGCGTCGGCTGCGCAGCTGGGCGCAGTAGACCTGGATGGGTGTAGTGGGCCACCAGGCGGTCGAGTTGCTGGGCATCGACCTGATGACTGGCAAACCAGAACTCCATCTCGACCTGATAGTGGGTGAGCTGGCTGAGGGTCACGGTCAGGCCGTTTTGCGCCACTGGCATCGGTGTGTCGAGCAGGCCTGTGAGCCACTGGGTCAGCGTCGGTATCCAGCCCTCCCAACCGCGCCGGTTACAGCGCTGACCCACGGTGCGGGCCAGCGCTTGCGGGTTGTCGCGCACCTGGGCAAAGCCTTCGCGCCCGGCCCACTCCAGCAAACCGTGGAGGAACGTGCCGGGGTTGGGACCGCGGGGGAAACGGTGGATGTCTCCGCTATCGGCCGGGACCTCGCGCAGAACCTGGGTATCGACGCGCTCATCATCGAGCAGTTGTTGCGCCAGGGAACTGTCGACGCCCAGCGCCTGTTCGCCGATCCGCAGGGCGCTGTAAGAGGCGATCCACCACTGTTCGGCCGCCGCGCGGCGGGGCATACGGGCTGGAACCAGCTGATGCTGCAACTGCGGTGTCTGGTAGGCCGCCCGGTCCGCCTCCGGAAGCCCTGGGCAGGTAATGTGCGCGCTGGTATCGGCCAGTGCTTGCAACCAGTCTGCCAGTTGCTTGGAGTCGGCAAGCTCAGTGCCGCCGCCCAGCAGGTAGCCGAGCGCCGAGCGATGCAGGTTCGAGCGCTTGTGATTCCCGCGCTTGAGGTCGGCCACCCCCAGCCAGCAGGCGTGCTGGGCACGGGTAAGCGCCACATACAAAAGGCGCAAGTCTTCGGCCAAACGTTCGTCATCGGCGCGCTCGATCTGCGTGGCGTCCGGCGTCAGGGTCAAGTGCGCATTGCCTTGGCTGTCATGCCAAGCGAGCGGCAGGCGGCTACCGTCCACCGGTTTGCTGGAGCAGATGAACGGCAGATACACCAAGGGGTATTCCAGGCCTTTGGACTTGTGGATGGTCACCACCTTGACCAGTTGCTCGTCACTCTCCAGGCGCAGGATCTGCTCCTCGCCAGCCTGGCCTGAACTGGCCAGATGATCGGCCAAGTGCCGGATCAGCGCCTGTTCACCGTCCAGCTCGCCTGCGGCCTGCTGGAGCAACTCGGCCAAGTGCAAGAGGTTGGTGAGCACTCGCTCGCCGTCCGTGCGGCGAATGAGCGTTCGCGGCAGTTCGAAGTCATGCAGCAACTGGCGCAGCATGGGCAGTACGCCCTGGCGCTGCCACGTGTCGCGGTAGGCGCGAAACCGCATCACCCAGCTTTCCCACACCCGTTCGTCCTGGTTCAGGCGATCAAGCGCCGGCAGCGACAGGTCGAGCGTCAAGCTGGCCAACGCCGCCTTGAGCAGACGCTCGGAGTCCGGCTCTGCGCAGGCTTTGAGCCAGGCCAGCAGGTCATGGGCTTCCTGGGCGGCGAACACCGAGTCCTTGTCGGAGAGGTAGACGCTGCGCACGCCTCGGGCAGCGAGCTCCGTGCGGATGCGTTGCGCCTCGTGGCCATCGCGCACCAGGATGGCGATGTCCGAAGGCAGGCACGGGCGCAATTGGCCATTGGCGTGCGCAAAGCCTGCCGCGCCGCGTTGACTGGCGTTGAGCAGGCCCACGATGTGGCTCGCGCAACTGGCGGCCATCTGCTGCCGGTAAACGCCCACCGAAACCGGCTCGTCGCTGGGTAGTTGCCAGCACTGAAGTGCGGCGCAGGGTTGCCCTTGAAGCATCAATTGCTCGCTGCGGCCCTGGGCGCGCACGGCAACGAAGGGCAGAGGGTTGTCGTGCGCCTCCCGAAAGAGGAAGGCGCCACGCCCGCCGGGACGCGCCTCGGCTTGCTGGAACACCTGGTTGACCGCCGCGACCATGCCTTCGCTGGAGCGGTAGTTGGTGTCCAGGCTGTGCAAGCGCCCTTGGGTCGCACGCCGGGCAGCGAGGTAGGTGTAGATATCGGCACCGCGGAAGGCATAGATCGCCTGCTTGGGGTCGCCGATCATGAACAGGCCGGTGTCGCCGTGGTTCTCGCCGATGCGGTAGATGCGTTCGAAGATGCCGTACTGGATCGGATCGGTGTCCTGGAATTCATCGATCATCGCCACCGGGAACTGCTCGCGAATCAATCCGGCCAGACGCTCGCCTGCCTCGCTGTGCAGTGCCTGCTGCAACCGCAGGAGCATGTCATCAAAGCCCATTTCCGCGCGGCGCCGCTTCTCCACTTCGAACTGCGCCGAAACCCAACTGGCGGCATGTTCGAGCAGCGCTGCATCCGGACTGGCTAGGCCCTGCAGGTCCTGTTGCAGGGTTTGCATGGCATCGAGTGCAGGGTGCGCTGGCGGCTCGCCGACTTTCCAGGCCTCGGCCAGGCCCGCAGGGGTCAAACGGGTGAAGCCTGTGCCCAGGTCAAGTTCTACGCACTGCTCGTCGTTGCACCACAGGCACAACTTGTCGAACCAGGGTTCGAAATAGCGGGCCTGCATCTTCCTGCCATCCACGTGCTTGGCGGCCACGGCGTCGCGACAGAGCTGTCGCAGCTCCGGTGCCCAGGCAGCCCAGGGCCTCTTGAGCCGGGCCAACTGCTCATCGCGGGCCTGCAACGCCTCAAGGATCAATGTCTCGGGCTCAGGCCCTTGGTGGGCGGCACGCACCCTGCCAAACAACGGGCGAATGCGGGGCAAGAGCGCGGCAGGGCTCACCCAATGGCTACGTACCCACGCCAGGGCCTGGCTTTGCATGCCGTAGCAGAAACGCCGCCAGTAATCGCGCACCACCTGCCCCAGCAGTTCACTGTGGTCGGTTTCCAGACTCTGGGTGAACAGGCTACCGCTGTCGAATGCGTGCTCACGCAGCATGCGCTGGCACCAGCCGTGAATGGTCGATACGGCAGCCTCGTCCATCCACTGCACAGCCGTTTCCAGCCGGGCGGCGCTGCTTGGCCAAGCGTGCTCTGGATAATCGTCACGCAGTTGCGCCAGCAGCGGGTCGACGGCTTCGAGTTCACCGCGGAAAAACCGCGCCGCCTCGGCCAGCCGAGTCCGGATACGCTCGCGCAACTCCTTGGTGGCAGCGTCGGTGAACGTGACCACCAGAATCTGCGGCGGCAGCAGCTCTCGTTCGAAACCCTGCTCGCCACCATGGCCGAGGATAAGGCGCAGGTACAAGGCCGAAATGGTGAATGTCTTGCCGGTTCCCGCGCTGGCCTCGATCAGCTGACTGCCATGCAAGGGGAAATTCAGGGCCAATGGCCGAGCCTGGGTCATGCGTTTTTCTCCGGGTTGCCCAGGGTTTGCCAGGGGGCGTCGAACAGGGGGCGGTACAAGGCCTCGCACCATCCCTCGAAGGTTTCGTCGGCCGTGAGCGCGGCGAAATCGCGGAACTGCCGGGCCAGGGCAACGCTTTCACCGCGCTCGCCGGCACCAGTGCGTTCGTCGCCTTCGTAAGCACGGGCAGCGGCAGCCATGGCTTTGTCCGGCTCGTCCTGGGCGAGCCAGGCGAATGCCGTCTTAGGCGCCACTGGCAGCGGTGCACACATGCCTGCCTGGCGTGCCACCAGCAGTTCTCCCAACAGCTGTGCTGCCGCTTGCTGGCCGACTGGCGCCAGTAGCAGGGTCACGTCACTGGCTACCAGCGCAGTGTGATAGGCGTATCCTGCGGCGCAGGCGGCAAGGTGTGTCACCCATGGCGCGATGAGGCGATGCCATTTGAGGCTGTTGCGCCCTGCACTGATGGTGTTGGGGACCGGGGTGATGCTCAGCACGCTCTGGTCATCGCCTTGGAACACGCGGCCCAGCCAGCCCTCCAGCCGATGAGGACCGTGTTCGAAATGCACGGGCAGTGCGCCCTCAACCTGCCGCGGCCAGCGTTCGAGCAACTGCCCATGGCGTTGCAGCAAGTCAGGCAGCGGCTCGATTAGGTCGTGCTGCAAGAGCTCGCCAAAACCGGCCAAGGGCAACAGGCCCTGGGCCTGCAGGCGGCGTGCTTGCTGATGCAGGGCACGCTGGGCATCCTCGGGTGCGCTCAAGGCTGCGCTGAGTAATGCTTCACTTGCGCCATAACGTTGCAAGGCGTCGAGTACGAAAGGCTCTTCGTCCGGCGTGGGCGCTTCGAGCGCTTCGAAGTAGACCTTGAGCCGCTGACTGAAGAAGTGCCGCACTGGGTGCCTCAGAAAATCGGCCAGCTGGTTCAATGTCAGCGGCTCATCATCCTGGTAGGGCGTCAGCTCGGACAGGTCGTGAGGGTCGTCGCTGTGGGCCTGGTGTAGCACTTGCCACTCGTGCGCGTAACTGAACAGCACGCTGCCTTTTTCGAAATAGCGCAGGCTGAACGGCTGCAACGGGTGTTCCTGGGTCAGGGCGTGAAGCAGTTGCTGGCCCGGATCGTGTTTGGTGTCGGCTTGCGCATCAGCCAGTTGCCATCCCGCCGCGATGTGATCGCGAAGCTGGCCGATCAGTACCGAGGCAGGACGCTCGCTGTTGTCGCGGATACTGCGGCCCACCCAGCTCACGTAGAGCTGGTCCTGGGCCGACAATAGGGCTTCGAGCAACAGGTAGCGATCATCTTCCCGACGCGAACGATCACCTGGGCGATAGTCGGTGGCCATCAGGTCGAAATCCAGCGGTGGCTGCGCGCGAGGATAGTCACCGTCGTTCATGCCCAGCAGGCAGACCACGCGAAACGGGATGGCCCGCATGGGCATGAGGGTACAGAAATTCACCGAGCCTGCCAGAAAGCGCTGGGACAATTTGCCTTGATCCAGGCCCGACAACCAGGCCTCGCGCACCACCGTAAGGGGCAGTGGATCTTGCAGGTCCACGGTTTCGCAGACATCCAGCCACGATTCGCGCAGGTCCTGCAACTGGATCAGCAAGAACTCGTCCTGCTCATCCTCGGCCAGGAAGAAGACGTGCAGCAGGGCATTGAGGCGTTCGCTCCACTCGCCGGCGTTGGCCGGGGATGACAAGGTTTGGCACGCCACTTCCAGCGCATCGAGCAACGCGACAAGCGGGCCAATCAGCGCAGCGTCCAGCCCGCCTATCTCGTCATAAGGCTCTATGCCATCGCAGGCATCACCTACACCCACGGCATATCCCAGCAACATCCGCCGCAAACCAAAGCGCCAGGAGTTCTGCTCGAGACCTTCCGGCAAGCCAAGGCTGGCCCGTTGCTCGGCATTGAGCCCCCAGCGAATGCCGGCCCCTTCGATCCAGCGGTGTAGGGTGGGCAAGTCGCCTTCGCGAATGCCAAACCGAGCCCGTACTGCCGGCACGTCCAGCAGGTCCAGCACTTCGCTGACGGCAAAGCGGCTTTCGGGAAGTTTGAGCAGGTGCTCCAAGGCGATCAGCAGCGGCTCGCGGCCACGCTGGCCCTGGTCGGTCAAGGTAAAAGGGATGTAGCGAGGGTCTTTACGCTGCACCTGGCCGAAGACGGCCCGTATGTGCGGTGCGTAGCTATCCACGTCGGGCAACATGACGATGACGTCGCGTGGACGCAGTGTGGGATCTGCGCTGAAGCGAGCCAACAACTGATCGTGGAGAATCTCGACTTCCCGTTGCGGGCTGTGCGCAACGTGAAAGCGCACCGAACGGTCGCGGCGTGCATTGACCGGCGGCCACTGCTCACGGGATTCGGCCAGCGGGCGCAATTGAAGGATATCGTCCTGTAGCTGGTTGAGCAGCGTTACGGGTGAGCCTTCGGTGAACAGGTCGATGCGTCCATCGCTGAAGACACCCTGGTAACTTCCTGGGTCGTCGTAGCTGTCGAGCAGATTGATGTAGTCGCGGCCTTGCTTGCCCCAGGCTGCCAATAGGGGATGCGCGTGTTGGTGCAGTGACTGGTCATCGAGTTCCAATGGCATGCCGGGCCGGCGTTGCTGACGCTTGTACTGATGCCGCAGCAAGTCCTTGTCGGCCACGATATCGGCCCAGTGATGGCGGCAAGGATTATGCACGCATAACAGCACCTGGCTGAAACGGGCGAGACCGGCCAGCGCTTCAAGCGTCTGGGCCGGCAGCGAGGAGATACCGAACACGATGACCCGCGCGGGCAGGTTTGCCGGGGCCTGCTTCAGCTCGTCGATGCAGGCCATGAACCGCTGGTGGACGCCGGCACGGCTCTGGGCCATGCCCTGCTCGCCTACGTCCTCCAACAAGGCACGCCACAGCTCTGCCTGCCAGCAGTTATCGACAGGCAAGGGCTTGCGTTCGCTACGGGCAGTATTGAGCACATGCCGTCCTGCGGCCCACTCTTTCAACCAGTCGGCGCGGTAGACCTGATATTGGTCGAACAGGTCGGCCAGGCGCTCGGCGAGCTGATAGCGTTTGCGCAGATCGCTGTCGTCAGTCAGAAAACGCCGCAACGGCTCGAAGTGCGGCCGCTCAATCAGCTCGGGTAATAGGCGCATCAAGCGCCAGGTGAGCGGTGCCTTGTCGAGCAGCGACACTTCCGGTATCTGATCGCGGCCCAACACGGTGCGGTACAGCTGCCACATGAAACTACCCGGGAGCTGCATCTCGATGGCAGCGGCAATGCCACAACCGCCCTGGTCATCCTCTAGGGGGTCTTCGGCCAAAGCGAGCTTGAGCCATTGGGCGATACCATTGCTCTGAACCAGCGCGATTTCGTTCTCTAGAGGCGCCAGGGGGTAACGGCGCATCCAGCTCACCACCAGGCTGCGCAGGTCGTCGGGGCGATTGCCGTGGACGATCATGAAGCCAGGCTGGAGGTGAGTACTGGACATCGGCAGGTCTCTTTAAGGGCGAGTTGACTTGGGCAGGAACGATATCACGGCGCGGATCAAGGGCGGTTGCTCGTTTGACGACACCGACGCTGATACGTAAGTTTTTCAGCCCAAAGACAAAACCCCTATCTGCGTGCGCAGATAGGGGTTTTGCGAAATGAATCTTGACGATGACCTACTCTCACATGGGGAAACCCCACACTACCATCGG